>JAKAVA010000078.1 GCA_021827645.1 Planctomycetota bacterium
GAGTCCGCCAAGGGCGTCGATCTCGCGCACCATCTGCCCCTTGGCCAGACCGCCGATGGCGGGATTGCAACTCATGCGGCCGATGGCGGCGGGGTCCATGGTGATCAAGGCGACGCGGCCGGTGCCGGAGAGCAATTTTGCCCCCGCCCATGCCGCCTCCGCCCCGGCGTGCCCACCGCCGACCACAATCAGATCAAAATCCAGCTCGATACCCATATCTGTCCAGGTCATTCCTTCACGCGTTGGTCGTAAAAGACCGCTTAATCTAAGATGTTGTCGGTGCTCCGGCCACCGCGTGTGATAACTCCTTTACCGCCGACGGAAAGCCATCACCCGCCGACAGTTTGGGACCAGCATAATACCCGAATCAACCCTGGGACAGTCGGTCTTTAAATTGTCCGCAATGTGCGATCGCGACAGGCTGGTTGCCGACGGCCAGTCTTTTGTGGCCGGCCAAAAGTGCGTGCATCCGTTCGGGGTAACGCTGCCACCCGCAATGGATTGTTGCGAGGAACTTTTCGAATCCGATGCAAAAATAAAAAAGCCCGACAACTCTCCGGCGTGAGCCGTAGAGTTGCCGGGACGTAGCTCTCCCCCTGCCTCCGGGGGCGAGCGAGTCCAGTTGGACACCTCATCACTCTCTCTCTCGCAGGTACACCGCCCGCAAGGTGTGCAAACCGACTTTTTTGTGGCGACCGACACTCGCGACATGCTGCGACCGCAACCTGTGGTATCAGTCGATGGCGCCGACTTGACTCTCAACGGCGCGTGATAAACCTCTCACTCCCTCCATGCAATCAGACCTCGGTGCAATCGTCACAACGAACATCCTGCACAAACCTGCAGCCTGAAACTGAAGGCGATCTGATGATCATCTCTCCAACTCCACAATTTTTTACTCACCTTGGCCGATCCGCAATTGATTTGTCGTTGCGATATCCGATCAGCACATCCCTCATATCGTCCGGATGCGAGCCGTATGTTAGCGTTTTGCCGGATTATTCCAAGTAAAAAGTATTAGATTATAGTTATGGAGCGCAACCGGGCGCGAGTGCGGATAATGCGGCCTGCTCCACGCAGCGTTTGCTGATTCTATCGGGCGGGAAACGGGGCTGCCGACCCTATGGACGCGGCGAAACAACTGCGGATCGTCCTGTTTCACGCGGAGCGCCCTTGACGGCACTGCCGCATACCGGATCATCCACCTGCTGCCGTATCCGCGAGATGCTGTTATCGGTAACCGTCTGGAATCCCGGTCTGAAAGCGCCGGCATCAGTGTGGAGTCAACACCAGCGTCTCGCCGGGATGAGTCGCGATAACGATCACCTTCGCATGCGAGATGGTCGAGGCTTGATCACCAGCATGAATCACGGCACCGGCGTGCGGCCAAGGATTCTTGAGATGCAGCGTGCCGCCGCGTCGGGATTTGACCTTCGCATAGACAACTTGCCCGTGATCGATTCGGCTGGAGATGAGAAAATCGCCGCAGGCCAGGAGGTTGCCGAAGTTCGCATTCTGATTGGCGGGCCAGTCTGGAAAGAGAATGATAGTGTTCTGATAACTTTGAAGCAGCATGCTGCAGATGGCGGTGGGAACGGTGGCAAAATTTTCCACGCCTCCACCGCCCATCTGGAAGACAAAACTGGGATACGATGCATGGGCGATGAGAATATTCAGATGGCGTAATATGCTTTCCGGGTTGTAGCCGATGTCCGCCGCCGCTGCGTAATAGCTGTTGGTGTCGTTGTAGTCGTACCAGATCTGATAGATGTGGACGGTATCGCGAGCGGCCTTGAGCAGGCGGGGGGAACTCTCCAGTCCGATATCCCAGCCGGGAAAGATCACCTGAGTGGGATTCATTCCCACCGAATATCCGCTCGTCCCGGGCCATACCGGATGGTGCCATCGCCAGTGGCTGCGGATGACCGGCCCCAGCCATCTCAAACCATGTTCCGTGTAGCGAATCACCAACTTATTCTGCATGCCGCCGGGACCAAAAACTTTCGCCGCCGGAAATATCGGCAGCGGGGAGAGGTGATGCAGAATATGGCTCCAGACGACGGCATCGGCGTCGTGTAGATGAAGCGCCCGATTGATGCTCAGCAGCCCGGAATAAAGCATCCTTAAAAATGCGATACTCGTCGCCGGATTGATGTCATGGGGGGTTGTAAGTTCATCGGCTGCATCATTGTAATCCACGTACACACCGGCTTTGTCCGCCAGATAATGGTCCCAGAATTCAGCTACGCCGTGGAGAAAAGGGAATACCCTGCGGGCATACGCGGGATCACGTGTATACCTCCAGCGCATGATACAGTCCACTGCCGCAAAAAGGGCGTCGGATTTCTGGCGCAAGGTTTTTGCGCCATCGTCGCTCCATCCGGGCAATGGGCTCAGGTGACTGTAATAAAGCAGGCCGCGGAAATGTCGATGTCGCGCCAGTCCCTTGCCACGTTTCATCCAATCGAGCAGCGGCTGGTCGTAATTCTCGGCCAGACTGACATGGTTGGTCGGAAAGGCCGCCCAGTAGGGTGCTTCATAGTTGTAATCGAGCGTGTAATCGCCGTTCCATCCCATGCGCGGCGCAGTTAGGAAGTTCCCCCAGAGTCCCGGTGCGACATGTCCCGGCGCGCTGCTGCAGGCAAAAAGATACAGCGATCCATACCAGAAGGCCTCGATTTTTTTATCCGGAATCTTAATGTAAGACCGGCTCCAAAACTGCCGCCACCAGTTCACGTGCTTCTTCCAAAGGCTCTCAAGCCGGGCATGGTCAAGGCTGGAGAGTAGCTTGAGCGAGGCGGCCCGATCATGCGGTGTATCGCGATCATCAAGAGCGGAAATCGCAAGGACCACCGAGGCACCCGGTCGCAGCGTGAATTCAGCTTTCCGATTTGAATGCCTGACATCTTGGCCGATGATGCGTGTGGCCAGAACACCGACCGGCGAACAGCCGTCAAATGGGAGTTTTTTATCGCCGGGATGGATCGCATTCCAATCCCAGCCCGGTCCAACAACATCCCGCGCCGGCGGGAATCGGTTGGTTGACGCGGTCATGCGGTGATCAACATGGATGGAAAGCGTCCGGCCGGTGTAGCTGACTGAAATTTGCGACCAGCGGCGCAGCGGCAGCCTCGCCGGAGCGGTGATGCGGACACGATTGAGCATCGCGCTGGGATGACCGTCGAGCAGCGAAAGCGTAAAACCGTACGATATTTCCGGCGGATTAGGGCCCGGCTCGCGAAAGTACAGCCACTTTCTGCTGGTCATGGCGCTGAAGATCGCCTGATTCCCCCGGTTGGACGTCGGATAAACCCATGCCGAGACGGTAAACGCCCGTTGTGGCATCGCCAGATTGCCGAGATTCAAGCGAGTGGATGGCCCGGTGGGAGCACGGACATGAGATCGTCGGGTCAGAAACGCAAATCGCGCTGGCGGTACGTCTCCTGCGCGTTGATCGTCGGTCGCCCGGGGATAAATGCGTACGTCGGCAATGGCCCCCGAAAATTTGCCCGCCGGATCGCGTCCGCTGGGCTCTCCGATCCGCGCATCGACCGTATCCGGTGAGACGCGAAGCACCTGGATATCTCCCATCCGTTTTGCCATGCCGACCGCGCCCGGCGTTCCCCACGCGTCAAGAAGCTGAGATGACATCGGGAGCGGCTGGGTGCCGATGTTGGTGAGTTTTAATATCACCAGGTCTTCAGGATCGGCCACCCAGGTTTTGAAGGCCAAGGCGTAGCCGCCGCGTTTGGTAAAACGGCCCGTAATATCGGCTGGGCCGATGTTTTCCCGGGTCAGGTACGAACCGTTGGCCAGCGCGGGTATGGTCAGTTTGAGACGGCCCATGGGCATGATACGTCCACGGAGCACGCTCCAAAAATCCTCACGCGACAGATACAGCGACATGGTGTCGGTGTTGCGACCCTGAACCGCGACACCGAGGCTGCCATTGCCCATCAGGGGGCCGTCCGGAAATCTGATGGATGGCGCGAGTGTCGGAGGGCGCGTTCGCACACCCGAAATATGCGATACGATCTTCAGCGCGGTCGTCGCCGTAGGAGGGATCATCACCCGGCCTTTGACGCCTGCGGCCGTCGCAAAGATGAATACCGCCGCGAGAAGGTAACCGATACTTGACGCCATGCGTTGTAATACGGGGTTTTGATCCATAAATTCCTCTTTGTCATCTGAACCGGTTCAACAAATACTAACCGATGACCCGACGACCCCAAAATGCCACCCGAAATTCCCCGTTGGTGATAGCTGGATTTGGCTGCGGAGATAAAGTGTCCACCTGACGACCGACCATAACTGCGTCGGAAAACCCACCATTCTCGCCCCGCTGCGCAATTTAACCCATGCGTTTCGAAAAATATGTTTGCAAATTCATGAATGCGCGTCTAACATGCAAAACTGTGTCGTCTGGCGTGATTTATCAGGGTGCTGGAGCTCAAAACATGATATCATTATTACCCAGATCAGGGCTCGTCTTCGGCGCGGGCCATCGAAGATGGCCTTTATCTCGACGATTGTTTTTGTTCGCCATCTTAATTTTATTTGCCGTATCGGTGGTTCATCGCGGTTTTGCCGTCGTCGAATATTCGCCTCTTGGTTTGACCGCCGCACAGATCAGCAGCCGAGTTGCCGCCATCGAAGCCAAGATGAACCTGAAGGAGAAAATTCGTCTTCTCTCGGGCAATAGCCATGAGGCGCTTCATGCTATCAAGGGTGTCAGCATACCCTTGATACGCGTGAGTGATGCGACTGTCGGTGTCGTAGATTGGGGACCGTCAACCGCCTATCCCGCAGCGCCCTGCCTGACATCATCCTGGAACAGAAAGCTCGCGAAACTTGAAGGGCGACATATCGGTCTTGACGCCCGTGCCAAGCATGTCGGCATCCTGCTTGGGCCGGGATTGAACCTCCTGCGTCAGCCGCAGAATGGCCGCTCCATGGAATATATCGGAGGCGAAGATCCCTATCTGGCTTCGCAGATGGTGGTGCCGTATATCCACGGGCTACAGTCGGAAGATGTTGCCGCCTGCTGCAAGCACTTCGTCGGCAACGAAATTGAAACCATGCGACCGTGGATCAACTGCATCATCAGTCAACGCGCACTGCACGAAATTTATCTCCCTCCTTTTCGCGCCGCCGTCATACATGGGCACGCCTGGGCCGTGATGACCGCATGCAATCGGATCAACGGGCTCTACGGCTCGGAAAACGGGCCCCTGCTCACGGGGGTGCTGCGCCACGATTGGGGATTCAGAGGTCTGACCATGTCCGATTGGGGATGCGTCTACAACACCCGCGACAACCTCAAGGCGGGGCTGGACCTCGAAATGCCGAGGACCAATAAATATTCCCTCGCGGCGATCACGCATCTGCTGCAAACCCACCGGATATCGATGTCTCTGATCAACCAGCATGTTCGGCAGATCTTGCGAGTGATCGTGGCGATGGGCCTGAATGATCCGCACAATCCGTTTTATCGGCATCCGCCCGATACCGCCGGCGATAATCGTGTGGTCGAAAAGGTGGCGGCGGAGGGGACCGTGCTGCTGAAAAATCGCGGCGGTATTTTGCCGCTGAATCCGAAAACCCCTACGCGAATTGTTTTCATCGGTCCGTGGGCAAAGCGGGTCGTCACCGGCGGCGGTGGGAGTTCGCATGTTCCGCCTAATATGAAACCCGTGACGCTGTGGCAGGGTGTCAAGTCCGTTGTCGGTGCGCAGGTCAAATTGACCGACATTCCCTGGCACGACGCGTACCGCAGGTATTGGGGGCGCGGCGCACTGACCACGCCGGACGGAAAAGCCGGTGTGGTAGCGGATTATTACAACAACGCGAATTACAACGGTGTACCGCATATCGTGCGGCAGGCAAACATCTTAATCAATGGCGGAGGGGCGCAAACGAACACCAACACGGGTGGCGATGCAAATCCCGCTGTGGCGATGATGCAGAAGCAGGCTCTCCAAGGTCACAAAACCATCAGCGTCATCTGGAAAGCGGCTATTCACCCAAAGACCACCGGCCTCTATTCATTCGTCTTCGCCGTCCATGGGTCTGGAGAGGTATACCTCGACGGCCGACGGATTGTTGACCTGTGGCTTCCCTGGTGGCAGCATCCAGCCCAACCGCTCAAGGGTGCCCTGACAACGGTGCGACTCCGCGGAGGCCATACCTATCAGGTGCGTGTGGTCTATCGGAGTTTCGTTCGCCAACCCGCCACCGTGGGCTTTGGTTGGCTGCCGCGCAGTGAAGTTCATCTTTTCACCGCGCAGGAAAAGGCCGCCATCCGCGGCGCCAGCGATGTCATCGCGTGCATGGGATTCAACCAAACCATCCAGCGCGAACAGGCGGATCGCCCCTACAATCTCATCGGCCCGCAGAATGAATATCTGCGCGAAGCTGCCGGACTCAATCCCCATACCATCGCGGTGGTCTATGCCGGGGCGGGTGTCGGAATGGAAAAATGGGTGCATCGCGTGGCAGGGCTCATCTGGGGATGGTATCCGGGCCAGACCGGGAACATCAGTATTGCAAAAATCATCTTCGGACAGATCAATCCCGGTGGCCATCTGCCGGATACCTTCAGCCGACATTGGCGTGATGATGCCGCCTACCACCACTTCCCCGGCTATCCGGGTGTATTCAATCATCGCTGGCATTCTGAACCGCGGTACGCCGGCTTTCCCACCGGCAAGGGCGCCCGGTGTAAATTCGTCGAAGGTATCTTCATCGGCTATCGGTGGTTCAATTACAAGCACATCCGGCCGCTGTTCCCATTTGGATTTGGACTTTCGTACACCCATTTTGCCTTCCGGAATCTCCACGTAACTTCCAGCGGTCAGGGTGATAGTCGAGTCATAACGGTAACGGCACAGGTAGAAAATATCGGCCACCAACGCGGCGCGGAGGTGGCCCAGCTTTACGTCCATCCGCCCGGCGGGGGACGGATTGCCCGTGTCGTGCAGAAACTCGAGGGTTTTGCCCGCGTTGTCCTGAATCCCGGCCAGATTCAAAGCGTTCAATTCACGCTGCGACCCCACGCGTTTGCAACCTACGATTCTGCGACCCACCAATGGTTGGTGCCGTCGGGCCGATACATGGTGGAGGTGGGTGGATCAAGTGCCGATGAACCGCTCAAAGCGGTGGTGAATTGGAAATCCACCCATGTCATCGGTGCATCGCATTAACCATGATTCCAGGTTTTTGCATGGAGATTGGGTGTCGACACCGATGGTACCGGGCAGCGGGGGTGACATTCGGCAATGAAGCGACACGCCTCGCGGCCGTGGATAGCGCAGGCGTCTGCGGCACCGCATTTTGATCCTAAATCCTGTCACCAATCGATGCCCGTTTCGGGACATCTGCTGTCATCTCGTGTCGTCTCGATGTCGATACCGAACAATGCGAAAACCTCCTCCAATGGCGGCTTAAGTCGCTCTGAGTCCGCTATCGACGCGGGGAGAACATCTTCTCGAAAAAACTGGGGAACTAGGATTCGAACCTAGACAAACAGATTCAGAGTCTGCTGTGCTACCGTTACACCATTCCCCAAGGCAAAATGGCGCTTAATCATACCGTGAACGCTTCGGCGCCTCAATGGCGGAATGGACTGACTCCTGCATCAGTTTCATGCGGTGTGGCCGCGCCGGCACCCATCGTGATTTGGTAGTGATATCCCGTTATGGCGATTCATGCTTGTATTGGCAGACCAGTGCAACGCCCTGGAGCACCAGATCAGGGATGAGGGAATCGACCAACTCGCTTTCGCCGAGAACCCGCTGCGCATCGCCGCCGGTCGCCACCACGTGCGGCCACACGCCGAGCAGATCGGCGTATTGTTCCAGCAGGTAGCGGACAGCGCCACGCATCTGGGCGTAAAGGCCGAGATTAAGCGCCTCCATCGTGCTCAGACCCAGCGGGCCAGCGGGCGGCGTAAGGTCTGCAATGGGCAACTGCGCAGTGTGGGTATGCAGGGCGCGGGCAGCGACGGAGAGCCCCGGGGCGATGGCACCACCGCGGAACACTCCCTCGGCATCAATGCAATCCACCACCAGTGCGGTGCCGCAGCTGATCACCGCACACGGGGACTGCGTGTTGACGTAGGCGGTCAGGGCACCGAGCAGACGATCCACACCGACGGTCGATTTGTCCTTGAGCCGCATTTCAAGCGGGATGGGGATGTCGCGTCCGACGATCTGCGCTTCCATTCCCAGCACCTGTCGAACGGCGGTGGCTGCAGGCTGGACGGCGGCCGGGACGACCGAGGCCAGGGCCACATATTCGATGGGGCTGGAATGGCGGTCGATGAGTTCCCGCAGTGCCTGCGGCAACTGATCGGCAAGGTTGGCGGAGGCGATGCGGACGGCGGCGTCGGCGGATTTGCCATCGTCGTAAATACCCAGACCGATGCGTGAATTTCCAATATCAAGGGCGAGAATACTCATGTTTCAGGTTGAACTCCGAGTTGAGAACGGCATTATTTTTTTCCACGGCGATAGAAGCGTCCCTTGCGGACATCATCCGCTTCCATGGCGCGGATTTCATCCAGCAGGGCCTGATCGGTGGCATCCGGTTCGGCGGGGATTTCGTCCTGTGGCTCTGTATGCGGTGCAGCGGGCGGCAGCTCCGCCGGAATCGGTTCATTGATGAATGCCTGTCCGCCGGGCGACTTCTGCGCCGCCGTCCAGAGTGTTTCAAGCAGAGGTCGCAGTCCGGTACCGGCGACGGCGCTAATGGCAAATATCTGTCGGCCGGGCATAGCTTGGCGAAGGTCGGCCAGAGCTTCCGCAGCGCCGGAGAGATCCATTTTATTGGCGACGAGGATTTCAGGTTTGGCGGCCAGTTTGGGGCTGTAATTGAAAAGCTCGGTGCGGATGGTCTGATAGGCATCGTAGGGAGATTCACCGTCGAGGGGAAGAATATCCAGCAGGTGCACCAGCACGCGAGTGCGCTCGATGTGACGCAGAAATTCCAATCCCAGCCCGGCGCCGTGTGACGCACCGCCGATAAGGCCGGGGATGTCGGCGATGACCAGCCGCCGTTCCATATCGAGCTCGGCAATGCCCAGTTGGGGGGAAAGCGTGGTAAAGGGGTAATCGGCGATTTTAGGTCTGGCGGCGGAGAGTCGGGAGAGGAGTGTAGATTTTCCAGCGTTGGGTTTGCCTATCAGGCCGACATCGGCGATGAGCCGCAGTTGTAATTTCAGCTCGCGGGTTTCCCCCGGGAGGCCGGGTTGGGCAAATTCGGGGGCTTGGCGCGTGGGGGTGGTGAAATGGAAGTTCCCATAACCTCCGCGGCCCCCTTTGGCGATACAGACGCTGCGCCCGGCGGGTGTCATATCCGCCAGCAGCAGGCCGGTCTGATTGTCGTAGACCAGTGTGCCGGGAGGGACGCGGATGATTAAGTCTTCACCGTCCCGGCCCGCCTTTTTTTTCCCCAGGCCAGGTTTGCCCTCTTCAGCACTCCAATGATGGCGACCCACCATATCCAGCAGCGTATCGACACCGGCGGTGGCCACGAGATGTACGCTGCCGCCGTCGCCGCCATCGCCGCCGTCGGGTCCGCCGTGGGGGACATATTTTTCACGGCGCATGGAAACGCACCCATTCCCGCCTCTGCCTGCCTTAACCGTGATGATCGCTTCATCGATAAACATGTCGGTATCTTAGCGTGTCAAGGTGTTTTACGGGTGACCGTCACGGATGATCGGCTCGGCTGGTGAACCGATGGGTCGGTGCGGTGCTTACGAACGATCGCATCGGCGGCTATAATGATCAATGCACGTGTGGAGTTGGTTCAATGGTTGAAGAAGCCTGCGATGTGGTTGTCATTGGGGGAGGCCCCGCGGGGGCGGTAGCCGGTGCGCTGCTGGCCGCCGGGGGCGTGGATGTTATTGTCGCCGAGCAGAAAACATTTCCGCGGCAGAAAGTGTGCGGCGAATTTCTTTCACCGGGGGCCTTTCCGGTGTTAACCCGGATGGGCGTATTGGGGGAAGTATTGGACCGCGCCGGCCCGGAAATTACCGAATTGGCCATGTATCCCAGCGTGGGATTAAAAATTCGCGCCCGCCTGCCGAGCGACGGTGCCGGCCGATTTGCCCGAGGGGTGGGGCGGCATCATCTGGACACTATTCTGCTGGACCGCGCCCGACGACTGGGCGCCCGCGTGCTTTCACCGTGTCATGTCCGGAAAGTTGTGGGTGAGAGTCGCGATGGCTTTGTCGTCCATACCGACCAGTGCGGGGTTATTGAATCAAAATTGATCGTCTTCGCCAACGGATTACCTCCGGCGACATCGAAGGCCGCACAGCGATCAAAACTCATGCGGCAGATGGTGGGATTCAAAGCTTACTTTGAAGGGTGCGAGCTCGATGACCATACGATCGGGCTCTACGGGTGCCGCGGAATTTATGGCGGCCTGCAGCGTACCGGTGATGCGGCCGGTACGCGGCGGTACAACCTCGCGTTTGTGGCGCGGCGAGCGGTGATGGAACATCTGGGTGGAGCCGATGCGCTGCTTTCGCGGTTGCGGCAGTCAAACCATGCGCTGGATCGGGCCTTGGCCAAGGCCCGCCGAATTGATCGGTGGTATGCGTGGGGGCCGCTGCAGCCGGGGATGCGCCGATTATTTGATGACGGCAAATTTTATGTGGGCAACGCGGCCGGCGAGGTGCAGCCGCTGGTGGGAGAGGGGTTGACTCTGGCGATACGGTCGGGCGCGCTGGCAGCGGATACCATCTGCTTGGGGTTGCGCGGGGGGATGTCGGCTGCGGAGATCGCGGCGCGGTACGAGGTGCTCTGGCGGGAGGATTTTTCCGGCAGACATTACTGGGGTAACTGGTTCGCGACGATGATGACCCATCCAGTTGCCGGGCTCGTGGGGTCCATCCTCGGGCAGATTCGTCCCGTGGCCCAGTGGGGTGTGGGAGTGAGCGGCAAACCGTTTTCACCGGGGACAACCGTCGGCAAGAGTTCTTCCCGTATTATCAAGGGTGGGGCCCAATCTTAATTGGGCGGTGTTCCAGCCAGATTCACGGCGACCATTAACGATTCCCACTTCCTGCGATAAACTCTCGGGCATGAGTCAGTCACGACCGAAGCAAGGAGGCCAATCATCGACGGAGGTGCCCGGCGGGGCACGTCCCGATGAGCAGAGCCGCATTCCGTTTGAACATGTCGCCATCATCGGCGTGGGGTTGCTGGGGGCCTCGCTTGGCATGGCCCTGCGCGAGCACGGGATGGCCCGACGTGTGACGGGTATCGGGCGCATGGGATCAGAATCGCTGGATATCGCCCTGCGACGCGGGGCGGTGGATGACATCTCGACCGATGCGGCCGTCGGCGTGCGCGGGGCGGATTTAATTGTCCTTGCGACCAACATATCGGCGTTCGGCCCGATGATGGACATTGTGGCAGAGGCGGCATCGCCAGAGTGCATCACGACCGATGTGGGCTCGACGAAAAGCGACGTGATGGCGATGGCACGGACGCGGATGCCCGCTCGGCGGTTTGTCGGATCGCACCCGATGGCGGGGTCTGAAAAGTCGGGTCCCGGCTATGCGCGGCCGGATTTATATCACGGGGCACTGTGTCTGGTGGTGCCACCGGACGCCCCTCAGGCAGGACCTGCGCGGGACGGGACCACGGATCGTATTATTCAATTATGGCAGGCGGTGGGGATGCGGACGCAGATCATCGATGCGGCTGAACATGATCGATGGGTCGGCGTGATCAGTCATATTCCTCATGCGCTGGCGGCGATCATGGTGAATTTCACCGATGAACTTCCAGCGGCCCGCGCGGCGGCGGCCGGCGGCTTTCTGGATACGACGCGGGTGGCGTCGGGTAGTGTGGAAATGTGGACGGATATATTCATGTCGAATCGTGCGATTATGAGCGATCAGCTGCTGCATCTGCGCGACGATCTGCTGGAACTCTCGAACATGCTCAAGGCGGGGGATGCGGGGGCCGTACACGAATGGCTGGCGCGGGCCAAAAAAACTCGCGATCAGATGGTGGCCATCGGGCGTCGGGCCGATGAGTCGGCCGACAAATCCGCATGATTTGTGTTAAATTGCCCGATCCTGCGTTCCCGGCCGAGGCAGCCGGAAAGGTGCGGGATGAAAGTGTTGATGTTTTTCTGAAGGATTGCGTATGGCGCAGGAATCGGCATCCAAGATGGACAAAATCGTCGCTCTGTGTCGGCGGCGGGCATTTATTTTTCAATCTTCTGAAATCTACGGCGGGATCAATGGATTCTGGGATTACGGCCCGCTGGGTACGGAATTAAAACGCAATCTGAAAAATGCCTGGTGGAAAGACATTGTGCAATGCCCGCCGGCGGGGCCCGACGGCGAGATCCTCGATATGGTCGGGCTGGACAGTACGATCATCATGAACCGGCGGGTGTGGGAGGCCTCCGGCCATGCGAGTGGATTTAATGATCCGATGGTGGATGATCGTGAAACCAAACAGCGATTCCGGGCGGATCATCTCTTCGGATTGTTCATCGATGCGGCGGGCGCAGCGTCGGAGGGGACGGAGATTCCGGTGGTCACCATGATTGCTTCCACGGCGGGGGAGGCCCTGGAGGTTTTTGAGACCAATGGGCGCAAGTGGCTCAAAGAGGCTGGTGCGGCGATGAAAATCGCCTCCTGCGGGCCCGACGGTATTGTGCTGGATCATCGCGGGGCACCCGTCAAGGCCGCGCTTGCTCCAGTCGATGGGGCGTTATTACGCCGGGCAGCTGACCGTGTGCCATCCCCATTTACGCAGAAGACGGGCGTGTTAACGGAACCCCGGCAATTTAATCTCATGTTCAAGACGTTTGTCGGGGCCCTGCAGGATGAGGATTCGATGGCGTATCTGCGGCCGGAGACGGCACAGGGAATATTTGCCAATTTTCGGAACGTGACCGACACCTGCCGGGTGAAGGTGCCGTTCGGCATGGCGCAGATCGGCAAGGCATTCCGGAATGAGGTAACGCCGCGGAATTTCACATTCCGTTCCCGCGAGTTTGAGCAGATGGAGATTGAGTTTTTCATCCATCCCCAGTCCGCCGAGCAGTGGTATTCCTGGTGGCGGGAATCGCGATTTGCGTGGTGGCAGTCGATCGGGCTTACGAGTTCGAATCTGCAGATGCGATCACACGATCGGGATGAACTCGCCCATTACGCCAAACTCGGCGCGGGAACCAGCGACATTGAATACCGATTTCCATTTACCGCCCCCGGCTTTGGTGAATTGGAGGGTGTGGCGCATCGGACGGATTTTGATCTGCGGCAGCACGCGGAATATTCGGGCCTGGGAGACAAACTGAAATATTTTGATCAGGAAAAGAATGAACGTTATTTTCCGCACGTGATCGAGCCGTCCGCGGGTGCGGATCGCGGAACGCTGGCCCTGATCTGCGAGGCGTATCATGATGATCCGGCCCGTCCCAGCGGGGTGGTGATGAAATTTCATCCGCGGATGGCGCCCATCAAGGCGGCGATATTTCCGCTGGTTGATAAGGACGGAATGCCTGAAATCGCCGGCAATCTGTTCCGCGATCTGCGGCGCACATGGAATGTGCAGATGGATGTGAAGCAGAACATCGGCAAGCGTTACGCCCGCATGGACGAGGTGGGAACGCCGTTCTGCTTCACCATCGATACGCAGACCCTCACGGATCAGACTTTGACGGTTCGGTATCGCGACACTTTAGCCCAGGAACGGATCGGTATAGACCGGGTAAGAGCGTTTTTGGCGGATAAAATCGGTGAAAATTGACATTTGGCGGGCTTATAAGTGCCCTCGGCGGAGCGATAAAAAAAAATCTGGAAGATTTAGTTGAAGTTTTTGAAATCTCTGCTACGATAAAGGGTGTACGGTGATATTTGAAAAGTGAAGATGGTGAAAGACGGTCGAAAAGGTGATTGCTTTGATTTTTTTGAGATTGTGCGTATCAAAAAAAATTCTCAAATTGCATTTGAAATCCTTTAAGACATAGTGTAGAATATATAACGACGCGGGAATAACCCAATGTTGACTAACGACAAATAGCGACCCGTGTCTTAAATGATCTTGCTCTCTCTCTCCCTCCCCAGGCTGGCGTTCCTTCGGGCCGCCAGCCTGGTTTTTTTATGCGCACGAAGTGAAATCGCAGAATTTCCGTCATTTTTAGCCTTTTTATGGTTGATTTGATAGTTTTAGTCTCCTATGACATCCTGAACATTTCCACCCTGCGACCTAGCCCGGATTATTCACGGTCATCGCGGCAGTGCTGAGATATGCATGGTTGTAGATACATCGGTGGCATGGCTGCAGGTTTTTTACGGTTGTGGGCAGAAGGCCCCCTTACCCCCATTGGCCGATCGGGTTGTGATGGATTCAGGCGGTGGAGCGAAAGATGTTGGAACGTTCGGCGACCA
>JAKAVA010000043.1 GCA_021827645.1 Planctomycetota bacterium
GGCAGGGTGCGGTCAACAACCTCATCATCAACCCCAAACCGCTGCCAAAACCACGCGATGTGAAAGCGCCTGCGCCGAAACAGGGAAAAAACGCCCACCACGCCCCGGCGACCATCGAACTGCGGCGAGCGCCGACCCGGGACGCGCACATATATCAACATCCGTCGATATCATGCCGCTCGAAAACCCTACATCGCAACCGGCTCGCATTGCCAAAAAAGTCGTCACATCCTGCCTTCTTGCCAGATTTTGATGAAGCGATGGACATTTTGGCGGCGTCATCTGAAAATTTCGGATGTGTCCAGTCGATGAAATATAAATTTCAAACGTTCATTTTAAGTGTAAGTCTATCACTTATAACATCTTACGTATTGGTCATGGGTAAAATCTGTAAATTTCCATAATCGGGTCTCCTATTTGCTCCGTATAGTCTTTCGGTGCGTCTTGAGTGATGGATGAACGCACCACAGACTGGAAGGAGTACCGTATGCCAGTTGCTACCCCACCCCCCGTTATCTTGACCTTGCCGGAGTTACCAGCCAAATTGCGGCGTGCGCTCTCCCACCTTAAGGAAACTGGGCTCAACATTGCCTTGGAGGCGTTGTCGTTACCAATTGATTATGTCGATAACCCCATTTTCAAAAAGCGTGATGCCGAATCCGCTCTCTTCGATCAGGGCATGGAAATAAACGTCTCAAGCACTTCGTGGTATCACCCGATGCTCGACGACGATCTCAATGCGTCCTCCGCTCCCTCTTCCACTTTGCTCAGTGCGAAGGAAGAGCAGCACCTTTTTCTCCGCTACAACTATGCCCGTATGCGGACGAAACAGGCGGTTGCCCGTCTTAAAGTGGCGCCCGGACGCAAAGTCGCCAATGAGGTGGTCCTCTGGCACCGCCGCAGCCGTGATACCCGCGAAATCATCACCAATGCCAACCTCGCACTGGTTTTGGCGATGGCCAAGCGGACACGAATGTCAGATGTCGATTTCAGTGAACTGATCTCCGAAGGAAATATGGCATTGCTCCGCGCAGTTGAAAAATTTGATGCCGCACGTGGTTTCAAATTCAGCACCTATGCGTGTCGTGCCATCCTCAAGGCGTTCAGTCGGATTGCCGTAAAGTCGAATCGGTACAATTCCCTGTTCCCCGCGGAATTCGATCCATCCATGGAACGTTCCAACGAGATGGAATTGCGTCGCCAAGCCGTTGCCAAAGATGCCGTCGAAGAGCTTCAACGCATCATCTCAACGAACCGGGCCGACCTGACCGATGTCGAGCAGAAGGTGATCGAAGCACGTTTCGCCGTCAACCGCCCCGAAAATACCGAATCCCTCACGCTTGAAGAAGTGGGGCAGGTGATCGGGGTGACCAAAGAACGCGTCCGGCAGATTCAGAATCGTGCGCTTGAAAAACTTCGGCTGGCGCTCGACGGCGAAATTCTCCGCCGCTGACCGGGGTTAAATTTTTAATTCTTAACGTCACCGAATCATTTTTTCGATCGTTCCGGTCGCGAGACCGGATTGTTAAAGGCCCAGGCGTAATCGGTGCAGCGCCTGGGCCACTTTTTTATCTTCCGAAACTTTCCTCTCCGTAATGTCCACAGATATTCACCTGCCGCAGGGCCTCGCACTCAGACTGCTGTTGAGCGTCGGAAGCGTTCAACGTGCTGAGCATATGGGCTGCCGTCCTTTTTGATTCGTAAATGACAGGAGAAGTCCGATAGCCCGCGGGCTCCATCGCGATCATACTTTTACCCTCTGCCGCATCGCTTTTACCGGCCGCAGAAATCGATATCCGTCCTTCGGCTGAAACCAGACCATGGGAATAGCCCGGTGGGAAGATGAAAAATTAATATAGGCCTCTGATTTAAATAAAAAACGGAAATTTTTCTTGCTTGGTCAAAAGATTCGTGGTAAGATTCCTCGTGTTGATGGAACGCCAGACGACCTTTCTGCGGTGTTCCTTAACTCGGTGTAGAGAGAGAAAAAGCATTTCGTAACTTTTCTCTACAGTCTGTTTTAGTTAGCAGTTTTATCAAAGCCGATGTGGTTTTGGCTGCTCCCGGTGTTTTATATTTATCGGAGGTAGTGAGTGATGTTCAAGTCTTGCAGGAATGAAGCGGTTTCGCGTCGGTCGAAATTGTGGATGGCGGTGGCGGCCATTGTGCCGATGGCAGGGGGATTGTTTTCGGCCGGTACGGCTCAGGCGAGCCCCCAAAGCTACGTGTATTATCAGGCGACCAATTCGTACTCGACCGCCCCCGACGATGACAACGGTGCGTACAGCGCCGTGATCGGGTTTTTGGTCAGCAACGGTCAGTTAACGGTGACCGTACACAACACATCTAACCCGGTTTACGACGTGTCGCAGACGGTCGGGGCGATTCACTTTCAGATTAACGGTTACACCCTCGGTTCCAATGCTCCGAACTTGCAGGATACGGCCCTCAACACCATAACGGTGGCGAGCAATGGCTCCGGAACATATACAACCGACACGACGACCTCGACGGCGGCGTGGGAAGTACTGACCGGCAGCGGGACGACCACCCCCGCGCCAGGCCCCCATCCCATCGGACCGACTGGCCCGATCGCTACCGGCAGCGAACTTACGCTCGAGGCGATTCCCGCCACCGGCGCAAACAGTGGTGTCGGACAGAACGGTCCGATTGGTGAATTCGTCATCGGCAACACCAACAGCAACGGTCTTTATTCCAGTGCGCTGTCCGGCACACTTGGCGGCCATGGAACAGGCAATGATAATTCCGGAAGCTCAATTCTTGGCCAAACCCTGCTGGCCAATAATCAGAGCTTCACCATCAACCTGCCGGGACTGACCACGGCCGATTCGATTGACACCAGCAGTATCACCGTGGATTTTGGTAATGATCCGTCCGATGTCGGCATCAAGGCCAGCCTCGACAGCACCTACGTTACGCCTGAACCGGCCGCGCTGGCTCTGATGGGCGTGGCAACTCTCGGATTATTGATTCGCCGCCGCCGTCCGGCATAAATGTCTGGCCACGGCATCGTCGGATAAAAAGCTGATCTATTAACCCCGGTCGTCATAAAAGTCGACCGGGGTTTTTCTTTCGACCTGTGGCCGAAGAGTGCTTGGTGATGCGCCTCGACATGCCGAATAAATCTGGTAAATTGCAACTGACAGAATGAGGTGACGACATGTATGAGCTGAACGTCGATGAGTTGCTCAAACCCATCTCCGCCGACACACCCTGTGGCGAAGATCTGTCATATGATCCCGAGTTTACAGAACTCGAACGTCTCATGCCCGGCAAGCCTGAGCAGGAAATGGGCAATGTCAAAATGCCGGCTGAAGAACCGGATTGGCGGGATATTCATGCTCGTTGCACTGCATTGCTCCAGCGCACCAAAGACCTGCGCGTCATGGTGTATCTGGTTCTTGCGCAGGCACGGCTGCGGGGTATCGAAGGCGTGCGGGACGGGCTGCTTCTCCTGGATCAGCATCTCCAAGCACATTGGCCGGACCTCCTGCCACCATTGGATGTGGAGGATGACAACGACCCCACGCTGAGGGTTAATGCGATTGCGT
The DNA here is from genome assembly GCA_021827645.1 of Planctomycetota bacterium. Lineage (GTDB taxonomy): Bacteria > Planctomycetota > Phycisphaerae > WQYP01 > WQYP01 > JAJZGD01. Next base: position 3,573 of record JAKAVA010000043.1, read on the forward strand.
CCATGTCGCCGCCCGCGGATGCATATGCCGACCCATTAAAATTTCCACAGCGGTTTCTGGAAGTCCCGCTGAATGCTCCGCGGCAACTCGGCCCGGTCACACTTCGGCAGATCATGATCAGCACCGGCGAACTCCCCGCCGAGGCGGACGAAAAGGCGCTCTCACCTGCCGAGATTGAAGCGGCCTTCAGCGATACGCCTCCGGAGCGACTCTCGGCTCTTTACCAGGGGGCCGCTGAAGCTCTTCAGGCGTGGGACAGCATTGATAAGACATTGACCATGCATGTGGGGTCCGGCAGAGGAGCCGATCTGCGGGGAACGCGAAAACTCATTCAAGATTGGGCCATGCAGATTCAAAAGCGACTTTCGCCCTCCGCTGGGGCTACGACCGCAGAGGGTGACGCGTCCAGTTCAGCAGCCATGCCGGTCGCCTCGGCCGCTGCGACGATGGCACAATTGGGAATCAACAGCCGCGACGACTGCATTCGGGCCATTGACGACATCTGCCGATATCTGGAGGCCGCCGAACCGTCGAGTCCGGTTCCCATGATTCTCAAACGGGCACGGAAACTGGTCAATATGAATTTTCTGGATGTCATTGCCGATCTCTCTCCTGATGCGCTTGCGGCGATAAAATCCATCGGCGGTTTGGATCGGGAGGGTTAACGCGCCACAGATCGAGTGGGATCGGTGAGGGAATCTGCAGGAATCACAGGAACTGATTCATAAAGTAAAATCCGTGGGCAAAGTTTTCATCTGAGGTTCCGGCTATGGCAAAAATACCAACTCTGCAAGATTGGAAAGCACAGACGGAATTGGGTATCACCAAGCCCCGAAGCAAGCTCTTCAAGGCGATTGATGATCGAATTGAGGAGTACAACAAAACTCCCACGCCGGAGAAAGCGACTCAAATTCGCATCGCTCTGACGCGCTGGATGCAGAATGAAGGCGCCAATTGGGAGGCCGATCCGCGTAACAAACCGCCAGCCCGGCCGATTACCGCTCTGATGGGGACGCTGGAATCCATGCGTCTGCCGCTGGAGAGCAAAGATGTGGAAATTCTCAGAGCCATTGCCAATGATCGACCGGCGCGAATGCGTTCGATGTTTGCCGGGCATAAGCTCAAGCTGCGGCTGGCGCTCACGGCGGAGAAGATGGGGCAGGCGGTCACCGAATTACGCAATGAGATCAAAAGCCAGGGGGGCGGAAATAAGACTGAACCGCTGAAAACATTTGGCAAGCAGGTGGGCAACCAGGCAATGGATAGCAAAACCCAGGCCTACAACGCCTACAGTGTTCTCCACGATGTTCAAACGGCGAAGAGCGACGTCGGCAAAACGGCCAGCGCAGTGGGGTCCATGGCGATTGCCCCCGCAAAGAAAATGGCCAATGCAGAAATGATGAGCATACTCAATGAGTTTTTCGGCACCCAGATTCAGGAAGTGTCGCAATTTGCAGCCACCGTCGCTCGCGAGACGGGTTTGCAGGCCGCCCAGCAGGTAGCGGATCACGTATTAAGCATGCTCCCGCTGTTTTCACTTGTGAAGGACGGTAGCGAAGCGCTCTATTTCTGGGCGTCGGCGGTGCACAAGGGATATCAGAGGTATCAGGTCAGTTCAGGACGTGATGTCATCGCTTTGGGTGATGCACGACGGGCGCTTGAAGCCGTTGAGCATCTGCTCAATCGCGACATTGCGTTTACGGCAACCAAAGCGGCCATCTGTACCGCGAGCACGGGAGCCCACGCGGCGGCTTTGGCGGCCAAAGGGGCCGATGTCGCGCTGAGCCCGGCGATTGGGGCGGCAAAGGCAGCCGCCAATGCTGCGCGGATGATCGCTAAATTTGCCATCGAGGCGCGTGAAGCGATGGCGTCAAGAAAATTCTTTGTCGATCCAGCTGGCTATACGCTGGATATTTTTGGGAAATGCCCGCTGATTGGCGCTTATATGATCGACGGCTCCAGTGATTCGGACATCATCGCTATGGTTTGGGAGGAGATGGGGCAGCCCGGCTGGATGGACGACATTGAACGCATGTTGCCGAAACTGCACCCCATTCGCGAGCAGGCCGGTCGTTTAATTCGTGAATCTCCCTTTGTTATTGATCCTCCAATGCCCAGCCGCTATGCGGTCAGCACATTTGCGGGCAAAAAATGGCTGGCGAAGAAAACTTGGTGGTCGAGTATGCCGTGGAATCGGCTATAATTGAGTGAGGTGGGGGTTTTGGTTCAAGATTATGCAAGATGCGAGCCGAAACAAAGACATGGTGAGGCGTCGGATGCTCGGAGCGGCCCGGTCACGGCACTTGACAAATACCCCCAATGGCGTTTCCATTCCTATAGGCGGAGCTGCGGCCGCATATGCGGGGGATGAGAGATTCCGTTGTGAGAGTTACCCGTTTCGGGTCGCATATTAAAAGTCAGTTTCAGGGGCACGTCACATGGCAAAAGCAAGCAGTCAGAAATTTGTAGCTCGAAATCGGGCGCCGCGTGTGCAGATTGAATACGATGTCGAGCTTTACGGCGCAGAGAAAAAGATCAATCTGCCCTTCGTCATGGGGGTCATGGCGGATCTCTCGGGGAATCCCAAAGATGCCCTGCCGGCCGTTCAAGATCGGGCATTTCAGGAAATTGATGTCGATAATTTTGACGATCGCATGAAGGCGATGAAGCCTCGCGTGGCGTTTCAGGTGCCCAATTCCCTGACCGGTGAAGGGAACATCAATGTCGAACTGACATTCGAGAGTATGGAAGATTTCTCCCCGGCGGCGGTGGCAAAAAAAGTCGAACCGCTGGCCAAGTTGCTCAACGCCCGCACCCAGCTCGCGAATCTGCTTACATACATGGATGGCAAGGACAAGGCTGAGCAACTCGTGGCGCAAGTACTCCAAGACCCGGCTCTGCTTTCGGCGCTTGGTTCGGCGCCCAAGGTCGAAGATAAACCTGCGTCTTAGCAACACGGCGACGGCCGGGCATCGCCCGACGGTCAAAAGATCAGACATAACCATGGAGGTCTTCATATGGCGCGCGAACAGCAAGCGTCTTCGCCCGTAAAAGAAATCAAAACAGTTGATGAATTCTCAAGTCTGTTGAGCAAAAACATCGGTGCCAAAACCGATGAAGCCTCACGGATGGTGCGCGAGGCAGTCGGCACCCTCGTGGAGCAGGCTCTGCAACGCACGGCCCTGATATCCGACGACGCTCGCCGCAGCATTGAATCCATCATCGCCGAATTGGACAAAAAAATATCCGAACAGGTCAATCTGATCCTCCATCACGAGGATTTCCGTCGCTTGGAAGGGGCGTGGCGCGGACTGCATCATCTGGTGAACAACACCGAAACCGACGAGAATCTGAAGATACGCGTCATGAACATCTCCAAGAAAGATCTTGGCAAAACCATTAAGAAATTCAAGGGTACTGCCTGGGATCAGAGCCCAATCTTCAAGAAAATCTATGAAGAGGAATACGGCACCCCGGGTGGCGCCCCTTACGGCTGTCTGATCGGCGATTACGAATTTGATCACTCTCCGCCTGATGTTGAGATTCTCAGCGGCATGGCTCAGATAGCGGCTGCCGCGCATGCCCCGTTTATCTCCGCGGCCTCCCCAACGGTCATGAATTTTGACTCTTGGCGGCAGCTCTCCGATCCGCGTGACTTGACGAAGATATTCCAAACGGCGGAATATGCCGCGTGGCGCTCCCTGCGGGAATCGGAGGATGCCCGTTACATCGGGCTCACCATGCCTCGATTTCTCTCCCGCCTCCCATACGGGTCCAAAACCAATCCGGTGGAGGAATTCGCCTATGAAGAGGATATGGAGGGGGCCAAGCACGACAACTACGTCTGGGCCAATTCCGCCTATGCCATGGGCGTTAACATCAACCGGGCATTCAAGCTCTACGGCTGGTGCGCCCGCATCCGCGGTGTGGAAAGCGGCGGTACAGTGGAAGGATTGCCGTGCCATACTTTCCCCACCGATGACGGCGGTGTGGATATGAAGTGCCCGACTGAAATCGCCATCACCGATCGCCGCGAGGCGGAATTGGCCAAGAACGGCCTCATGCCGCTGTTGCATTGGAAAAATACCGATTATGCGGTATTCATCGGTGCCCAATCGCTCCATAAGCCGACGGAATATGATGATCCGGATGCCACGGCCAATGCGAATTTGGCCGCGCGTCTGCCGTATCTTTTTGCGAGTTGTCGTTTTGCGCACTTCCTCAAGTGCATGGTGCGGGACAAGATCGGTGGCTTTAAGGAAAAAGGAGATATGGTCCGCTGGCTGAACAACTGGATCATGCAGTATGTTGAGCCCGACCCGGCTAACGCATCGGAAGAGGCCAAGGCCCGCCGGCCGCTGGCGGCCGCCGAGGTCGAGGTCGAGGAAATTCCGGGTAATCCGGGTTATTACACGTCAAAGTTTTACCTGCGGCCCCATTATCAGCTTGAGGGGTTAACGGTTTCGCTTCGGCTTGTGTCCAAGCTTAAATCCGCCAAAGAGGCATAAGCTGTTGGTTTTTGAAAATGGTTCTGGCCGTACGGTGCGGTCGGAACAATTTAGAACTTCATAATAGAGGAGAACACTATGAGCATGTATATGAAAATTGAAGGCATCGAAGGAGATTCCACGCAAAAAGGGCATGAGAAGTGGTTTGATATAAGCGCGTACACTTTCAATGCGGCGAACCTGGGTGGCGGTATGCCGGGCTCGGCAGGGGGACGCAGTGGTGGCGAGACGCAAGTCGGCGAAATCAGCGTCTCCATGCCGGGAGCCAGCGGAGTGCCGACTATCACCCAATATGTCGTAACCGGCAAGACCGTCAAGACGGTCACGATCGAGTCCGTGACATCTTCTGAAAACCCGGTCGTCTATCAGAAATGGACGCTTTCTGACTGTGCCTTCAGCAACATCGCGATTAGCGATTCAGGCATGGGGCTTCGGGACATGGGTATTTCACTCTCCATCAGCTTCACGCATATGCAATTTGATGCGACGGCGATCAAAGACGACGGAAAATCCGGCGCCACAAAGTCAGTCAAATACGACGTGGCCAAACGCGCCCTGACGTAAAGCGCCGGCGGGTATTTCAGCCATTGCGTCGGTACGGCCGCCGAGTCGTCCCGACGCGATTTTATTCCTGAAACCGGTTGATGGAGCCCTGCGGAAATGGACGCCGAAGTATTAGTCAAACAGGGGCAGGTGGGGGCCGCACTCGATGCGCTCCAGGCGGCGGTACGCAAGGCTCCCACCGATCCGAAGCTGCGCATATTCCTCTTTCAGATTCTGGCGGTTCTAGGCCAATGGGACCGTGCCGTTACCCAGCTTAACGTTATCGCTGATCTCGACGCCTCCGCACTGCTGATGGTAACTGTGTACCGTGAGGTGATTGCGGCCGAGGCGGTCAGGAACAGCGTTTTTGCCGGCCATAAAACACCCATGCTCCTTGGTGAACCCGATCCGTGGCTGGGGTGGCTGGTAGAATCCACCAAACTTCTGGCGACCGGCAAAGTTGATGAAGCCGTCCGCCTGCATGACGCCGCCTTTGAGGCCGCGCCGCAGACCGCTGGAAGCATCGATGGTAAGCCGTTCGAATGGCTCGCCGATGCGGATGGCCGCCTCGGCCCGGTCCTGGAAGTTATCGTCAAGGGGAATTATTATTGGGTCCCCTTCAAAAATATCGCTGAAATTCAAATTGAAAAGCCAACCGATCTGCGCGATCTGGTCTGGATACCTGCCACCTTTACGTGGAGCAATCAGGGCAAAGCGGTGGGATTTATTCCAGTGCGATATCCGGGCACACCAGAACGCGGCGATCCATCGATGATGATGAGCCGATCAACCGATTGGCAGGAGCAGGGGGGGATTTCCATTGGTTTTGGGCATCGGTTGCTGGTATCCGCCGATGCGGAGTATCCGCTTCTGGAAGTGCGAAATATCACGCTTCAATCACCGCAGCCGGAGGATGGATGATGCCTGGAGACGAGGTTATCTCGCGGGATCGTCTCATGCCGTTCCTGTTGGATCGGCTTACTGACGATAATCCCGATACTCAGATGGAATCGCGTGCGGCGCGTACGACCACCATCACGCAACTCCGTTCGTCGGTGCTCCGCGATATCGGATGGCTGCTGAACTCCACCCGCCATCCGGATTCCGACGGTTTGAATGCCTATCCGCTCGTGGCCCGTTCGGTATTGAATTTTGGCGTCCCCGCCATGGGCGGCGCTACCGAATCGAGCGTGTCCGTGGAATATCTCGAACAGGTGATCGCAGACGCCATTCGCGCCTATGAACCGCGGCTTCTTCCCGAGACGGTTCTCGTCAAGGCAACGGCGGCGGACCGAAGCATTTCGGGCAACCGGGTGGACTTTGAAATCCGCGCCGATCTCTGGGCGGTGCCGATGCCGGATGTTTTATTTGTCCGGACCGAAGTGGATTTGGAAACCGGTTTATGCCAGGTAACGCAGCGCAGCAATGGATAAGCGAATCCTTGAATATTACGAGCAGGAACTGCTCTTTCTCCGTGAGATGGGAAAGGACTTCGCCCGGCAGTTTCCGAAAATTGCCGGCCGCCTGAGCCTGGATCAGATACCCTGTCCGGATCCATACGTCGAACGCCTGCTGGAGGGGGTCGCGTTCCTAACCGCCCGCATCGACATGAAACTCGATGCTCAGTTCCCGCGCTTCACACAGAGCCTTCTCGAAACGATCTACCCCCAATATCTGGCGCCGCTGCCGGCCATGGGAATTGTGGAATTCACTCCCGACCCGCGCGAGGCGGCCAATTTTATCGGGGGATTTCCCGTTCCCGCGGGCAGTTATCTCGATAGTAACATCGGTCGCGATGAGGTGACAGCCTGTCGTTTTCGGACCGCCCACGCGCTGAAAATATATCCTCTGCAGATAACCGATGTCACCTACACCAGCCGGGAAATGACCGCCTGGGGCCTGCCCGAGAACCGGGGCATGCGAGCGGCGCTTAAAGTTCGCATCAGCAGTATTCTCCCCGCTTTGACGCTGGATAAAATTGCTGCGGATCAGTTGAGCTTTTACATCAGCGGCGACTCGAGCCTGCAATACCCTCTCCATGAGCAGCTTTTCGGTCACTGCATGGGCGTGATGGTCAAACCTGAAGGTGTTCCGCCGCCTTGGATCATCTCGATCGATCCGGCGCACCTGCAACCCCAGGGGATTGCTGAAGCGGAGGCTCTGCTGCCCGTCGGTACCCGGACCTTTGCCGGATACCGGCTGCTACGGGAATATTTTTCTCTACCTCAGCGATTCTGTTTCTTTTCCCTCACCCAGCTCGGCCCTGCCATGGCCCGGTCGGTGTCCAATACCGTTGACATCATATTTCTGTTTTCGCAGCGCGATCCCCGCCTGGAAACGGCTCTCACCACCTCGAATCTGCGCCTATTCTGCACACCGGTCATCAATCTCTTTGAAAAAACCTGCAGTCGCATTCATCTGGAAGACCGCTTTCATGAATACCATGTTACGGCGGATATCACCCGCCCGCTCGATTACGAAATTTTTGATATTACGCGCGTCACCGGCTACGGCGCAACACGGGAAGATCAGCAGCCATTCCAGCCGTTTTACCGGGCCACCGATTTTGATGCCGACCGCAACGCCTACTACCAGTTGCGGCGAGAGCCGCGCGTGCCGTCGGAAAAGGAGCGGCGGGTCGGCGGTCGCTCGCAGTACGCTGGATCCGAGGTTTACATCTCACTCGTGGATGAGAAAAATACGCCCTATTCCACCGCCCTGATGCAATTGGGGATCGATGCGCTGTGCACCAACCGCGATCTGCCACTGTTCATGGCCGTCGGCAGAGGGGCAACCGATATGCAGATGGTGGGCAGCCTCCCCTCATGCGCGATCCGGGTGGTTGACGGGCCCCTCACCGCGCCTCGAATGTCGGTCGCCCAGAAGGAAACAGCGTGGCGACTCATCAGCCATCTGTCACTCAATTATCTTTCATTGACCGATACCAATCCCGATCAGGGCGCCGAGGCACTCAGATCGATCCTGCGGCTCTATGCTGCGGATCGTGATCCGCAGCACCGGGCGCAGATCGCCGGGGTGCGATCGGTCAAATCGGCGCCGCTGCATCGACGCCTGATTACCGGCGGACTGAGCACCTTTGTTCGTGGAATTGAAATCACCATTGAAATGGATGAAACCGCATTTCAGGGAGCCAGCGCCTTCCTGCTGGGCATGATCCTGGAAAAATTCCTGGCTCTTCATGCCCCGATCAATTCGTTTACCGAGACGGTTATCCGCAGCACACAACGAGGACTCTTGATTCGATGGCCGACACAGCCGGGCCGCCGCCCGCAGATCATCTGATTCAGCGATTGCTGGAACGCGGAGATCGATTCGATCTCTACCATGCGATTCGCCTCCTTAACTGCACCCTGCGGGATTCGCCCCCGGTCGGCGAAGCTCGTCTGCCGTCACAGGAAAAGTATCGCTTTGCACAGCATGTATCCCTGGCTTTTCCGCGTTCTCCAATTCAGGAAATATCCAGAGACCCCGATGGAAAATTGCGGATCTCAACCAACGGATTCGGCCTCCTTGGCCCCAACGGCCCCATGCCGATGCAACTCACCGAGCATGTTCTCGAACGCCGTCAACATTTTCGAGACCTCGCTCATGAAGAATTTCTCAACCTGCTGCACCACCGTCTGATGATGCTTTTCTACAGGGCCTGGGCGGTTAATCAGCAGCATATCAGTTCCGACGCCGCCGCCCGCAGTTCCGACGCGGAAATGGTCAACCGCGATCATTTCGCCTTGTACATCGGCAGCCTCATCGGTCTGGGATTGCCTGAATCCAACAACCGAGATCATATTGACGACCATGGCAAGCTCTATTTCTCCGGGCTTTTGTCTGATGCAAACCGCACGCCCTCGGGATTGGCAAAATTGTTGGCGCAGTATTTTTCCCTTCCTGTTGAGGTTCACGAATTTGTCGAGCGATGGATACAGGTTGATCCCAGCTTTCGCACCCGTCTGGGCGCAAGCCGCTACACCGGCCTGCTGGGAAGGAACGTTATGCTGGGAACCCGCTTTCGTGAATGCCAGAGCACCTTTCGCATTCGTCTGGGCCCGATGACTTTGGCCGCCTACGAACATATGCTTCCCGGCAACAACGGATTTGTGCGTTTGCGGGATTGGATTAGGCTATATGTGGGGCTGCACCTCGATTGGCAAGTGCAGTATGTGCTGCTGGCACGCGAGACGCCGCCGACGAGACTCGGACACTCCGGCCTTCTGGGCAGAACAACGTGGCTCTGGACTCAATCGCCGACGTCCGATCAAGATCAATACCTGTATACCCACGTCGGCGATTGACTTGAGAATGGTTGATTGAATTTCAGAAGGATGTGCGCATGGTGGATATCTCTCGGGCAAATCTGTTTGGCAAATTGAATCCTGTCGCCTATCGGGCAATGGAAAGCGCGGCGACGTTCTGCAAGATGCGTGGCAACCCCTATGTGGAACTGGCGCATTGGATCAATCAATTGTTGCAGATGGAGGATACTGATCTCCACCACATCATCCGCGCTTTTGAGATCAATCCGTCCCGCCTCGCCGCGGATTTGACGGCGTTTCTTGATAAGCTTCCTCGCGGTGCAACCTCCATCACCGACATATCCTCACACATCGATAACGCCGTGCGCGAGGCGTGGGTATTTGCTTCGCTGGCCTTTCAGTCCGGCGTGATCCGCTCCGGACATGTGATCTTGGCGCTCATGAATACCCCCGATCTCAAAAACTCCCTCCCCTCCATTTCGCCCGAATTTCGCCGGATCAAAGTCGAGCGGCTCTCCGACGAGTTCGCCTCTATCGTCGGCGGCTCGGCGGAAGATCAATTCAAGGGTGGCCTCGCCGCTGAGGTGGTACCGGGGAGTTCCGGTGCCGATGGGGCATCCGCACCCGCATCAATGGGACGCCAAGAGGCGCTGGCGAAGTATGCCGTTGATCTCACCGCCCGTGCGGCATCAGGGGCGCTGGATCCAATCATCGGTCGGGATGAGGAGATTCGACAAGTTATCGATATCCTGATGCGCCGTCGACAGAACAATCCGATCCTTACAGGCGAAGCGGGTGTGGGGAAAACCGCCGTGGTCGAGGGTTTCGCTCAGCGCGTCGCCGCCGGGGATGTGCCGCCTGCCTTACGTGATGTCTCGGTGCGCACGCTCGATATCGGCCTGCTTCAGGCCGGGGCCAGCATGAAGGGAGAATTTGAACAGCGCCTCCGGCAGGTAATCGAAGAAGTTCAGGCTTCGCCCAAACCAATTATTCTCTTTATTGATGAGGCTCATACACTCATCGGTGCGGGCGGATCCGCCGGAACCGGTGACGCCGCCAATCTCCTCAAGCCGGCATTGGCCCGCGGCACGCTCCGCACCATCGCCGCCACCACGTGGGACGAATATAAAAAACATATTGAAAAAGACCCCGCGCTCACCCGGAGATTTCAGGTGGTGAAAGTGGAGGAACCTTCCGAAACCAAGGCGATTCGCATGCTTCGCGGTCTGGTCTCTCCGCTTGAAAAGCATCACCGCGTCCAGATATTGGATGAAGCGATTGAAGCCGCCGTTCGGCTTTCCCATCGTTATATACCCGCCCGGCAATTGCCGGATAAGGCCGTAAGCCTCATCGATACAGCCGCGGCGCGCGTGGCCGTGAGCCAGAATGCCGTTCCGGCGCAGCTTGAGGATACACGTCGTACCGTCGAGGCGCTCGAAGTGGAGCGGACCATCCTCAACCGGGAAATCCATGTCGGTGTGGATCATTCCGCTCGCCTTGCCGAATTGACGGAGAAACTCGCTCAACAAAATAAACGGCTCACCGAGCTTGAAGACCGCTGGAAAAAGGAAAAAGAACTCGTGAGCCGAATCCTGGAATTACGACATCAACTTCGGGCGGCCGGTGAAAAACTGGATCACCCATCTGCGGCCGCCGTCACCGACGGGGAGCGACCGCCCGTGTCTCCCTCTGGAAGCGGTGCATCCGGATCAGAATCGAAGGCGGCAGGCGATGGGATCGCCGCTCTCTCCGAGGCTGATCGTGCTGCCCGCCTTGCCGAACTCTCCCAATTAAATGGTGAACTGGCAACCCGTCAGGGCGAAACACCGCTGATCTTTCCCACCGTCGATCAGCAGGCAGTTGCCTCGGTTGTGGCGGACTGGACCGGCATCCCCGTAGGGCGAATGGTGAAGGATGAAATCCAGCAGGTTCTCAATCTGGTCGACATCCTTGAAAAACGTGTGATCGGGCAGCGGCCGGCATTGGAACAGATTACGCGGCGAATTCAGGCATCGCGCGCCCGCCTTGACAATCCTAATCGACCCATCGGCGTCTTCATGCTGGCGGGGCCCTCAGGTGTCGGCAAAACCGAAACCGCCCTGGCTCTGGCGGAAATTCTTTATGGTGGTGAACACAATCTCATCACCATCAACATGAGCGAATTTCAGGAAGCCCATACGGTGAGCACGCTCAAGGGATCGCCGCCCGGCTACGTCGGCTACGGCGAAGGAGGGGTGCTGACCGAGGCGGTACGCCGCCGCCCCTATTCCGTCGTTTTGCTCGATGAGGTGGAAAAGGCTCACCGGGATGTGCATGAAATATTTTTTCAAGTCTTTGATAAGGGATGGATGGAGGATGGCGAAGGGCGTCTCATCGATTTCAAGAATACCATTATTATTCTGACGACTAATGCCGCACAGGACACGGTCGTCAACATGTGCAAAGACCCCGAACTCATGCCGGATCATGAATCGTTGGAAAAGGCGCTTCGCGGTCCGCTCATCAAGGTGTTCCCCGATGCCCTGCTCAATCGACTTCTCGTGGTACCCTATTATCCGATTACGCCCGCGGTGCTGCGTCGAATCATTCATCTGCAGCTTTCCAGGGTCAAGCACCGGGTGGAGGAGGTGCATAAGGTTGAGATGACCTATCACGACGCCGTACCGGAACTCATCGCGCGCCGCTGCACGGAACTTGAACGCGGTGCGCGGATGATTGACGCCATGATCACCAATCAGATGCTTCCCGACATCGGCCGCGAGATTCTCAACCGCCTGATGCGCCAGGAGACGATCCGAAGCATCCATGTTAGGGTGAAGGACGAGCATTTTGATTACGAATTTGCCGTCCATGGAGACGGAGTGCGATCCGGCTCTTAAAAATGTTATGATCTCCTGAACGGGGAAGGAGTTGACGCTTATGGGCTTTGATCAGAATAAATGGCCTCTGGCACTGGATACCGCATTAGGTGCCAACGCGTGGGCGGTGATTTCCGTTCACGGGACCGAGGCGCTTTCCAACATGTTTGTCTACCGGGTTGATGCGGTGCTGATGACGGCCACTCAGAATGTTGCCGCGGCCCTGCTGGGCAAGGTGGTCACGCTGCGGATCGGTCTGCCGGGTGCGGCGGGCCCGAATCTTCCCCCAGCCCTGCGCAGTGGCGTCGTTGTCAACTGTACCCGCATCACCGACGCGAACCGCTCCAATCTGTTCCGGCTCGTCATCATGCCATGGACTTGGTTTCTCACCCGCGGCAGCAACTGCCGCATATTTCAGTCGGCAACCGCACCGGATATTATTAAGGGCACATTTAATACGCTCGGGTTTTCGGCGTTTAAGCAGTCGCTTCAGGCTGCCTATCCGTCGCTGGAATACTGTGTGCAATACCGCGAAACCTACTTCAATTTTGTATCCCGCCTGATGGAATTCAATGGTATCTTCTATTTTTACACCCATACCAATGGAAGCCACGTCATGCAGTTGGCCGACAGCAACAGCGCCTGCCCCGCCGTCGCCGGGAATGCCGAGATTCCTTTCGGTCGATATGCCAGCGGCAAACCCGCCGGTATCAACCAATGGGATATACAGCATGAAATTCAGCCCGGCCTCTTCACCTGCTCCGATTTCAACTACATGCAGCCGACGCAGAATCAAACCGGCAAGGTGAGCAATTCAGCCGGGGCGACCCAGTCGAATCTGGAGATATTCGATTTTCCCGGCGGGTTTACCGATTCCTCCACGGCGTCCACCGTCGCCTCCATCCGCATGCAGGAGCGGCAGAGCGAATATGAAATTTGCAGCGGCGTGACCGGTAACTGGAATGTCATCGCCGGAGCCACATTCACACTCACCGGACATCCAAATTCGGCCTTAAATAAAAAATACCTTATCATCGGTGTCGAATTTGAAGCCTCACAGAGCGAGCCGCTGGCGGCGACCGGCCAATCAGCTGCCGGCACTCCCGAGATGACCTATTCCGCGCATATGACAGCGATTGATTTCAAGCAGCCTTACCGACCCGGCCGCCGAACCCCCAAACCGGTCATCGCCGGGCCGCAGACGGCATTTGTCTCCGGGCCATGCGGTCAGGAAATTTATACCGATAGCACCGGGCGCATCAAGGTGCAGTTTCACTGGGACCGCTACGGTCAGGCCGATCAGAATGCATCGTGCTGGATCAGAGTCGCTCAGCTCTGGGCGGGCAAGGGATGGGGCGCCCTGTTTCTGCCTCGTATCGGGCAGGAAGTGGTGGTGGAATTTGTGGATGGCGATCCCGACCGCCCTCTCGTGACCGGCTGCGTCTATAACCCCGTCAATACCACACCCTATCCTCTGCCCGATAAAGCGGCGGAATCAGGTATCAAAACCAGTTCCACGACCGGCGGCAACGGCGCTAACGAATTGAAGTTTGACGATACCGCAGGCAGCGAAAACATTTTCCTCCATGCCCAGCATGACATGCATCACAGAGTTAAAAATAATTACTATCTCTCCGTCGAAAAGGAAAGCCACATCACCATCGGCGGCGCCAGCCATGTTCATCATAAGGACGCCCTGCATGTGCAGACGGACGGCAAGCATCTCGAGGCCGTCGGCGACGATCGCAATCTGAGTGTCAGCGGAAATGAAATGATAAAAATTGGCGGAACCAGCAGCAACCAAGTGCAGGGAAACGTGTCCTCTAAGTTTGCCGCAGCGTGCTATCAGGAAGTCGCCCAGCAGTTGTACATCAAAGCCGACACCATTATCCTGGAGGCGGCCACCAACATCACCATCAAGGTCGGCGATTCCAGCATCGCGATAGACTCAAGCGGCATTACCATCGCCTGCGGCGAGTTTGAAGTCGACGGACAATCTTCCGCTAAAATATCCGTCGGTGCCGCTGCGTTTTCCCTCAGCAGTTCCGACGGCAAATTGGCCGTCGGCGGCAGCACACTTGATGTTTCCGCCGGTTCGGCGAAGCTCTCGGCGCCGACCGTGTCACTTGGTTCATGATCGCTCGATTGGAGGTTGATACCATGGCATCGCCGCAATCCGGAACGGCAATTACTCCAACGGACCCGACGCCGCCCGTCTCCGCTACGGAAGCGGCGCAGGCCACGCTTGGCAATGTGACCAGTTATTCCACCTCGGCAGAGAGTATTGCATCGTTGAATATGCCGTCCACATCAACCGATTCGGCATCGGCCGGAGCGGTGGGTCATTCATCGGCTCCCCAAGGTTATTCCGCTGGTGATTCCCAGCCAGACGCAGCCGCTGGTTCAGCCAGCTCCGCAGGCGTATCGTCACGGCCGGCGTCGGGTCATTCCAGCGGCGATAGCGATTCCGATGATCAGGATGATGGTGCGACCGGTTTTGACAGCGATGCCTACGCATAAGGGCGGCGTCTTGAGCGATGGAGAAACACAGGCGTTTCCAACTGGGTCTCAAATAAAGGAGTGCGAATCATGCCGCAACTCGTTGTCACCGGCGCCATGATGGCGTGCAGTTTCGGCGCTGCTCCGGCGGCGCTCAATGCCACCTCAGCGCCCACGGTCATGGTATCAACACCCGCTGCCACCATTATGGATCACGCGCCGATGGTGAACATTCCGTCATTCGGCATGTGCACCAGCGAGGCGAACCCCGCCGTGGCCGCCGCCACCGCAGCCGCGCTCGGCGTCCCCACGCCATCCGCCTGCGTCCCCAACACGGTCGCTCCCTGGACCCCCGGCGCCGCGAGCACCACCATCAATAATCAGCCCGCGCTCACCTCCTCCTGCACCTGCAACTGCATGTGGGGCGGTGTGATTACCATTACCAATCCAGGCCAGACCGTCGTCACAGCGAGTTGATCGCGTGCGGATATCATGGGCTCGATATCGGTTGGTGCTGGTAGCAGGTGTAAGTGAACGTCGCCGGGCGATTAGCAGAGCAGGAGATTATGATCAATTACCTTAAACAAAAAATGCCGGACGGGTTTTTCCCCGCTCCATTTCCTGACCAGACCGCCTCACCGCTTCGAATCTGCCTGGTCGTTTCGCACGAGGAAAAACCGGAGCGGCTCGTGCCGCTGACAACGGGGCCGTTTATCCGTTCCTTTCTGGGATGTCTGATCGACGCGGATGACCGGGTGTTAGACTGGCTCGCGCTGGAATTTCAGGCCCGGCCTGCGGAACTCGCGTGTCCGCTCGTCGATCGTCTTACCAATCAGGCGCTTGATGATCTCTGGAAAAGCTCGGTGCGTGGAATAAAGGCTGCCGGTGCCGATGATGTCGCCACGGGGTGGGAACTTCGCCATCCGCCGCCACTGGCGCTTCATCGCCGCCGCCGCACGCTGGAATATTTTTCTCTGGATGGTACCGTGCCACTGCGCCTCTGCACCGATGCCGGAAAGCTCGCCGCCGCCGGTCTTCCTGATTATGTCGGAAGTTGCGCCCGTTACGTGGCGCTTGATCGGCCCGATGCGCCCACCGAATTTTTCACGGCTGACGAACCGGTCGTGGCATCAGGGCGATCTCTGATAGACCTCATGGCGGAACGTGATTACCTGCCGATCAATCCCGGCTGCAGATTTCTTCGCTGCCGTATCGCCACGCCCATTGATCCCGCCTCGCTCGCCGACGTTTTCGGTGGGGCTCCGTGGAGTGGCCTCAAGGCGGGAAGAGATGTGGTCGATGTCGGTGGGCTGGTAGAGATTGTGACCGACCGCAACCGACCACCAACATCTTCAAGTCTCTTCCTTTCACGGCACGGACACTGGGGCCGGACCATTGAGGGGCTGCATCTCAAAATAAAAATGCTCTCCGATATGGCCGTGGCGGTGCGAGCCCTGCTTTCCGGCATGCATCGACCGATCCTCAATCTTTCACTCTCCGGATTCTCCACGCGTGTTTCGTCCCCCTCAGTCGGGCTGCCCTTTCTCTGGACGGCGCAGGTCGGCTTGGTGGACACCGGAATCGCGATCCCGATTGAAATAGCGGCCGGTTCGGCGGAAATATTTACGCCCGCCGTTGGCCTGCCCAGCTCGATTTATCAACCACAACGGGCGGACGTCCGTGCCGTTGCCGGGCATGCCGATTTCCGTCTGCGTCGCGTCGAGACCGATGGACAGAATCGGATTATGATCGACGGTACGCTGGTGGCACGCGAAACCGAGATGCCAGCCGATGCCGTCCTCTCAATCCGGATGAACTTATCCGGCCGGGAGATCAGTCTCGCCGGGACAGCATCACCGGGTGTGGCCCCGGGGGAGTGGCAATTCAACGGCACACTGCAGTCGCAGCAGCCGGAAACCATGGCTGCATTAAAAGCTGCAGAAGGGGCGGTATTTCATAACATCTGGTTGGATATCCTGCCGAATTGCGATGCTGCCTTTGATCTCTACGCCCTTGCCGTCTGTTTTACCCGCGTCCTGCTGGGAGGATCCGCCAATCCGTTGCCGGCGTTGATGGATGATCTTCATGCGTTGGCCCGCCTTTTAGCGCCAGAAGGGGCAAATCGGGGTGATCGGCTCATCAAGCTGATCACGGAAGACGAGCGTTTCAAAAAATCCTTCGGCGTTGAGAATGTTTTTCTGGATCCGCAACTCAGGCAATCTGCTCCGGAGATGATACCGATGGAGATATGGCGTAAACTATTGGAATCACTGCTTAAAATGCTTCCGGGGATTCTGCCGGATGCGTTCCTTCGACGCTACGGCGGTGTTCGCGGTAAAAACCAGGCCGCCTGCTTTGACAGCCTGTGCGACTCTCTGATCAGCCTGCTCGTGCAGACCCGCAGTCTGATGGTGATTGATTGGCGGATGAACCGCGAAATCCATGCCGTTATCCGGCGTGTGGCCACAGGCATTTAATTTGGTGTATATTGAACTCCATAGCAATGTGTTTGAGGATACCTCTATGAAACAGAAAAAACAGATGAGAACCGCAAAGTGGAGCCTTTTCGGATCTGCAGCCCGAAAATTGTCCGCTGCCGCCACCTTCGGATTCCTCGCCTTGACGCTGGGGGGGTGCTGCAGCGGCGGAATGATGCACCGCAACATCAAACTTACGCTGGGAAAAAGCCTCCGACAGAATAATACATCCACGAGTTCCATTACCGTCGATCTGGTCGGTGTCAACGGCTCGGATTATCAGCGCTGGTATAACTATGCGATGACCAAATATTTCACGGCCGGCAATTCCCTCCGCGCCGGCGCCACCAAGGCCGTTGTGCATTTTGTGCCCGGTGGACCTGCATCGGCAACCTTCTCAAAACATAACCCGATCTGGAAACAGTGGAAGGCGCAGGGCGATACTTATCTCTTCATCCTTGCCTCGCTCCCGGGTTTACGCCAAGATCTGCCTGGACCGGAAGATTCGCGTCGCTTGGTGCTTCCATTCAACCGCTGCCGATGGCCTGGATCGGCTAACCCCATCAAGGTGGCGGTTAAAAACAGCGGTTTGGTCTGCCTAACGCCGCCCAAGCCGAAGCATCAGTAATCGCCCCCATGATGCGCTGAAAACGGAGCGTGGCCGTGTCGATGCCCGAGTTGATTCAAACCGCTGCTCCGCTGCGCTGTACCGGCTTGATCGAGTATCATCGGGCCCTGTTCGGCGGCGAATCGTCGATGATCCGCCGGTTCCGTGGTCCCGATTTCTGGCACCCGCTGCGCCGGATTTCAGCGACGGCCGACTTTATTAAATCGATGCAGCTCCAGCATACTCTTGGGCAGCAGTCCGATCGCTGGCAGAAAGTTTTCACCATTGAGGCGTCGTCCATCGACGACGCGTGGTCTGCCGCCGCCGATGCTGAGCATACCGTCGGTCAATTGATCCTTCTGCAATGCTGCCCCGATCCCCAATCTCTGGTGCGATTGGTGCGTGAGATACTCGAAGCCTTACGTGATGCCCTTGTGCTTACGGGGCGTACTCATGGAAATCTGTCCGCAGACCGAATTTTGCTTTCATCTCGGAACGTCACGGAATGCCAAATCATACTCTCCGAGCCATTACCCCGATCCGGGGCCGAGATCACAATTCCGGCTGATCTTCAGGCGCTGGGGCGGATCATCTGCGAACTTATTACCGGGCGATTCTGGTCGCCGACAACACCGCTTGAGCCTGAAAGTGAGGATTTCAAAAAGTGCGGCTCGAATTGGCGGCAGTGGATGTCTTTTACCCGCGATCTTCTGGAACTCGATCACAGTCGGGATTCGCTCGATCAATTCATGGCACGAGTCGATTCTCTCAAGCCTCGCAAAAGTCGAGCCCCGATGGCGGCTGCCGTGACGGCGATGGTGCTCATTACCGCATTGGTGGGGTTCGTATACCTGCGCCATCGGCAGGAAATGGCCCGCCTCGCCCGCTTCAACGGCGCCTGGCCGGTATACGTTGAAAACTATTCAACCTGGTTCGCGCTCTTTGCAAAGGATCGCCCGCTGCTTGAAAGCTCTCCGGTATTTGCATCCATTCGACAGGAACTTGCAAAAAGGCCGGTGCTCAATCCGGACAGCATTCTCCATGAGTTCACGGCCCTGCTGAGCCGGGACAAAATCCAGCATGATCTTGCCTCCAGTGCCGGTGCCTCGCGCCGGTTCGGCCTCGCTGTTGTTCTGCTGATGCGCTCGGAGCATGCCCTCTCACAAATATACGCTCAATTGGCCTCGGCGCAGACACAGTGGCGGCACAACGGCTGGAATCTGCCGGCACAGCAACTGAAAACCCGGTTGCTTGCCAATCTTACTCCTGATACCGCCCTGATACCGTTTCTAAAACTTCATTCCGCTCCATGGGCCCGAAGCGGTAACATCCGACGGTTGGCCGCTCATTCCAGGCGAGAGGCGCAACGTCAGTTGCGGGATCTGCTTGCCGCCCGCCGCGTCGAAGCCGATTACCATACTCTGCAACAGTCATTTTCCATGCTGGCAAAAAATCCGCATCACCTGGTGTCAGATTTTCCGGCATATGCTGCCCATTACCTCAAACGCTGCCGCTCCATTCATGCCTTGGGACTTTCCGTCATGATGATGGCCCATCAGGCCCGGCTCGCAGAACAGGCTCTTACCCGCTACGGCTCCCGCCTGCAATGGAAACTCATCAACGCCCGTCGCAGACCCACCTCGACCGTATCGCCCGATCAATATTTTCCCCAATGGTTTGATTATTGCCGTATCAGCCCGGATCACAACGCCTATCTCACCCAACAGGCAGCACTCAACGCCCGCATCGCATCGATTCGTCTCAATATCAGCCGGGCACAGCGCCTGCCCCGCCCACCGACCGTCAACTACTCCGACGAGCTCCATCAGATTACCGCGCCGCTCACCGCAATCAGCAAGCCGGATTTCTGGATCGAAAAAAATAAGGCCAGATTGGATTCTGTGGTTAAGTCCACCGCCGCTCACCTCAACAGCCTGCACTCGGAGATCGTGGCATTTATTGATTCGGAGATTAATCTGAAAAAGTGGACAGCCCAGTTCATCGGATTCGACGGTTCCGGCCGTCACTACCCGGTGAATCCCCGCGCACTTGACCCATTTTCCCTCTCGGCGCTGAACCGGCTTTACCTGCGGCGAATCCAGTTCATCGTTCTCGGGCCGGGCGCATCCGGTGTCGCAGCTTGGAAACCCGATGCCGCAACCTATCGCACTCTGCTGGCCTCCCTCCGATCACGCCGATGGCAGGTGCCGCAGATTAATACACGTGTCGCAGCCCTCAAGGCCTCATTGAGGCATCTGGCCGATGACGTATTCAAAATCAATCCGGCGCCCCGGAAATCTCCCGTCGGTGGCACCAAAACGGATCGGCTGCTTGCCGCGACACTCATCCCCGCCCGTATGGCGGCCATCGAGGTGGCATGCCGATTGGGAAAGTTCGGCCCGCATGAAACCCTCATACCGCCCAAACGGGTTGTCGATCTCTGGCGCAGGCAGCAGTCAGCATTTAATACACTCGTGAATGGGCTCCGCGTTTTGGAAAACCGCATGGCTGCTGCGTCGCTCTATGATGAGTCATCCTCTACGCCGTCATCTCCTGCGGTTCAATACGCGCTATTGACGAAAAATCTCTGGTGGTCGAACCCGACCGTCATTTCCGTCACCGCACCATTGCGCCGCAGCATCAAAATGGCAATCGATATCCAAAAAGCTTCCGCCGCCGATCTGCCCAACCTCGCCTCTAAAATTCCGGCCTATCCGCAGCGATTGCAGCCGTTTCTGGTTCGATCTCTCTGGCACCGAACAGGTCAGTGGCGGTTGCAGTCCCACACTGATCTTCTCGCCCTCGAAGAGAATCTGGCCCAGCGACTCGACGCATTTGCCGAAAGTTCCGCCCTCAAGAAATTGCATCCCCAAATCGCCGCGCGATTGCGGGAGGACCTGCGTCTGAGATGGCAGCGGCGATTGGACGAGGCCGGCCCGGTCGGCCGGGTCGCGCCGGTTGTTCTCGCCAGTCCAAGTTACGGTGTGACGTTGAACCCTATCCGCACGCTCGCCGATCTGACTGCTTTTCACCATCTCTCATCCACCGCCCGATTCAACCTGCTCGTCTTTGCCCTCAACCAGCAGGCCTCCGGCATTAAAAGTCCCGTTCGGGCCAAACAGATCGCCGCTCACTTTGCCGATCTTCTCGCTGCGGCGCGCAGGCACCCCGTTTACCGCGCATGGACAACGTTACCTCCGTATCTGAGTCTTACCGCGGAACTGACTGCCGTGCTCAAGGCCAATCCCGCCAAAGCTTCCGAGCCGTCCGGCCCGGCACTCGCCGGATGGCACGAGCAGAAAATCAGCCCGACACAACGCCTGTTTATCGCGCCGGGCGGCAGGCAGCGCCTGCAATTTACCCTTGTTCATCCATTAAATGGCCACGCCTGCTTTCTGTGCGATCAGGAGTTGCGGGTCGGAATATTCCTGCACACCGTGCATTCCAGCGATAATATTTTACGGCGCCCCGCCTCCGGATTTTTCAACCTGATCAGGTACAACACCGATGATCTGGGTCCACACACGTGGATCTACTCACGTCAAACAGATGATATTTCCCTGGCGCCCAACTGGTTTACCAACACGAATCAGATATACGCCGCTCCTCGATTCCCCGCATCGATTTCCGCCGCCGCAGGAAAGTTACGGGCCTCCGCCGGTGGCAACCCGACGCGAGACGATCCTGTGCAGTACCTGCCACCGCGGGCCGCAGTCTATCTGGCGGCATTGCTCGGCTGCCGCCTGCCAACTCCGCGGGAGTGGCAGGCGGCCTATCGGCAAAGCCGGGCGACGACCACCGGCGCTCTGTTACCCGGCCGTGCGCTGGCGTCTTATGTTGCCTATTTGAGACGCGAGGATTCCACCCGCGACGCCCGGCTTCCCACACCCCGGTTTTGGGATATCTTCGGCAGTTCCGCCCCCGCCCTTGGGGCGTATCGAAATGACTATGGCACTGGTGGAACCAACCGCATATTCTTCCGGCCAACTGGTAATGGCGGTACATCTCGTTCATTTGCCAATCTCGTCGGTAACGTGGCGGAGTATGTATTTCATGATACCGGCGCCTATTCCAAGGAGTTGAAAATCTGGCTCAAAAACCCGAAAGCCCTCACCGTCAAATCCGTCCAATCCCTTCTGACGGCTCGGGCTATGAAGCGCTTTTATGTCATCGGTGGTTCCGCCCTGACGCCTCTGGGAAAGATATCCCCCGATACACCGATCACCATTAATTGGGCCACGCGTCGGGCGAAGCGTGGATTTTCGGATGTCGGAATCCGCCTCGCCTACCGGCGCCGCGTGCTGACGCCCCAGCAACTTCTCGCCAGACTCATCCGCCGCAATCATTACGCCGGGGCCGGATGATTCCACCCGGGTTCCGTCGCACATCTCGCGGGTAAAGGCTCGGTCAGGGGTGCCTCAGTAGGTCTTTATGTTGATGGTTGCACTTGAAAGTCCTCGGGCATGAGCTGTCACCTTAATAACGCCCGGCGTATGGCCGGCACGAACCAGTACCATGCACAGGCCGTCAAAAGCACGACGCCAGTCGGCAATATTCATTTCATGGCTTACCGGATCGCCGTTACCAACCCCTGCAATCTCACCCGCCCCGGTTACCTGGAAATGCACCCGGTTTGACGCGCCGGGCACAACATGGCCGTGGGAGTCAACCACTTCAACGGCAATCGGGGCTATGCTCTCCCCGTCTGCCTTGAGATGCGTGAATTCGTCGATCAGTCGCAATGCTATGGCCGGCCCGGCCGTATGCAGGCTCATATGGGCAACCTCCCGTCCCGCATCAAATCCCTTGGCCGTTAATGTTCCAGGTTCATACGGAACCGTCCACGCGAGATATTGATATCGCGGCATGGATTTGGACCCCAACGATTTGCCGTTCAAATAAAGGGTGACGTGAGCGCAGTTGGAATAGCAGCGAATTCGAATCGGTTTACCGATCCTGTTGGCGTTAAATGTCCATGCCGGAAAAATATAGATCGATGGCTTTTTCCGCCACCATGCGCGCCAATAGTAATAGCACGGCTTGCGGAAACCGCACAAATCCATCGCGCCGGTTTGACTCGTCACCGCCGGCCAACCGAATGGATTCGGCTCGCCCCGGTAATCAAAACCGGTCCAGACAAAAGCCCCGGCCACAAAGGGATGGGTCACGACCGGCGGCCATGAAAGCCACGGCTCATGGTTTGAAAACCAACTGCGTGGATGGCGAAGTCTGGCGCCGTATTCCGAACAAAGTCCGGTCTTACGGCTGGTTTTCAGTACCCCGCGATCGCTGAAACAATTGAAGTCTTCACTGCCGAAGATCATTTTATCCGGATATTCCCGGTGCAATCGCGTATAAAGGTTGCAGCTATAGTTAATACCCAGCAAGTCCTCAACGCTGAGAAATCCCTCTCGCGTATACCCATTGTTCATGGCGCAGCTCACCGGCCGCGTCGGGTCAAGACGGTGAACCAGTTTCTGCATCGCCGCAAAAATCCTCGCCCCCTCGGCAGTCCCCTGGAGCGCATTTTCCTCGTTGCACATCGACCAGAAAATCACGCACGGATCATTCCGCTGCTGCAGAATCATGGCACGCAGATCGGACAGGTTGGAATAAGGTGTTCCCGGGGGCGACTTGGGCGTCCACGCGTCCCCGAGATGCCGATTCTCGTCCATCACCAGCATGCCGAGATGGTTGCACGCGCGATAAAACGCCGTCGGCAGGGGGTTATGGGCCGTGCGATACGCGTTGCATCCCATCGCTTTCAATTTCTTTATCCGCCATGTCCACAGATTGTCCGGAACTCCAATCCCCACACCCGGAAAATCCTGATGATTGCACATCCCCTGAATTTCCACATGTCGGCCATCCAGAAAAAATCCATGATCCGGATCAAATCGCAGCGTCCTTATCCCGAAAGTCGTCCGCTTCTCATCCACGGCAGATTGATGAACTGAAAGTATGGTTATTAAATGATACAGATTCCGATGCCCCAGAGACCATATCTTCGCACGCGCTAACATCAAATGCTGAACAAATGTCTCCGTTGCTCCCGCCCCCAGATGTTCCCTTGTCGAAACGCTCGCCACGCGCTTTCCGGCCGTTCCCCGAATACTGGATTTCAGAATGAATGACCGTCCCGAGCGGTGTGCGTTTTGAACCGTTGTTTGAATCGTGATCATCGCATCGGCCGTATCCCCGGCTGAATTCTGTCGGATCGCTCCCATGACTCGGCTGATGGCGAAAGTTCCCCAGGGCGCCACATGCAGTCGGTTGGTCACAATAAGCCGTACATGCCGATAAATGCCTCCCCCCTGATACCACCACCCCTCATTCCATCTGGGATCAACATAAACCGTCAAAACGTTTGGCGTTCCATAGCGTACCAGGCGACTGATGTCATATCGAAAAGCCGTATAGCCGCTCGGATGCTGCCCCACCAAATGCCCGTTGATAAATACAATCGCGTCGCGGTATACGCCCCCGAAATTCAACCAGATCGTCTTACCCCGATCGGATGAAGGGATATTCAATGTTCTCTTATACCAAGCCGGATAAACCGGCAACGATCCGGCGCGGACACTGGCCCGATGAGTTATATGCCCCGCAACAATATAGTCATCGGGTAACTGTGTGTTTTCCCATTTTGCTCCGGGCCCGGGGCATTTCAGGGCCGCCACAGCCGCAGAGCTCAGCACAGGTTTAACCGCCCGCTGCGTCGCATTCGTCAGGCGGCATATCTTCCAGTGCATGTCCAGACTTGTAACCGTTCGCGCCGATACAGCGCTTACCCCGACCATGGTACCAAGAAGTAATGCGGTTAAAGCTCGGGTAAAATAGTTGAAACTCAAGGGTGATTCTCCTCGTAATCTGATGGTGCTCCATAACTATCCGGCCCTGCCAATCTGCAGATCACAGTTCGCGGACAGATCATCGCGCGTTTCGGTTGATGATCACTCTGCGCGCATACGCGATATCAGCACCTTGAAACGGCCTCGCCGGTTTGCTCTCCATCGGAAATAAACATTCTCGTCAGGCTCCATGTAGCGGCAATTGACGATGTATCAAACGGACGCAACCTGCATATTTAATAGCGGAGCTGACCGTAAGGCGACGTCAAGAAAGATAGCGCTGGCCTGTCCGATCGTCAAGCCGCACTCAAAAGGGGCGAGCCGGTTGCCGATGCGGATGCAATCTGTTACGCTCCGCAAGGTACAGGGCAAGGGTGATTGACGCATGACCAGGCTGCGATTGGGGTGCTGCTGTGCCGCAGCGGGTTGATTCACATAGCCATCATCCACAGGGCTTGATCCTGCTGATCAACGGCGGTTCATCGAACCTGAAACTGGCGGTATCAACTTTCAGCCTTCCGCCAAGGATGATCTTCCGGGAATCCATCGACTTTTCAGCTTCCAATATCGGGCGCCGGCGAAACTCCACCCAGCACGGCATCGTCCACGTTCCCCGCACGACCATCGGCAAATTAACCACGATGATTCGTTCCACCCTGACGCGGCACCTTATTGAACCCGACACCATCCAGGCAATCGGGCACCGAATTGTGCTCGCGGGGCCGGCGCTGGATCGGCATCAGGTCATCACCCCGCGGGTGCGACGGCAGTTGAATGAGTTAATTGAATTTGATCCGCAACATCTGCCCATGGAATTGGCTCTCATAGACGCATGCAACGCCATGCTGCCTGGTGCCAGCGCGATCGCATGTTTTGATTCCGTGTTCCACAACACGATGCCGATGGCGGCGAAGGTGCTGCCGATTCCGTGGCGTTATTTTGTGCAGGGGGTGCGGCGATATGGGTTTCACGGGCTCTCGTATGCATCCCTTCTGCGGCAACTTCGACAGCTGGACCCCGCTGCATCCCGCGGGAGGGTCATCATGGCGCATCTGGGGTCGGGATGCAGTCTGGCGGCTCTGCGGGGCGGAAAAACCGTTGCAACCACAATGGGCTTTACCCCGCTTGCGGGGGTGACGATGGGACACCGCACCGGGGATATTGACCCGGGTGTGATCTTGTATCTGATGAAGCGCGAAAATATCTCTCACGCCGGCATGGAGGCGTGGATGAACGCCAACTGCGGGCTGGCGGGTATTGCGGACAGCGGCGATATGAAAGTATTGCTGTCTCGGCGCGATCAACGGGCCCAGTTGGCTGTGGATATATTCTGCCACCGGATCGCGGGACAGATTGGTGCTTACGCAGCGGAGCTTAACGGGATTGACGCAGTGGTTTTCAGCGGCGGGATCGGGGAACATTCACACATGATCCGGCGCCATATTACAAGCCATCTGGGACACCTCGGCATCCGAGTCCATACGGCAGCGAATCGCGGCGGAGCGGAACAAATCAGCCCCCCCGGCACACGCCCCACCGTCTGGTGCCTGAAGACGGATGAAGAACTGGAGATAGGACACATTACCGTGGAATTATTACAAGCAGGAGTGACATATGGCAAACAACACAACGCGCACCAAACGGAAAGGCGTCGAAAAAGGAAGCGCCAAGGGACATGACCATCGGCCGGCGCCGGCGACCGAAAGCCTGAACGATAGGGAACTTCGGTTGATGGACGCCTATTGGCGGGCGGCGAATTATCTTTCTGTGGGGCAGATTTATCTGCTGGCCAATCCACTGCTTAAGGAGAAGCTTGATCTGAGCCACATCAAGCCGCGACTGCTGGGGCATTGGGGAACGACGCCGGGACAGAACTTCATCTATACGCATCTGAATCGGATTATTAAATTACACGATCTGAACATGATCTACATCTCCGGGCCGGGGCACGGGGGGCCGGCGGTGGTAGCCCATACGTATCTTGAGGGGACCTACAGCGAGATTTATACGCACATCACGCAGGATGAGGCCGGTCTGGCGAAACTGTTTCGGCAGTTCAGCTTTCCCGGAGGGATACCCAGCC
Source organism: Planctomycetota bacterium (assembly GCA_021827645.1). GTDB lineage: Bacteria > Planctomycetota > Phycisphaerae > WQYP01 > WQYP01 > JAJZGD01. The sequence goes on from JAKAVA010000043.1 coordinate 30,270, forward strand.
ATGTCGCCCCTGAAACGCCCGGGTCGATTCATGAAGGGGGCGAGTTGGGATATTCCCTGGCGCACGCCTGCGGTGCGGTGTTGGACAACCCGGATCTGATTGCCGCCTGCGTGGTCGGCGACGGGGAAGCTGAGACGGGCCCGCTGGCGACATCGTGGCACATTAATAAATTCATCAACCCCGCCGGCGACGGTACGGTGCTGCCGATTCTGCATCTCAATGGGTACAAGATCAGCAATCCGACGGTGCTGGCCCGCATCAGCCGTGAGGAATTGATCTCGCTGATGCGGGGGTACGGATGGGACCCGATGGTGGTCGAGGGGCATGAACCGATGAGCATGCACCGAAAGATGGCACAGGCATTGGACGAGGCGGTGAGAAAGATACGGGAATATCAGCGCAGGGCCCGTCACGGCCGGGCGGAGGTGGAGAGGCCCCGCTGGCCGATGCTGATCTTCATTACGCCCAAAGGGTGGACGGGGCCGAAGGAAGCCGACGGCAAGGCGGTGGAAGGCACATTCCGGGCGCACCAGGTTCCGCTTTCAAGTCCGGCGGAAAATCCCCGGCATCTCAAGGCATTGGAAGCGTGGCTGCGCAGCTACCGGCCTGAAGAACTCTTTGATGCTGAGGGTCGGCTGCAACCGGAAATCGCGGCGCTGGCGCCGGTAGGGGAAAGACGCATGAGCGCCAATCCGCATGCCAACGGGGGTGCCCTGCTGAAAGACCTGCGGCTGCCCGATTTCCGGCGATATGCCGTTGACGTGCCCGCGCCGGGATCGGTTGATGCGCAGGACACACTGGTGCTGGGCGGCTATCTGCGGGATGTGATCAAGCTTAACGCCGATATGCGCAATTTCCGCATTTTCGGTCCCGATGAAACGATGTCGAATCGGCTCAGCCATGTATTTGAGGAAACCGTTCGCCAATGGGATGCGGAAATCCGCCCCGGCGACGAGTTTCTCTCATCCGGCGGGCGGGTGATGGAAGTGCTCAGCGAACATCTGTGTCAGGGATGGCTGGAGGGGTATCTGCTCACCGGTCGTCACGGCCTGATCAACAGCTATGAGGCGTTTATCCATATTGTTGATTCCATGTTTAATCAACATGCCAAATGGTTGAAGGTGACACGGGGACTGGCTTGGCGGCGGCCGCTGGCATCGCTGAATTATCTGCTCGCATCGCATGTGTGGCGACAGGATCATAACGGCTTTACCCATCAGGACCCGGGTTTTATTGATCATGTGGTTAATAAAAAGGCATCGGTGGTGCGGGTTTATCTTCCGCCCGACGCAAATTGCCTTCTGTCGGTGATGGATCATTGCCTGCGATCGCGGCATTATGTCAATGTGGTGGTCGCGGGGAAACATGATGCTCCGCAGTGGCTTTCGATGGATGAAGCGGTGCGGCACTGCACGGCGGGGATCGGCATCTGGCCGTGGGCAAGCAACGATGAAGGCGGCGACCCGGATGTGGTGATGGCGGCGGCCGGGGATGTGCCGACGCTGGAAACGCTCGCGGCGATTTCGCTGGTGAGAGAATTCCTGCCGGAATTGAAAATCCGCTTCATCAATGTGGTGGATCTGATGCGGCTGGAACCGTCGGATGAACATCCGCATGGGCTGACGGATAAAGATTTCGATGTGCTCTTTACGACCGACAAACCGATCATCTTCGCGTATCACGGATATCCGTGGTTGATCCATCGACTCACCTACCGACGGACGAATCATCGCCATCTGCATGTGCGCGGTTATAAGGAGGAAGGGACGATTACCACGCCATTCGACATGGCGGTTCTCAACGATATGGATCGCTTTCACCTCGCGGGAGATGTGATTGACCGGTTGCCGCAGCTCGGTTCACGGGCCGCCTATTTCAAACAGGCGTTGCGGGATAAGCTGCTGGTTCACCGCGAGCATCTGCTGCGGAGCGGGATGGATCTGCCGGAGGTGGCGCAGTGGCGCTGGAAGGGGTCGAAAGGGTGACCCCGGAGGGATGCCCTTCGGGGGCCGGACCGGCCGATCATGCACCGCTGCTGGTGTAATTGCGCGTAGCGTAATCAATCATCTGCACCACAAGGGCCGTCCAACCGGTCTGATGAGATGCCCCGATTCCCGCGCCATTGTCGCCGTGATAATACTCATTGAACTGGATAAGGTCCTTCCAGAGCGGGTTTTGTTGAAACATCGCCTGGCCGCCGAACGCGGGGCGCCGGCCATCATTTCCAACGGTGAAGATGCTGATCATCCGTCGGCAGAGTTCCTCGGAAAGTTGCAGCAGGTTGATTTTATCCCCTGAAGCTGAAGGGTTATTAACCGTCACCGAATCGCCATAAAAGCGGTTGTAGGTTCGCAGGGCCGTGATCAGCAGGTAATTGGTGGGAAACCATACCGGGCCCCGCCAGTTGGAATTGCCTCCGAAAAGCCCGGAGGTGGATTCGGCCGGTTCGTACTGGACGGTTAATTCGTGGCCATCGAGCCGAAGGCGATAGGGGTTGTTGAGATAATATTTGGACAGCGACCGCACGCCGTAGGGGGAGAGAAATTCATTTTCATCCACGACGCGGGCGAGCACGCGCTGCAGGCGATGCTGGTTGGCGATGCTCAGCAGGAGCCGCTCGCCGTCAGCGGAGGTGCTGATACCGACACACTCATTGCCGACGCGCTGGCGCATATCGGCGGAATGCCAGCGATCCTTGAAGGCGGGCAGGTTGACGAACCAGCTCTTTTCCAGAATCTGCACGGCATAAAGGGGGATGATGCCGACGTTAGACCGCAGCCGGAGCGGAATCACAGTGCGGCCCTCATCGCTGGTGATTTTGTCGTAATAAAACCCATCCTGCGAATCCCAGAGGCCGCCGCCCCCTTCAACGGGTGCATTGATCGCTTCGGAGATGGCCAGGAAGTGGTCAAAAAATTTCAGGGCGAGATGGCTGTAGGTGGGGTCCACCTGGGAGAGTTCAATGGCGATGGTCATCATGTTGAGGCAGAAGAGGCCCATCCAGCCGGTACCATCCGCCTGTTCCAGTGAGAGGCCGTTGGGCAGGGGCTGACTGCGGTTAAAGATGGAAATATTATCCAACCCCAGAAATCCGCCCTGAAAGATATTTTTGCCCACGCTGTCCTTGCGATTAACCCACCAGACAAAGTTAATCAGCAGCTTATGGAACATGCGTTCGAGAAATTCATGATCCCCTTTTTTCTTACGCCGTTTTTCATTGTTATAGATGCGCCAGGTGACCAGCGCCTGAACCGGCGGATTCACATCGCCAAAGGCCCATTCATAGGCGGGCAACTGGCCCGAGAGGTTCTGGTACCGCTCGGAAACGATCAATTCCATGTGTGACTTGGCGAGGTCCAGATCGACATAACAGAGTGTAAGGAGATGAAACGCCCAGTCCCAGGCGGCAAACCATGGATATTCCCATGAATCGGGCATGACGATGATGTCTCGGGCATTAAACCGTGTCCATTCGTGATTGCGTCCCTTGAGACGCTGGGGCGGCGGCGTGCAATCATCATCTCCCTTGAGCCATTCCTCAACAGGGTAATTGTAAAATTGTTTGTTCCACAAAATTCCGGAAAGGGCCTGGCGGGAAATCTGTCGCCATGTGCCGTCCGTTTTTTCCGGCAACATGCGGGCATAGAAATGGTCAGCTTCCTTTTTTCGGGCGTCGAATGTCGTTTGGCAGTCCTTGAATGGGTTATCCATCTTCGCATCGGAAAGGAGCACTTCCACCACCTTGGTGGATTGGGGCGCGATGAGCCAGTTGAAATAAACCGCCGCCTTGGTGCCCAGCGGTTTGTGATGCACAGCTGTTTGCTTTCCATTGACAAAATAATCATGAAACGCATCTTTCACGGCGGGGTGGGTATTGGGAACGCCGTAGAGCTTCTGACGGTTGGTTTCATTGAAGGTAAAGAGCGTTTCCGCGACTCCGGCGGCGTAGAAGTAGCAGGTACCCAGCTGCTCATGGGTGGCTTTGATGGCAACATCGCCGCTGTCTTGATTCCCCTCAAGCGAAAGGACGGGTTCGGCAGGGGAATTTTTATTCCAGGACCAGGTGTTACGGAACCAGAGGGTTGGAAGCAGATGAAACGGGGCCGGAGATTTGCCGCAATTTTTAATACTGTAGCGGGCGAATATCTTACCCGCATCGAGTTTGGCGTATTCGATGGTGATATCAAAAAAAGCGTCTTCCGCAAAGATGCCGGTATCGACAAGTTCATATTCCGGCAGATTGGGACCGCGGTGGCGGTTGATTTCCACCAGGGCCCGATACGGAAATTCCGCATGTGGGTAACGATAGATCATCTTCATGTAGGAATGCGACGGCACATTGTCGGTGGCAAACCAGTATTCCTTTACATCCTCGCCATGATTTCCCTCTTCGTTGGTGAGCCCGAAGAATCGCTCTTTGAGGATCGGGTCGCGGCCGTTCCAAAAGGTCGGGGCAAAACAGAGCAACTGCTGGTCATCGCAGATTCCGGCGATGCCGTCCTCGCTCCAGCGATAGGCCCGGCTGCGGGCCATATCATGAGAAAAATAAGTCCAGGCTGAACCGTCGGGTGAATAATCCTCGCGGACGGTCCCCCAGGCGCGGGCGGAGACATAGGGGCCCCACCGGCGCCATTTGGCGGCCTCTTCCGGTTTAGCCATCTTGTTGATCTCGTGGTTGGCGGCATCAAATTCTGGAGTGGGTTGCATATCGGCCCCCGATTAAAGTGCACGGACCTAGGAATCCAATCTATTCCTTAACCGATTGTAACCTACGATACAAGGATCAGCCGATAAAATCGCGACCGCCGGTACGCCGGCAGGCCCCGCCGGCGCCGGGCCATCCCGCAAGATTTTGGAGAGCTGGACGGATTTTGGCGGCAGCCGCGCCGGGGGAGGTTCAATCTCCCAGTCGGCAGATGGTGTTGGCGACCGGCGATGAGCCGATTAGAATAAGGAAGGAACGGATAACCATCCGTTGCAGTCGCCCAGCGCCGGTGAATTCGGGAGCCGCCACAACGGGGTGAGGTTCCGACGGGATTTTTCGCGCTGCGGCCGAATTTAAGGGAACAGGGCGTGACGACAGTAACAGTGCCTGCCGTTAAGGCGGAACCCACCGATGCGGAACTCATGCAATGGTATCGACAGATGGTGCTGATCCGGCAGTTTGAACTCCGGTGCGCACAATCTTATCAGCAACAGAAGATCGGCGGATTCTGCCACCTGTATGTGGGGCAGGAAGCTGTTGCGGTGGGATCGATCGGGGCGGTACGTCCAGATGACTACATTATTACCGCGTACCGGGACCACGGGCATGCGATAGCGCGCGGCATGGACATTTACCCACTATTCGGCGAGCTTTACGGAAAGCGCTCCGGGTGCTCGCACGGTAAGGGTGGGTCGATGCATTTTTTTGATGCGGAGAAGAATTTTTTCGGGGGCCATGCGATTGTCGGTGCCCACATTCCACTGGCGGTGGGATTGGGATGGGCGATCAAATATCGCAAGCAGGATCGCGTTGCGCTCTGCTACTTTGGCGATGGGGCGATCAATCAGGGATCGTTTCATGAGGCGCTGAATCTGGCCGGTCTGTTCAAGTTGCCGTGCATCTTTCTGGTGGAAAATAACGGATACGGCATGGGTACCCATGTGCACCGGGCGTCGGCGGTGACGGACTTGAAACTGCGGACCGCAGATGCTTATGGTATTCCGGGGAAAGATGTCGACGGGATGGACTGTCTGGCGATGTACCGGATGGTGCGGTCGGCGGCGGATTACTGCCGGGCGGGAAATGGATCGATATTTCTGGAAGTGAAGACTTACCGCTACCGCGGTCACAGCATGTCAGACCCGCAGAAATATCGAACACGGGAAGAGGTGGCCGAATTTCAGAAGCATGATCCGATCGGTCGGCTGGAAAAGATTCTGCAGGAAAAGCGGCTTTTGGATGATGCCAAGATCAGTGCGATCGCGGACGAAATTCACCGGGAGGTGGAGGCGGCCCATGAGAAGGCCGATGCCGATCCGACACCGGATCTGGAAGATGTATGGACGGACATCTACGCACAACCGTTCGGGCCGTACCGTTGATCAATATGAAAAAATAGAAGAGTGAAACAGAGCCGGCCGTTGCAGGGCGTCCTCACATCGGGCGGCGAAACTAAACCCCAATGCCCCCATGCGGGAAGGATAAAATATGCCAGTGATTCAAATGCGGGAAGCTCTCAATCAGGCGATGTGTGAAGAGATGGAGCGCGACCCGGATGTATTTCTGATGGGAGAGGAAGTAGCGGAATATGACGGCGCCTACAAGGTGTCGCAGGGGATGCTGGCGAAGTTCGGCCCCATGCGGGTGGTGGATTCCCCCATTTCGGAATGCGGATTTGCCGGCCTGGGAGTGGGTGCGGCGATGGTCGGGATGCGGCCGATTATTGAATTTATGACTTTTTCATTTTCGCTGGTCGCGTTTGATCAGGTGGTGAACAACGCACCGAAGGTGCGGCATATGTCGGGCGGGCAACTCAGCGTGCCGATCGTTTTCCGCGGCATCTCGGGTCCCGGGCAGCAGCTTGGGGCGACGCACTCGTGGACGGTCGATGCGATTTACACGCATGTGCCGGGCCTCAAGGTGGTCATTCCCTCAACGCCCTATGACGCCAAGGGACTGCTCAAGACTGCCATCCGGGATAATGATCCGGTCATCTTCCTTGAAAATGAATCGATGTACGGAAACCGCGGCGAAGTACCGGAAGAGGAATATCTGATTGAATTCGGGCGTGCAGACATTAAACGCCCCGGAACCGACTGCACCGTGGTGGGCTGGGGGCATACAGTGCTCACGGCGATGGCGGCAGCGGAGGAACTTGAAAAATCGCACGGGATCAATGTCGAGGTCATTGACCTGCGCACGCTTCGGCCGATGGATCTGGATTCCATTCTGACATCAGTAAAAAAGACGGGATACTGTGTGACGGTGGAAGAGGGGTATCCGACATGCGGCGTGGGAGCTGAAATTGCGGCGCAGGTTCAGCAACACTGTTTTGACGATTTGGATAACAGCGTGGTACGCGTAGCGGCCCTCGATGTGCCGATGCCCTACAGCAAGCCGCTTCTCCAGCACGTGGTGCCGGGTGTGGAGCGGGTGGCGGAAGCGATTAAACAGGCGATTTATTTTCAGGGGTGAGCCTGAAGCGATTGCGGGCGCGGTGAGGGAGGCACGGGCTCCCCAGGTTAACGCAGGGAATGGGCACGGCTGATGCGGTGGCCACGCAATACCACTCCTGGCTGGACAGACTCCTGATGGAATTGACTCAAACTGCAAGCCCCGATGGTGTTGTCTATTTCACATCCCCAACATTAACGGCCGCCGGTTTTGTGCATGGTTTTTCAACGCGCCTCGGCGGAATATCCCCTCCTCCATTTGAAAGCCTGAATCTTGGAAATGCCGCCGGCGGCCCGCGGGATGAGACCGAAAACATCACGGAGAATCAGAAGCGATTTCTTTCGGCGATTGGAGCCGATGATTTCCGCCTCGTGACCGTTCGTCAGGTGCACGGTGCGGATGTGGCCGTTGCCGGCGCAGGGGATGCGGGGCATGGCGAAAGGAATGCCAACGATTCTGCGCCATGCGCCGATGCTTTGGTGGTGCGGGATCCCGGATTATTGGCCGGGATGCGAACGGCGGACTGCGTGCCGATTTTGATCGGATCGCGTGACGGGCGAATAGCCGCAGCTGTGCATGCGGGTTGGCGGGGACTTGTTTCGGGAGTAATTGGTGCCTGCATCCGCTGCATGGAAGCAGCAGGCTTTCCCGCCGGCCAACTTGTCGCCGCCATCGGCCCCTGCATCGGCGAGCGAATCTATGAAGTGGGGCCGGAGGTTGCTCAGGCATTTGAGCAGGCGGGCCTTCGCGCTGCGGTGAAGAAATATTCCAAGCCGCATATCAACTTAAATCTTGCAAGCCGGATCGAACTGGTGCACGCGGGCATCACGCAAATTGATACATCCGAGCTGTGCACCAGTGAACGGGCGGGGCTCTTTTATTCTCACCGCCGAGACCACGGGGCGACGGGGCGCCTTTTGGCCGCGATCGGACTGCCGCGAGGGTGGAACAGGCTGCCGCATCGGTAAATGCCACCTGCAACATGCCGACGCGCCCAACGATCACCTGCCGATCCACCCGCCGCAGAAACGGCGGAGCGGGGCGAAGAGGCCGGAAATTACATTTCCAAGCTTGCGGAATCGAGCGGTACCGTATGAAATTGAGCGAGGAGGCGTCTGGCTTCAAGCCGCGCCTGTTTGCGATGCTGAAAGCTCCCTTTGTTAAAACCGATTTTGTGGGTACGAACTTTGGAACCGGAAGTGCGTCGATGTGCCATAAAGACCTCCATATCGTAAGGACCCGGACATCTCAGACCCGGCGGCCGATGAGGCATCGGCAAAACCACCGAGCCGAGGTAACACACGTCTCCGTGACGCAAACATTATGCCAAACGTCATCAGACGGTCGCTATTGCTGAAAGATTCAACGCATCGGTCATTCCCGCCTGTAAACGATGAAAAGCCAAGCCCCCGAGCATGGCGGCGTTGTCGGTGCAGAAGGGCATGGCCGGTATCCATACTGGAACCTGAAATTCAGCCGCTGCATCCGATACGGTTTTCCGCAGGGCATGGTTCGCCGCCACCCCCCCGCCGACAAGCAATGCCCGATAATCATGCCGCTGCAGTGCCCGCCTCAGCTTGACCCCGATCGGCCGGAGTGCGGCACGCTGAAAGGATGCCGCCACATCGGCCAGTTGCTGCTGCGACAGATGATCGATGGTGCGTTGTTCGCGTCCCGATCCGAAAAGGTGGTAGCGCACCGCCGTTTTCAGACCGCTGTATGAAAAATCGAGCGAGTCGGAACCGAGCAGACTCACGGGAAAATCGACGGCCAGCGGATTGCCGCCGCGAGCCAGTTTTTCCAGTGCCGCCCCTCCGGGGTAGCCGAGCCCCAGCAGTGCCGCGGTTTTGTCATACGCTTCGCCGAGCGCATCGTCGATGGTGGCACCAAGGCGGCGGATATCCACAAAGCTTTCGAGGTGGAACAGACTAGTATGGCCACCGGATACGACCAGTCCGAGTGCGGGAAATTTCGGCTCCTGCGGACGGGACTCGGGTGCATCAGCCAGAACCCCGCCATAGAGATGACCGTGGACATGGTTGATTCCGATGAGCGGCTTTCCAAGGGCAAAGGCGACGGCCTTGGCGGCTGCCACCCCGACAATCAGACACCCGACCAGGCCGGGGCAATGGGCGACGGCAATGGCGTCGAGATCGGCAGTGGTGCAGCGGGCCTTATCGAGGGCATCATCCACGAGGCGATTGAGCCATTCAATGTGGGCACGGGAGGCAATTTCCGGCACCACTCCGCCATACCGGCGGTGCAGCTGAACTTGTGAACTGATGATATTGGATTTGACCAGCCAGCCGTCGGCCGTCACCGCGGCGGCGGTCTCATCGCAGGTGGTTTCAATCGCAAGAATATTCTTCATATTCAACCGCCAAGCCGGGCATACGCACCGGCTTTTGCCGGCCCCCGGGTGATTCAGGCTTCATCGGTGCCGCTGGACGGAAACATGCTCTGCCGGTCGCTCCGCCAGTTTGCTGGTTGTGGGCGAAAGGTGAGCCTTCAGATACGCCATGGCCTTTGCCAACTGAACATCCACAAAACGTTTGCGTGGATTGGAGATACCGAGCCTGTGCAGAGCGGCTGCGCGGGCTTTGGCCCCGGGCGGTGGAATGAGTTCCGCTTCCTTCATATGCCGATAGATCGCCATTTCCACCTTTTTCGATACGGGCACCAACCCTCCGGGCGACGGCTCGATACCCCAGGTTTTGGAATCCCGATGCCGGGCGATGTTTTTTCCATTGGGCAGGTAATAAAGGGCGGTGGTGAGCTTGATAGCCGATCGCCCGCCGGGCAGCGGAAACATATTCTGCATGCACCCTTTGCCGAACGACTGCGTGCCGAAAATCACCGCGCGATGATAGCATTGCAATGCCCCGGTGAGCAGTTCTGCGGCGCTGGCCGTCTGCCCGTTGACGAGCACGACCATGGGGAACGGAGGATAGGTATGCCGCCCGTGCGATACTTCGCGGCCATCGGTCTGAGGCAGACGCCCATGGGTGGTGACAATGACTCCGGATTTAATAAATCGCCGGGCGACTCCCACTCCGCTGGCCACCAACCCACCGGGATTAAATCGCAGATCGAGAATCAGGCCGCCGAGCCCCCCCTTGGACCGGATCAGCGGCAGGAGTGCATGATCAAGTTGCTTTGGGGTGTCTTTTTCAAACGCCGTGATATGGACATAGGCAATGCGGCGAGCGGGATCGATTAAATAATCCCACCGACCGTCGGGATAGCGTTTGAATCCCTGAACACTGTCTTCGGTCAGCAGTGTCCGTCGTGCGCTGATGTGCAGCAGGCGGTGACTGAACGGGGTTTGAACGGTGAGACTTAAAAAAGTACCCACGGTGCCGTTCATGGCATGGAGCACCCGCGAAAATTTCCACCCTGCAATTTTCTGTCCGTTGACGGCAAGAATTTTGTCGCCGGTACGAATTCCCGCCTTCAGTGCCGGGGATTGAGCCAGCGGGCGGACGACAACAACGCCTGATTTGGGCATGTCGGTCGTGATAAACCCGATACCCGCAAACTGCCCCTGCACCTGCTCGTTAAAATCCACCCACTGGCGGTGATCGAAATAGACACTGTAGGGATCAAGTTTGGCGAGCATACCGCGGATGGCTCCATCGGTGAGCGTGCGATTGGAAACGTGCCGATAAAAATTCTGCCGGATCAGCGCCCGTGCAAACGTGATGCGCTGCATGAAGGTATAAGCGCCGGCGTCCTGCTTTCGGGGCGGGGATTGCCCCCATTTCCCGCGCCCGATGGCAATGCCGAGAGCGAGGGCCGCGATGATCCAGACCGCACCGGCCGCCCGAGAACCATGACTGATATATGTTTTTTTCATTTGATACCTCGAAGCAACTCCGGAAGTTGTATTACAAAGGCCGAGCGCGGAAGGACGGCATCGGCTCCGGTCTCAGCCGCCTGCTGCGCCAAGTCACGCTGAACATGGGAGAGGAACGCAATAATTTTCGGCGGCGTTTGGAGCAACCGCGCCCGGCGGATCACGGCAAGGGGATCAACGGACGTCGAATTCAAATCGACGATCAGCAGATGTGGGCTTTGAGCGTCCCAGTCGTCGCATGCGGACTGCGACCGCACCCATGACACCTCAGCGCCGGCGGCACGAGCTTCGGCGGCTATGCGCGATGAAAATATCAGGTCGGAAACTGCCACATGTACCCGAGCCATTTCACCTCCTAAAACCTGTATCTATGATAGCAGAATAGGGGCAAGCGCTCAGGTATCGGAGATAGCGGGCGACCGGCGATATGGCCTCCTTCGATTGCGTGGTAAGCGGCGATCCCCTGTGAAAACTTCGGATAAACCCGGTTTCTTCATGTCCAACGCAAAGGAATTCGATCTGCGGGTACGTAACAAATGGGTATTCGGGGGTATGTGGGATTTGTCCGGTGCGGCTGGCGAGTCCGATACGGTGAAACATGAGGTTTGAGGGTTTGATTTGCCGTCTTGGAGGGGAGTCACGGCCTCTGAGGTGAAAAAATGAATGCCGGCGATTGACGCGATGCAGAGCAGCCGCATTTTTGTTATGCTTCTTTCAGGTTTGTCTTATCCGGAGTGCACACAAGATGACCGATTCAACAAGCGATCCACTGGCGCTTTCCCAGGCTGAAATGGAGAGTATTCAAAAATTGCAGTCGACGGTGGGTCGATTGCAGAAGGAACTTGCCAAGGCGGTGGTCGGACAGGAAAAGGTGATTGAGGAGTTGCTCATCACGCTGATCTGCCGGGGGCATTGCCTGCTGGTGGGTGTGCCGGGGCTGGCCAAGACGCTCTTGGTCTCCACGCTGGCCAAGACGCTGACGTTGAGCTTCAACCGGGTGCAATTTACGCCGGACCTGATGCCTTCGGACATCACGGGAACCGAAGTGATTGAGGAGGACAAAACCACCGGCCAACGCGCGCTGCGCTATGTGAAGGGGCCGATCTTTGCCAACGCGGTGCTGGCGGATGAAATCAACCGGACGCCGCCCAAAACTCAGGCCGCCCTGCTGGAGGCGATGCAGGAACACCAGGTGACCGCCGGGGGCGTGCAGCGGCGATTACCCGAGCCGTTTTTTGTCATGGCCACGCAGAACCCGATTGAGCAGGAGGGAACTTATCCGCTGCCTGAAGCGCAGCTTGATCGATTCATGTTTCAGGTGCTGGTGGACTATCCGACGGAACAGGAAGAATTTGATATTGTTCGATTGACCACCGCATCGCGGAAGGTGCAGATTGATCCGGTGATTACGGGTGAGGAAGTGCTGCAGTTGATGGAACTGGTGCGGAAGGTGCCGGTGCCGGATCATGTGGTGCGGTATTCGCTCAAACTGACCCGTCAGACACGGGTGAGCAAGGGGGATGTGCCGAAGTTTGTAAAAGATTATGTATCGTGGGGAGCGGGCCCGCGTGCGTCACAGTATCTGGTATTGGCGGGCAAAGCGCGGGCGCTGCTGCATGGACGGTATCACGTGAGCACGGCGGATATCCGGGAGGTGGCGGCCCCCACATTGCGGCACCGCGTTCTGACGAATTTCAATGCCGAGGCGGAGGGCATCCGTTCGGATGATATTGTGCGAATGCTGATTGAAAATACACCCGTGGGAGAGGATGCGGATTCCGCCATGGTGTCCCGGGTGACGGCGCGATAACGGGCGCCTGATATTAACGAACCATTGGAGCAACATGGCTGCCGATTCAACCTCCGGAGAAAAGATCGATTATCGCCGACACCTTGATCCGAAGGTGCTGGCCAAAATCGGGGCGCTGGATATTCGCGCACGGCTTATTGTGGAGGGGTTTATCAGCGGGATGCACCGGTCGCCGTACAAGGGCTTTTCGATTGAATTCGCCCAGCACCGGCCGTACACCAGCGGCGACGATATTAAATTCATCGACTGGAAGGTTTTCGGCCGTACCGACCGCCACTACATCAAGCAATATGAAGAGGAGACGAATCTTCAGGTGATGCTGGTGGTGGATGCGTCGGCTTCGATGGCGTACAGCGGACGGAACAATCCACCCTGGCGCAAGTATGACCACGCCATCAGTATTGCGGCCAGCATTGCGTATGTGGCCCTGCAGCAGCGCGACAGTGCCGGCCTGGCGGTATACGATTCCCGCATCCGGAGGATCATCCGGCCGTCGAACAACCCGCGCCAATGGCGGATCATGATCGATGAATTGTCGGCGACGGTGGGTGATCCGAAGACGGACACCGGTGCGGTACTGGACCAGATTGCGGAGGAACTTAAGCATCGCAGCCTGGTGATTCTGGTGAGTGATTTGTTTGATGATCCGGAGCGCCTGATCAAGGGAGTTCGGCATCTGCGGTACCGGCGGCATGATCTGATCTGTCTGCAGGTGCTGGACCATGACGAATTGGATTTTCCGTTTAATCAGACCACGATGTTCAAGGGGATGGAGGAGGCGAACGAACTGGTGGTGGAGCCGCAGGCGCTTCGCGAGGCGTATCTGAAGGAGATAACGGAGCACAATAACCGTATTCGCACCGCGTGCCACCAGTTGCGTGTGGACTGCACCCAGATTGATACCAGTGTGCCGCTGGATGTGTCGTTGCCGAATTTTCTCGCGTCGCGGGCGGCGCGGATGTCGTGATCCGGATGGCCCGGAGCCCGGGCGGGTACCGGGTGGTTGGAGTTGAAGTTGCTGCTGCCGATGATTGCCATGCTGCCGTTTGTATCGCCGGGGCTGTTTGCCGCCGGCGCGGCGTGCGTGAGCATCCCGATCATTATCCACCTGCTGAACCGGCGGCGATTCCGCCAGAAGCCGTGGGCCGCGATGCAGTTTTTAATAGCGGCGTATCGGCGTAATGTCCGGCGCCTGAAACTGCAGCGACTGCTGCTGCTGCTTTTGCGATGCCTGGCGATTCTGCTGATTGCGGCGGGGATTGCGCAATTTATTCCCATCAACCGGGGGTTAGCGGCGTTGATGGGCGGCGAGAGCCGCCTGACGATCGTGGTATGGAACAATGCCTATCCCATGGGATATGTGCCGGCATCGGGGCAAAGCCCGTTTGCGGAGAGCCGTCGGCTGCTGGCGAACTGGAGTCAGCATCTTCCGGGGGGCGAATGGACGGCGGTGATCGGTGCATCATCGAGCAGCGGGCCGCTGCTGGAAAAGCCCGTGCCCGCTTCGCCGAGCGTAACGAGTCTGATCGCGAGGCAGAAGGTGACGGAGGGAAGCCCGGAGATCGCTGCGGCGCTGATGAAAGCCGCCGACTTGGCGAAGGCATGGCGGAAGCGGGTGGCCCATGTGCGGGTCTGGCTGGTCAGCGACGAGACGGCCTCTGATTTCGGCTGCCGCAGCGGAAATAATCCGCTGGCCAAACTGAGTGGCGCCCTGCATGCCGTTCGGCGGGCGGTCAAGGCGATCGGTGCGGCGGGAGCGCGGTTTCGAGTCTTTGATGTAGGGCGGCCGGATGCGGCGAACATGGCGGTTACCGAGCTGCGATTCACCCGACCTGCGGTTTTGATCGGACATGACATCCACCTGCGGTTGAAGGTACTTAACAGCGGCGCCCAAGCGGAGCCGAATGTGAGCGTGCGGTTTTTGATTGACGGTGTCAGCAGCGGCCGGCAGACAATCGGCACCATCCGCCCATGGAGTGCGATGACCGCACAGGTGTTGCTGCCGGATCCAATCGTATTACCGGGGCTTCATGAAATCACGGCACTTATCGCCGCCGACGGCCTGCCGATTGACAACATCCGGCAGCGTGTCTTCCGGGCCCGCACGGCGCTGAAGGTATTGCTGGTGGATGGAAGGCCGGGCGATCCGGCGCAGGGCGTGCTGGCATCTACGGCATGGCTGGAGGCGGCACTAGCCCCGGCGGATAAGGGAAATCGATTTGCTCCGCGGCGTATTGAAATTGACGAATTACCGGGGGCTGATTTGCGGCATTACACGGCGGTTGTGCTCAGCGACATCGCCCCACCGGGGACTGCGGATATGCAGCGGCTGGAAAGATTTGTTCGGCGCGGCGGAACGCTGATGATTTATCCCGGAGAGGAAGCAGATGCATCGGCGTGGACGCATCTGGGGGGCGGACTGCTGCCGGCGGCATACGGGGCGCAGATTCACACGTCGGCGAAAGCGCCGCAGACCTTGGATGTGACGCGCTCGGCCGGATCGATCATGGCCCCATTCATCGCGGCTCAACGGCAGGGTATCCATACCGGGATTTTTCACATTGCGATACATCAATATGTGCAGTTAATACCGAGAGCCCATGCGGAGGTATTATTAAAAATGCGCGGTGGAGCGCCGCTGCTGGTGGTGGGTGATTTCGGCCGTGGCCGGGTCGCCATGTGGGGAACGTCCTGCGATACACGGTGGACCGATCTGCCCGCGCAGCCGGCGTTTCTGCCGCTGATTTACCGGGTGTTGGATCAGGTGCTGGTGGCACGCGGGGCGCGGCATAATCTGCTTGTGGGCCGGAGGCTTGTGTTGGCCGCAGGTCGCCAAACCAAGATGGAATTACGAGGTCCGGGCGGCAGCACGATGGAACTCACCGAGATGCTTGCCGGGGCAGGGAAGAGCCGGCATCTGCAGCTTTCCGGCGCCCCGATGGCTACAGCAGGCGTCTATCGGACAACGGCGGGAGTGCCGATGGCGGCGGTGAATGTGGATGCGGCGGCGGGTTCGAATATCGCTCACATTGCGGCCCGTGCAGCGGCGGAATGCTTTTCCATACCGCCGAGTCGGATCGTGACCGAACCAGAGGAACTTCATTCATCCCATCGATCGTCAACGGGCCCGGCGGGGAACATCGGCTGGCTGATGCTGATGCTCGGATTTCTGATATTGGCCTCTGAAGCATTGGCTGCGCGGGCCTTTTCACGGTATCGCCTCTCCACTCAGACCGCGGGGGTGCAGGCATGACGAACCCGTTATTGATGGCCGGCTCGGTCCACCTTGTGCTGCTGACCAATCATCCGGTCTGGATGAGCCTGCTGGCGGCGGCGGCTGTGGTCTTCGGCATCTGGAGCTACCGGGCTCAGGGGGCAGCCCCGCGATACAAATGGACACTGGCGACCCTGCGGGCGGCGATCCTTTTAATGGTCGTTTTTCTGCTTATGGCACCGGCACTGGTGAATCGGCAGTTGGTGCGGCATCGCGGGCGGGTGGTGATCTGGGTGGATTCATCCCTCTCGATGACGCTTAGAGACGAATACCCGGCGCCGGAAGCCAGGCTGCTGCACAACATTCTTCTGACAACACATTCCCAAAACCCAAGCCGCTATCAGATCGCACTCGCCGTGCTGCAGAGTGCGGAACATGGATGGTTGGGGAAAGTACTCAAGCGACAGAAGGTTATGGTGTATACCGGTGGCAGCCGGGCGGAGCTGGTCGGGACGGCGGAAAATAAAAAGCAAATGAATGCCGTGCTGGCCCGGCTTGCGAAAATCAAGCCGACAGCGGGTGAAACGGATATTCCGGGAATTATTTCGCAGATATTAGGGCAGCTTTCCGGCGAACCGGTCAGTGCGGTGGTGGTGCTTTCGGACGGTCGCGATACGACGGCCTCCCCCACCCGCCAGATGGTTGCCCGACTGAAGCGCCGGGCGATCCGGCTCGTGACCGTGCCGATCGGTCGCGATCATCTTCCCTTCAGCATTGAACTGGCGGATGGTACCACAGCGCATCAGGCGTTTGTGGGGGATCCGGTGAATGTTTCAGCGCGGCTCGTAACATCGGAAAACCCTGCGCCGCTTGTGCGCCATGTGCGGCTTTATGAAGTGGGGACGGACGGGAAGGTGCTGCTGGCGACGAAGAAAGTGGTTATTCCCGCCGGCAAATCCCAGATCCCGCTGCGGCTAACCTGGCGACCCAAAGCACCGGGGCGTTACCACATCCAGATGGTGATCCGCAGGGCGAAGGGAGAATTCATACCGCCCATTCCCGGCTACAACGGCGGGCGTATTGAACTGAGAACCCGGGCGGTGAAGGCGAAAATAAAAATTCTGTATGTGGATGGGTATCCACGATGGGAATATCGTTATCTGAAGAATGATCTGGCCCGCGAAAAGACCACGTTGCTGAGTTGTCTTCTGCTTTCGGCGGATAATCATTTTGCCCAGGCGGGGAATATTCCGATCCGCCGATTTCCCGAGACGCAATCTGAGCTGGATCAATACGACGTGTTGATACTCGGCGATGTGGATCCGGATTATTTTTCGCAGCGGCAGATGAAACTCATCACTCATTTTGTGGGTGATCACGGGGGCGGATTTTTAATGATTTCCGGTCCGGAATATTCGCCGCGTGCCTACCGCGGGACGCCGATTGCCAAGTTACTTCCCATCATCATCGGCAACCCGGCGAACCCGGCGATGGCCCCGGTGGAGGGGATTCCGTTCGGTCTTCGCCTTACGGTCGCGGGACGCCGCAGCATGCTGTTTCATTTTTTCAGCAGTGAAGCGGCGAACCTGCGTGAGGTGGCCGATCTACCGCCGCTGTATTGGTATCAGCCGGTGGCGGGCCTTGCCCCCAGTGCGACGGTGCTGGCGATGGTGGCGGGACGGCAGATCACGGCCCGCGACATACCGGCCATTGTGCTGGGGCGCTACGGCGCCGGGCGGACGATGTTTTCAGCGATTCAGGATACGTGGCGGTGGCGTGCCTATCACGGCGCCCCGATTTACAAGAGTTATTGGTTGGAGACGGTGCGAACTTTGGCGCGATCGCGGCTGTTCGGGCGACATCGTGCGGTGGTGCTGCGATCGTCCGGGCGGCGGGCACTGGTGGGGCAATCGGTGCCAGTGACTCTGCATGTCAATCGCATGAGTCTCCTTTCATCTCTGCCGCACCAACTTCAACTGAGCGTCCACGGCCCGGGCGGCGCCATGCAGGTGCCGATGCTCTCCGACCCGAACAATCCGGGGGTGTACAGATCACTGGTCCATATCTGGGCGGCCGGGGATTATCGGTTTGCCCTCAAGCCGGGACAACTGGCTGTGACATCACCGACGCTGAATATCTCCGCCGAGGCTCCGGAGACGGAATTTCTCAATCCGCGAGCGGATATCCCCGCCATGGCGCATCTGGCGGCGGCGGCTGATGGTAAAATGGTTCTTCCGGCAACGTTTGAAAAGGCGGGCGACGTGATCCCGGACCGGAGCGTGGAAAGCCTGCTCATTCATTCGCATCAGATATGGAATAAGCCGTGGGCACTTGCACTATTAATCATCCTGCTGACGGCCGAGTGGCTGTTGCGGAAACGGGCGGGGCTGATTTAACGCGGCCTGCGGGTGAGATGGTGGTGACCGGCGGGGCTGGGCCATCCATGGCCGCCACGGAGACAGGTTGGTGAAACGTCCATGACATTGCTGCAAACACCACCGGGCACATCGCTTCCGGGCAAGATTAAAACGCTGGCGGCGGCGATCCGGCGCCGTCTGCTGCTGCTGGGGCTGATGCAGACCCTTGCCGGTGCCGTCTCAACGGCGCTGATTCTGGGCGCGGCGGATTATTTTCTGCATTTCCCCGGAATGCTGCGTCTGGTGCTGATCGTGCTGTTTATAATCGGCACTTTTGCTGCGGTGGTCTGGAAGGTAATCCGGCCGGCGCTGCGCCGGGTGCCACGGACGGTGCTGGCGCATCATCTTGAAAAGACCGGCCATCTGGATCACGACGAAATATCAGCCGCATTGGACTTTCTGGACTCCGGCCTTCACGAGCGGAACGCCCTTGCGGCGCAATCGGTTGAAACGGCGCGGACGGCCGCAGCACACATTCGACTCGGCGATGCGCTGTCGTGGAAATTCATACGCCGATATGCCGGTTGGCTTGCAGTGGTGGTCGCCGTTTGCGCGGGTCTGGCGCTCACCGCCCCGCGGCTGGCAAGTATCAGCCTGCGGCGATGGACCAACCCGCTGGCAGCCAACCCCTGGCCGCTGCATGTGCTGGTGAGCCTCACCTGGGGCAAAGGAGGGCCGCCGAAGATTCTGCCCAGCGGCGATCCGTTTGCCGTTACCGCCCGTGTGGAAAGAGGATTTAATACTCATCTGAGAGTCTGGCTGGAGATTCGCCGACCGCACGGCGGACGACAATCTGAATTGATGACATGGCAGGGAAAGGCGACGGGCAGCGTCTACCAAAAGGTGGTTTTGCCCCAACCGGGAAGACTGATGATCCGCGTCCGGGCAGGAGATGATGATCGCAATCCGTGGGTGTCCGTTTTGGTGCTGCCGCGTCCGCGGATACTCTCGATGACGGGGACGATTGTACCGCCGGCGTACGCCAAGGGCGCCCCCCACTATCAGCTCAACCTGCTCGCCCACCGGGCGGAAATCATCCGCGGTTCCACCATTGATATTGCGGCGACGAGCAATCAGGGGATCTACGCGGCGCATGTGGTCGGCGGCCCGCCGCCCGCGCGTATGGTGGTGCCCGTAACACACGCTGGCCCGGCATCAAAGCGAGCAGAGATCATCTATCAGCCTCAGGCATCATTTACCGGGCGGCTCGAAGTGGCCGATTCACATCAACTGAAAAGCCATCGTGGAGGTCGATTCCGCGTGGTGGTCGTGCCCGACGCGCTGCCGCAGGTGGCTATTACGCATCCACGCTATGCACTGGATCTGACGCCGCAGGCGCTGATCCATCTGCATATCCGCGCTTCGGATGATCTGGGGCTTACCACGCTGGCGATTGTGGGGGTTCACCGGGGTGCGGGGAACAAAGCCAAGCCGACCTTTGCCCAGAGAGCACAGTGGAAATCATTGCGATACAGTGCCCTGACGCACGGTGAGATTGGCCAAGCCGTTGTCCCGTGGACACCGGAGTCGATGCACCTCAAACCGGGTGATCAGATCGATCTGATGGCGCAGGTGCACGACAATTACGTCAGTCGAAAAGCCCCTTACCACCACCCGGCGGTGGATTCACCGCGACTGGTTATCAGTATTTTGACTCCGGGGCAGATCGAGCGGCAACTGCAGCGTTCGCTTCAGGGGATTCGGCGTTCCATTGAATCGCTGATTCGGCGGCAGAGAGTTACTCGGGATCAGGCCCAACTGCTCCAGCAGGCCATTTCAAGCGCCCATGCGCTGACCCCCGCACAGAAGTTGCTGCTTTCGCAGTTGCCTCGGGCGCAGAATCGCGAGGCGCTTAGCGCGGAAGCGATCACGCGGGAACTGAACATCTTATCTTCCACCGCCCGGCGCAATGGACTTTTATCGCGATCGATCGGGCGCACGATCACGGGTGCGCAACATGTGATGAGCCGTGTCGGCGGGCATGTGATGCCGCGGGCACAAAGCCATCTCTCGCTCGCGAATCGCAGTGTGACGGCAGGCAGGGTGCAACAGGCGGGCAAGCCGCTGGGCGCGGCAACGCAACGTGAGAGTCAGGCGATTCGGCGGATGAGGGCGCTGGTGGCTCAACTTGGGGCGGCGGGGATCTTTAATTCGCTGCGGCATTCAACCGCCCGGCTTCTGGCGCAGCAGCAACATCTGGAAAAGCAGTTGCGAAAACTGGCGAAGAAAACACTGGGCAGACCGTTTTCACAATTATCCAAGGCACTTCAGCAACAAGTGCAGCGGCTTGGGGCGGAGCAGCAGCAACTGGCATCGAAGGCAGCACATCTGACCAACAACCTGAGCCGAGCCGCAAAACAACTAGCCAAATCTAATCCGCACATGGCGGCTGCACTGAAAGCGGCGGCGCAACTCGCGGCCCGCTATTCGGTGGTCGGGGCCATGGGGCAGGCCGCTACCAAGGCCGCGCAAAATCATCTTCAATCCGCATCGAGCAATCAGAAGCAGGCGGCGAACGGACTGAAGAAAATGCTGCATGTGCTCAATCAGCAGGCAAAGCGTTCGCTTTCGCGGCAGATTAATCGTCTAAAGACGCTGCTGCAGCAGGTTCAGGCGCTGCTGCGAAATCAAAAGCTACTCGCGACGACAACGGCGTCGGAACCACTCAATGCCTCGAGGGTGATGCTCGCGCCAGTCGCCAATCACCAATCCACCTTGGAACTCACCGCGGCGGAACTAGCGGGCAAAAGCCGCCGTGCGGATCCGTCCGGTTACGCCCATGCGTATCTGATGGCAGCATCGCACCAGATGGGCCGCGCGACCGGGCAGTTGGAGAATGCCAATCAGCCGCTGGCAGTTCCGCATCAGGTGCAGGCGATCAGTTGGTTGAAGAAAGCGGTGGCCATCCTGCAGAAGCTGCTTAATCAGGATCGTGCCAAGAAGCAGATGCAGACCCTTTCAGGGCTCAAGGCGCTGTACATGAAAATCCGCCACCAGCAGCATCAGATGTATAAGCAGTCGGAGCAGTTGGCTACGGAGATACATCCCGGCCGGCCCCCGGAACGAATGCAGATTTTGCAAATCGCCGGTCAGGCCAAAGGCGAAACGCAGCTTATGCATCAATTGGCCGCCATCACGGCGAAGATCGGCAAGGCGGCTCCGGTGCTGGCATGGATGAACCGTGGGATCGGCAGGTCGATGCATGCTGCACGACGGCGGCTGGATCAGGCGCAGATCGACAGCGTATTGCTGGCAGACCAGCAAATGGCGATCTCGCAACTCGATGCGGTGATTGAGGCTCTGATCAATCACATGAAACATATGTCCGGGGGAGGAGGTGGTGGTGGCGGAGGAGGTGGTGGAAAACAACCGCTGATTCCACCGGCGGCGCAGCTTAAATTGCTGCGGATTCTGCAGATGCAGATTAATCTGCAGACGCAGCAACTCGACACAACCCTTGGGAAAACATCGAACGGTGCGGCGCGCCAGGCCCTGCAGGAGGAGATTCGCATGCTGGGTCACCAGCAAAATCGGATTCACCGCCAGGCGGTAAAGATGGTAAAATCGATGCGGAAGGTAGGTGGCTGATATGAAACAAAGCGAGACACCGTTCAGGCGATTTGCATTGGCGGTCTGCGGCGTGATTCTCATGGCCTCCGCCGGATTCTCATCGCAGGCAGCCGACGCAGGCACGCACAGTGTTCCCCTGCCGCCGTGGATAGAGCAACTGGAGGCGTGGCCGGGTGCGGCGATGAATCCATCGCAAAGTACCGGCCCGATGCAGAAAGCGATGACCGCCCGGGCGATTGAGGAAATGATTTCGCGCATGGCTAAAAGTGGAGAGCGGCTTGCGACTGCGCATGCGGGGCCTGTTACCCAGACCATTCAAAAGAAAATCATTCAATCCCTGAATGAACTGATCGCGCAGGCGGAACAAGCGCAATCCAGCTCATCGAGCAGTAAAAAGAAATCGCAACAACAGAATTCATCGATGGCAATGCAGCAGACGGGGCCGCAAACGGCCGAGCCGACGAATTCGCAAAGCCACGCCAATCACCATTCGTATCTGCCGCCGGGACAGGGAACGCACCCGAATACGATTTCGCCGTTTCATTCCAGCCAACATCAGTGGGGCAATCTGCCGCCGCGTACCCGCAATATGATTCTCAATGCGATGCACAAGGGGTCGCTGCCGCAGTATCGATCGCTGGTTAATGATTACTACAAGAAACTGGCGCAGATGGCATCGCCGCGCGGGCAGTGAGCTTTTGACGGGGATACATCCGCGCCGCCTTGCGGGGCGGAAATTTACTACTGCGAAGCGAAATGCGTGCGGATTCCGCACCCGCCGCGTGCTCGATAATATGGAATATGAGACGTAACCCCTTCTGCCTGTGGCTGTTAGAACTGCTAATAAAAATCGTGTTTTTTTATTTGACAGAGGCCGGATTATGGGCTAACCTTTTAGCCGATGGGTCGTTTAGGGAGCGGGCAAGATAGAATTTTCACTTACTTAAAAATATCCCCTCCGTAAACGTCTGGAATGAGAGAGTGAGCAGCTTCTCACCAGATTGCCCCAAATTAAAGATGCGTACTGAGCCCGGTGGTTTAGTGGCGGCCATGTTGTCCGCCCACATCGGTGCGATGTGTCGGCCCCGAAGGCGTTAACCCGCCTCGGGCCACTTTTGAGGAGAGCAAGTTTATGTCATATCCAAACTCATCCCTGTCAACGAGCAAGCTGTTGCCAGCCGTTGCCGCAGCCGCGATTGCCGCGGTTTCATTTGTCGGGGGCGCCCGCGCGGACTACACGGTCACCCCACCGGGATCTGTTCCGACAACCTACAGCGAATCATCGCCGGTGACGCCGCCGTCGAACTTGGTGCAAGGCCTGACCGCCAATCTTTGGCAGATCACGCCAACGACGAACCTCGTCAGTGGAGGCCCCGGAAACCTTGAGGGTGGCCCGGGCACGAGCGGCTATCCGGATCTGCAAGGGATGGCGAACCTTGAGGCGCTGGCCCAGAACGGAAGCATTTCGGTCGGCTCGGATGGCACTCCGGGCAGCCCCACCGGTTCGGCGACCTACAACGCCACGCCCTATTTTTCATTTGTTAACACCGAGATCAACACGAGCCACGTGGTGGCGATGATCGAACAAGGTACCGTCGATGCCACGCTCAACGGCAACGGCAACAGTCTGGCGACCAATCTCATCAACGGCATAACCACGCCTACGTCTGCCGCTACGACTCCTTGGCAAAACATTATTTTCGACCAGTCGGGTTATATCTATGTTTCGCAGGCCAACAGCAGCTATACCTTTGCTGTCGCCTCGAACGACCTCAATGATGACGGAACGGAGATACTGCTGGGTGGGAACGGCAAGATCGGCAGCGGGACGGTCGTAGGATTTGAAAACGCCTCCGACTCCGTGACAGCCAACGGGCTTGCCACGCTTATAAACGGCGACACTTATCCTGCCGCAACCGATACCGTGACATTCACTCAGGCGGGTTATTATCCGTTTGAAATTTTCAATGCCCAGACCTGGGGCGGAGCGGGTGAAAACGTCAGCTTTGCTCCGGTCGGCAGCGCCCCCGATTTAACCTTTTACACCGCGACGCCGGAGCCGACGGCGGCACTGCTGCTTGCGGCGGGAGTTGCGGGGTTGGTGCTGCTGCGCCAGCGGGGTAGCCGGGCCTGAGCGGCCAGAATTAATGGCAGAATTGCGAGTGCGGCAGCGCTGGAAGCATCCGGCGCTGCCGCTTTTTTGGGCAGGCGTGACGACCAAATGAATATTTCGACTTGTGAGAGTATGGAAGGTATTAAAATTTGCCAAATTTGCCTTGACAAGATGCGATGGATGTTTTAATATATTACTATTCGGGCAACCTCGGAAGAGGGGAAGGCAGATTTGACCTGGTGTTTAAGTGCCCCCCTCCCGATGACGATCTGGAATAGGAGAGTGAGCAGCTTCTCACCAGATTGCCCCAAATTAAAGATGCGTACTGAGCCCGGTGATTTAGTGGCGGCCATGTTGTCCGCCCATATCGGTGCGATGTGTGTCGGTGCCGGAGGCGTTAACCCACTCCGGGCCACTTTTGAGGAGAGCAAGGTTATGTCATATCCAAACTCATCCCTGTCCAACGTCAAGCTGTTGCCAGCCGTCGCAGCAGCCGCGATTGCCGCGGTTTCATTTATCGGGGGCGCCCGTGCGGATTACACGGTCACCCCTCCGACATCGGTTCCGACAACCTTTACCGATTCTTCACCGGTAACGCCGCCGTCGAACTTGGTTTCAGGTTTATCAGCGCAGCTTTGGACGATCTCCCCAACCACGAACCTGGGGAACTATTATCCGGCCGGCTTGGACGGCGGGGCCGGCACCAGTGGAAGTCCGGATTTTCAGGGGATGGCCAACGAGGAAACCTTGGCGCAAAACGGCACGATCACAATACCGGGCCAACCTGTCGGATCCGGGACGTACTCTGCCACGCCACTGTTTTCATTTATTGACACCGGCATCAATACTTCCGGCTATGTTTATACCACTGGGGGCAGCAACGTCGAATCTTTTCTTGCGGGAAACGACCCGGGCGCCACTGATCTTCTAACTGGAGTCACGGTCCCAACGTCGGTGCAGAATACGTTTTGGACGGACATTCTCTTTGATCAACGCGGTTACGTGTATGTGTCGCAGGCCAACAGCAGCTACACTTTCGGCCTCCAGTCAAATGATGACGGAACCGAGATATTACTCGGTGGAAATGGGGCAATTGGCAGCGGGACGGTCGTAGGGTTCCAGAATGCCAAAGGTTCGTCGGCGACAACGGACACCGTAACATTCACAAAGGCGGGCTACTACCCGTTCGAGATTTTTAATTCGCAGACTTGGGGTGGCGCGAATCTGCAGGCCAACTTTGTCCCGGTCAGCAACGCCCCCGATTTAACCTTTTACACCGCGACGCCGGAGCCAACGGCGGCACTGCTGCTTGCGGCGGGAGTTGCGGGGTTGGTGCTGTTGCGTCGGCGGGGTAGCCGGGCCTGAGCGGCCAGAATTAATGGCAGAATTGCGAGTGCGGCAGCGCTGGAAGCATCCGGCGCTGCCGCTTTTTTTACGCCGCCGTGCAGGCCAAGGCTGACCGGTGATTGGTTGCGATTTATTGACCGAGCCATCCGCGCGGCAGCCAAGGAGATGCCACCGGCGGAGGCTTTGCGGTAGCCGCCATCAAAATCCGACGGCCAGGCCCGCCATGACGGTCTGGGCGAATTGCCGATGGTCGCCGATCTGCGTCTGGTAATTCACAAACAGCGATGTGTTTTTCGTCAGGTAGCCGCCGATGCCGATGCCCAATATCGCCGAATTACGCGACGGACTTGGGGCATTGTACAAAAATGATCCTGAGCCGATCTGGCTGAACGTGGAGACCAATGCCCCTCGGCGACCGATGTATTCATGCTGCCAGAAAGCGTTGAAACTCACCACCAGCGGCATACGCACAACCGTTTTGTTCAAATGCCAGTGCCCCTGAAAACCGAGAAGTGTGCGGAACGAATCCACACTCTGCTTCGATGTCGTCAGGGCATAGGGGCTACCTGTTTCGGTAAACCCGCCGATGTTCATGTGCGTGTATCCGATGCCCCCGGACGGGCCGATGTCCACGCCTTTGCATGGATGCAGGTAATAGTCTGCCATGAGGGCGGCATCGTACTGATTGCTCACCGGTTCGCCGGTGGCAACGCCCTGATAGCCCGGCAGGACGATGTTGCGGTCAATTTTGTAGTCGTTGAAGGTGTATTGGGTGAGGCCGTCGATCTGCAGGCCACCAAGCTTATAACCAGCGAAAAGACCCGGGGCATAGCTGTTGGCCGCCTCCCGACTGCCGAGATTATCCAGTGTGCCGCCGGTGTAGGAATAATTAAATAATCCTCCCACCAGCAGGTGGCGGGTAAGGCGGTAATCGATCCCGGCCATCACACTGCCGGTGGTGAAATGCTGCGTGGGATAGCCCCCCTGCGGAGCCGAATCCAAGGCGATCTGGCCCGTTAAAAAGCCGGACCAGCGGTCACTCAGATGGTTCTGAGTGACCGGAGGCGTCATGCCCCCGGCATCGAATTCCTGCATGGATTGCCCCAGCATGGCCTGATGATCGGCCTGCTGCATCGCGGCATCCAAATTCAGTGCAAATGGATCACTCTGCGAGGTTTTCAGCAAGGCCAATCCGGAGGTATCAAAACCACCCCCGTGGAAGGCATCGTATACCTGTCCATCCATGGAAATCTGCTCAAAGATCATGTTATCAATGGCCGTCTGACTTAACTGGGCATAGTCCTGCGGCGACAGCGTCTGGAGATATCCGGCAAGTGCGGGCCCGGAAAGGAAGCTCATCTCGGTAATCGGGTTGATAACGCTCTGCGGAATCTGCCCCTGGTTGGAGAGATTGTTGAAGTAATTGGCAACCTGGGCCTGATTGCCGCTGAGGTTTGCGGTAGAGAACAGTTGCGGCAACCCGAAGGATTGGATCAATATTTGATACCCCGTGCCGGTAAGCTCGCTCTGTGAGAAGGATACGTCGCTCAGATTGGATGCGACGGAGGCGAAGCTGCCGCTGACACCGCCGGTGGTTTTCACCACGGTATACGTCTGGCCGTTGGATGGGACGTAATTGATGAAGCGGATATTGAGTTTGCCCGCCAGCGTTGCCGCACCGCTGCCGAGCGAGACGTAATCATAATTGCCCGATGCCGGGGTGCCAAAAATGGCTAAATCCAAATTGGAGGTTGACGTCAGGGTAAGGCTGGAGGCATTGATCACGACCGGTGTCGGGCCATCGAACATGTAATTACTGGTGGCGAGCGTGCCGGCGTTGGTGATGGAGCCGGAGCCAAAGGCGCTGTCGCTGCCGGCGACGGCCGTCGAGCCGGAGTCGATCGTTGTGCCGCCGGTGTAGGTGTTGTCGCCGTTGAGGACGAGCGTGCCGGGGCCGGAAATTTCCAGCGTCTCGGCTGATGCCGGTCCGGCCGTGATCGCGGGGCCGTTGGCGATAGACATTGGGCCCGCGACGAGTAGCGCGGAGATGACGCCATTGTCGGTGAGCGTATTGCCTGAGGCGACGTCAATTTTTTCGTCGGCCCCCGGGTTGAGATAGATATGGCGGCTCATGGTGAAGGAGCCGTTAGCCGACAGCGTGGAATGGTTGAACATATCCAAATCGGCGGTGGCGGCACCAAGATTGTCGTCTGCGGAAATGGCGAGCGTGGCGCCCGATTCGACAAGGGTTCCACCGGTGTAGGTGTTGGCACCGGCAATGGTCACCACTCCACCCGCGGCGGAACTCTCCACGGTCAGCGAACCGGCGCCCGAGATGGTGTTACCAAGCGTAACGCTTTGGCCGTTGGCGTCGACCGTGCCGCCGCCAGTTCCCATAAGGAATGCGTTATTGAAGGTCATGGAAGCACCGGCAGCGTTCTGGATTGTTCCTCCATTGAGTTCCAGCGTAGCACCGCTGCCAAGCCCGCCGGAAGTATTAAATAACTCCGCATGTGTGTTGGTGATCACCAGCGTCCCAGCATTGAAGGAGGTGTTGTTTCCATAGATATTGTATTGGCCGTCCTGGAGCGTCAGCGTCGCATAGGGATCGGAATTGGAGATCGCGCCATTGATGGCCGTCACCGCACCACCGCCATCGATTAAATCGGCGGTGGTCGCACTCGTATCTGCAATGGAAACATTACCAAGCTCGTCGGTGTGGCCGTTGAGTCCGAAAAGCAACTGTCCTGAAGTGGTGTTGCCGCTGAAGATGATATTGTTGCTGCTGGGTGTTTCGATGTAGAACTTCGAGTTGCCGGTGATTTCGAATTGGATATTCGAACTGATACCGAATGCATCATTGGACAGCGTGCCGCCGCCGATGATCGTCAGCGTATCGAGGCCGGATGGACTCGTTGGAACGAACGAGCCATGGATGGTACTGCCGACGCCATCGGTATTAAAGGTCCCGCCGTTGGAGCTGATTGTAAAAATCCCGTCAAATGTTGTCGAAGCGGTCGTTTCGAGCGTTCCGCCGTTGAAATTGACGCTGCCGGAGCCAAGGGCACCGCTGGAGCCGACTGCCAGCGTCCCGGCGTCGAGTGTCGTCCCGCCGGAATACGTGTTATTGGTGCCGGTGAGGGCCAAGGTGCCTTGGCCGTCCAGTACTAACGATCCGCCGATACCGCCGTCTTGAATGACACCGCCGAAGGTGTCGGTGGTTCCCGAAGCGACATCCACCACGAGGGCCTTGGAGCCGAGCGACACGGTGCCGCCCGTTCCGGTTAGGCCGTTGATTGTCGTGGAGGCAGCTGAAATTTGCGAGATGTCGAACGTGGCGCCGGTTGAGAGATTCACTCCCGAAGAGTCGGCAATTGATCCGGCGCCTGAAAGGGCGAGCGTGCCGCTGGTGATGTCTGTGGCGCCGGTGTAGGTGTTGTTGGCGTTGGATAAGGTTGTGGTGCCGCCAGCCACGGTAAGATTGAGGGCACCAAAAAGCTGGCCGGAAATGGTGTTAGCCCCGCCATCAAGCACAAGGTTGATCGCGCCGCCACCGCTGCCCCCAAGGCCGCCGCTTCCACCCGGCAGTGTGCCCGTTGTGCTGCCGATGTTACCCGCAATGGTGGAGTTATATCCGCTAGAGCCAGGGGCAATGGTTAGCGTCTCGGCGGTTGCGCCAGAATTGTAAATGTTGCTACCGGCACCGAGATTCAGGCCGATTACCGTTTCGGAAGCGCCATTGAGATCAGCATTGTAATAGGTGCCGCTGCCGCTGGCGAGTATGGTGGCCACGCTGATGCTGCCCGCCGGCGATCCAGTATTCCAGTTACCTCCTGTGGACCAAAAATTGACATTCGTGCCGTTGCTGTTGTGGGTGTCTTGCGTGAAGGTATTTACCGCGGACTGTATCTGCAGGCCGTTGAGGTCACCCTCTCCCGAACCGGATTGGAGTGCCTGGGTGATATTGATGACACCGGACGAGTTGCTCATGGGGGTCAGTAGAACATAGTTGTCGCCTTGGACAAATGATGTTGCAGCAGAACCGGTGCCGATTCCCGATGCATAGGCGGATGTGCCGTTGGCCGACACCGTTGTCGCGCGATTTGTGCTACCGCTGTCAAAGGACGCGGCGTAGACATAGATGTCATAGACGCTGTTTGTATCCAAACCGCTGATGCTCAGCGTGGTGCCCGCCGTGCCCGGCTTTTCGGCTAAGTACTGTGTCATAAGGCCCGGCGCAATTGCACTCGATGGGTGCGTTATGGAGTATGCGGAAATGTAACCCGAGTAGGACAGGGTCAGACCTGACGAGTTGCCGGCGATGTTTTCGAGGGCGGTGCTTCCGGTGAATGTGGTGCTCGACGTATAGCTACCCCCCTCGCCCGCGATGCCAATGTTGTTCCAAATATCGGTGCTGATTCCAACAACCGCCGCTCCCGAGGCAGTTTGGTATGCGGCGTTCGTCGTGGTGGACGTGTCATAAAAATTAACATCCACAAGTGGCGGAGCCGTAGGTGTTGCCCATGCGGCCGGGGCTAATGCCAATGCGGCGGCCGAGGCGAATAGTGCCAAGCGCTGGCGTTGAATTCTTTTAGCCAATCCGTGGTTGCTTTTCAATTGAGTCTCCTTAGCTTGAACGTTGAAAAAAACTGCACTCCCCTCGTCGTGTGAGCAGAGCCGTTGGTGTCGCCACCCCAAGCCAATTCGGTGGGCATTTTTTCGCCCGCGAGGGTTGCGATGCACCCCCGAAAGCCACGCAGGCTGCGTACAATGCGTTATCGGCCCCGCAGTGCCGATAACTTTAGGCCAAATTGGGTTTAATTGGCGGTTCGGGGGCTGGTTGGCTATTTGCCGGCCGGTTCGATATGGGAGTGAATTTCAGCGATGTTCGGCAGGCGGGCCTTGATGCGCGATTCCAGTTCACTGACTTTGGCATGGGCGTCGGCGACCGACCAATTGGCCGGAACGTCCACATGAAAACTCAAGTAAAGCCGTCCATAGATATTTTGAATGTTGATCGCATGGATGGACACTTTCAACCCCTCCGCCAGTGAACGGACGATGGATGACGGATCGTCAAAACGCGGCCCCGGTTCCACATGCACCATCACATCAATGCTTTCATCCACCGCATCGGCGGCAAGTTCCACACTCGTGGCGATGCGATGGCTTTCCTCCAGCGTGATATCCGCAGGTACCACGATGGTGGCATCGACAAACCGCTGCGAACCGGATTGCCGCGCCCGTACACGGGGCACTTCACTGACACCCGGCACGCGGCGGATCGCCTCCTGCAGGCGGGATTCCAGGCCTGCCGGGGCCCGATCCATCAAGACATCAATACTTTGTTTGGCCAGGCGGATGGAGGCCGCGAGGATGATCAGGGCGATGAGCAGGGCGCCGACGGGATCAATCCAGAGCTTGTGGGTCAATTGATCCAGCAACAGCGACAGAAGCACGACCAACGCGCTGATGACATCCAGAGTGAAATGGAGGAGATTGGCCCGAAGGGCGCTGCTGCGTCTGGTGGCGTAGGACCGAAAAAGCCGGATGGCGCGGTAACCCGTGATTAGCAAAACCACGATCATCAGGGCGATGGCGATCATGGTGGCGGGCGCATCGACCAGCGGCTCCGGATGGAGCAGGCGTACGATGGACGCATAGCTGATACCGGCGGCGGTGAGAATGAGAATCAGGCTTTCGCCGAAGGCGGAGAGATTTTCAATTTTGCCATGGCCGTAATTGTGAGAAGCGTCGGCGGGCAGATCGCTGACTTTAACGGCAATAAGGGTGATGACGGCGGCGACGACATCGGCGGTGCTGTGGATGGCATCGGAGATCATGGCCAACGAGCCGATCAGAATGCCGAGTGCCAGCTTTCCGGCGCTGATCACCACACCGGCAACCAGCGAGCCGACGGCCAGGCGCTGTTTTTCATTTACCACAACTGCATCCCCGCGTGATCATCTGAGGCGGTGATGATCCGATCGAACAACGCACCGCCGGATGTAGATTAGAAATGGGACGCAGCATCACCGCAAGGGTGCGGGGCCGCGGCTCGGGCTTGTGACGGATTGAGCCAAGTGCGTTCGCCCAAACCATTGGTGAATTCGCCGACTTATAGAAGAGGCTCTGGGAATACGCCGACCGCGATTTGGGGCGGGGCCGCGGATGCGACAAACTGCCGATGGGATAAACCCATCGGCTCGCTCCGGAATCGTCCGGATTATTCGTCATTCGCCACCGCTCCCCATCGCCCGCCCCCTTCGCAGAAACTGTCACAGGCCCCTCTGGCTCATGCCCACTTTCATGGCGCGGCGGGTGATAGCATCATGTGCACGAATTCGATAAAGAGACCGTCGTGGTGTACCGCCACGACGGTCGGTGAGCGAGAGAGATAATCGGCAATTGCGACCGCTGATCAGCGACTGAATATCCAATCGCGGCTGTTGACAGCTCCCGGCGGTGTGCTGGCGAAACACGGGGCACGCCATGTGATGGTCTGCGTCGGCAGGTATCGAATGCTGTTGCCGAAGCCATCCTTAACATTCACCACGCCGCGGAACGTGCGGCCATTGGGCAGATGGATCACGCCGCAGACGAGATTTGCAGGGCGTATAAACCGGGTAATATTCGGCTCCCGCATAAAGCGGTCATGGTGATGATCGGAGAGGCGGGCTATCTGATAATCCACCAGAAATTGATGCAGGTCTGATCCGCTGCCATGGAGGGGAGGGAGATGATGAAATTCATCCTGATATTCGAGCAATCCCTGTTGAAGAGTGGCCAAGGTGATGCGAGTGGTGATCAAATCGCGTTTGGTCGCCGCCTGCACTTTAAACCACGCCAAGACGCCGATCAGGATAACCAATCCGGCGATGATCACCGGCAGGTCAGAAGCACGAAATTCGAGGCTCGTTCGCATGGCTCTCTCCTGAAAAGACTCTCGGATCAGATCACACAAATCCAATCACTTCTTCTGCTTCCATCATAGAGCGGGCCGGCGGAATAGAAAGGAAAACTTTAGTATTTTCAGGCTGACCGGCCGCCCATAAATCATGGGTAAGCACGACCGGTCTGTAATCGCTTTTTTATCGGTTAACCGAAGCGATTACTGGTTATAGCTGTAGATGTAATCGGACGGCCCGAATGTGGACGTGGAGCTGGTGTTGGATTGGGCGGACGAAAAAACGGGGCCAAAGCTGTAGAAATAGGGGGCGTGATTCGGACTGGGCTGCCAAGCGCTGTTTTGGAACGTTTCAGGGGAAACGATTATGGTGGGAAGGAGTGCCTGATCGGAGGTTGATAGCCACGATGTGGAAGCGGTGGCGGAGCTGTTGCCCGTTGGATCGGCATACATGGGCGCATTTGATTGGGTTATCCCCGGGGGCATGTATTGGATCGGGTTGCCGAAGCCGTCGAGGACGCAGATGACGCCGGTCATGTTATTGGATCCGGTCGGGCCGTTAAACGTGCCGCTGACAACGAGATTTTGGGGCAGCGCGGTGAGGACATCGGGGGTCTGCTTCCAAGTGCCATTGGGGCCAGGTGTGGCATGATCCAACTGATAATCTTGTAAAAATTGTCCCATATTTGCCGGTACTTGGCCACCGCTCTTATGAATGTACCAATTGAGTGCGGCCTGAAGATTTTTCAATTCGGTCTTGGTGAGATTCGACTCGGAACTGTTTTCCACTTGGGTGCCGACGGCCAAGCCGATGCCGATGAGGATGGTGATAACAAGCAGCACCACCAACATTTCCACGAGTGTGAATGCAGAATGTTTTTTCGGGCCATGGGATGTTGAAATTTTCATCGGCGTTCCTCATCTTCTGCGCATCGGTCACCAACCGCCCGCTCCCACACACTCAGAGTGTACTGCTGGACAGGTGGGTTGGGATAGCTGGCGTGCGACCGCCTTATCGACTTTCCAGTGCGGCAATCATACCGGGAATGTCGTGTTCTGGTGCCTCCTTAAGATTGATCGTCCAGCCGAGGGACTCAAGTGCCTGAGTAGTCACCGGGCCGATGGATAGTTTTGGGACGCTGCTCACTTTATCCCGCAGTTCCGGCCCGAGCATAGCGTGGAGGTTTTTGGCGGTTGATGCACTGGTAAACGTAATCAGATCAATGCGGCCGGCGCGAAGACCTGCAAGGGCGTCCGGTGGAAGCGATTGGGGTTGCAGAGTCTGATAAATGGCGACATCCTCGACCCTGGCCCCCCCCTGCTCGAGCACGGTACGGAGCGCGGGCCGCGCGATTTGCGCCCTCAGCAGCATGACATTCAACCCAGCCACATCCCCCAGATGCCGCAAAATGCTTTGTGCCAATTTGTCGCCGGTAAATTCTTCCGGCATTAAATCGGCAACAATTCCAATCTCGCGCAGCGCCGCTGCCGTGGAGGGCCCGATGGCGACAACCCTCCGGGGCAGAGCACGGGCATCGAGCTGGGCTTCCAGCAGGTGTTGCCAGGTCGCCTGCACGCCGTTGACACTGGTAAATATCACCATGTCTATCTGCGAGAGGCGCCTTATCGCGTCGGTAACCGCCGACGGGTCGGATGGGGGGACGAGTTCGATCGTGGGGGCCTCGATGACCTGCGCCCCCAAATCCCTGAGGCGCTGAGACAGTTCTCCCGCCTGTTGACGTGTACGCGTCACCAAAACGGTTTTGCCAAAGAGCGGGCGCTGTTCAAACCAGTTGAGTTCATCTCCCAACTCGGCAACGCGACCAATAATGGTGATCGCCGGCGGGGCGATTTGCGCGGAAAAATCTGGCTCGCAGAGTTGCTCCAGTCGGCTGCGGAACGTTTTTTGGTCTGGGTGTGTGGCACGGTGAATCACAGCGGCGGGCGTGTGAGCATTGAGGCCGGACGCGATGAGCTTGGAGGCGAGAACCGGGAGGGTCTTTACGCCCATGTAGAAGACCAACGTGCCGTTAAGTTTGGCCAGCGCATCGAAATTGACTCCGGCGGTCGGATTTGCATCCTGCTGGTGCCCAGTAACGAGCGTGACGGTACTGGTGAAATCACGGTGCGTGACGGGTATGCCGGCATAAGCGGGACCGGCAATGCCGCTGGTGATGCCCGGAATAACCCTAAACGGTATCTTGTGCGCAAAAAGGTATTGCACCTCTTCGCCGCCGCGTCCGAAAACGTACGGATCACCCCCTTTTAGGCGCACAATATTCCCAAAATGGAGCTTGGCGGATGCACGCCGTTCCTGCTCCCGCCATTTTTGAACCAGGAGTTCGTTAATTTCGTCCTGCGAGAGAGTATGGCGGCCAGCCTGCTTCCCGGCATAGATCAACTCGGCATCGGGAGGTGCATCGCGCAGCAGATCCGAATTAGCCAAAGCGTCATAAACTATTACGGAACAAGATTTTATAGCTTCTTTACCGGCGACAGTTATCAGCCCCGGATCGCCGGGACCAGCCCCTACAAGTAAGACCATCGGATGGGTCGGCAAGGGTATCTCCAAAAACAATTGCCCTTCGATATCGCCATGGATTATGCCATAAACGGAGCTCGGAGGCGAATGCGGAAAATGATGTCAAAAAATTATTTTCAGATTTTGTTCAAGACTTTGATTAACTTGGTCGATACCATTATTGGTCGCAGTTGCAGTTTCCTCCCATAACCGAGATAGCCCGCTGTGCGTTACAGCGGGCTATCTTTTTTATGCCTACGTTTTGAGCCATCCTTTCGCTTTTCGCAAGCCAGTGCATCTGCTCTGGGATGTAAAGATTTCTAAATCTGTTCTGCTTCAGTCGGAAATGTAGAAAGGGCTTTTCTGTGTAAGGTATGAAGTGGTGCCGAATAAGGAGACCGTTTTATGTCCCAAGCACGTCGTCATGACACCGGGGCCGAGAAGATGGCCATTCTGCGTGAGCACCTGCTGGACAAGACCCCGATTTCCGACCTCTGTCAGAAGCACGGCATGACTCCCGGCATGTTCTATGAATGGCAGAAAAAACTCTTTGAACAGGGGGCCGGGCTCTTTGACGCCCAGGTGGCTTCAACCCGGCCCGCAGCCGCCGAGGCCAAACGGCTGGCTGCGGTGGAGGCCAAACTCCAGCAGAAAAATGAGGTGCTCGCCGAATTGATGGGCGAGCATGTGGCGCTGAAAAAAAAACTTGGCCTGATCTGAGAGGCCGATGGACCGCCCACGATGTACGGGATCAGGTGATCGACTTCGTCAACCGCTGGTCGGCCCGGACTCGATTGCCGGTCACGCGGTTTATCACCTGGCTGGGCATGGGGGCGGGTAAGTTTTACGCTTGGAAGAACCGGTTCGGTAAGGTCAACGAGCACAACGCATGGATACCACGCGATCATTGGTTGGATGCTATGGAGAAGCAGGCCATCCTCGACTTCGAGGAACGCTACCCCTTGGAGGGCTATCGCCGTCTGGCCTTTATGATGCTCGATGCCGGAGTGGTGGCGGTGAGTCCATCGACCGTCTACCGGGTGCTCAAAGAGGGGGGGCGTATCGACTCCTTCAGTCGAGAGCCCAGCCGCAGGGGAACCGGCTTTCAGCAACCGCTCCTGGCTCACGAGCACTGGCACGTGGATATCTCGTATATCCAGATCGCCGGCACCTTTTACTATCTCTGCAGCCTGCTCGACGGGATGAGCCGCTGGATGGTTCATTGGGATATCCGGGAATCCATGACCGAGGCCCAAATCGAGATCATCCTTCAAAAGGCCAGGGAAATGCACCCGCAGGCCACGCCACGGATCATCTCCGACAATGGCCCGCAGTTCATCGCCAGGGACTTCAAGCAGTTCATTCGCCTCACCGGCATGACCCATGTGCGGACCAGCCCCTCCTACTATCCCCAGAGCAATGGCAAGCTGGAACGCTGGCACAGAAGCCTCAAGGACGAATGCATCCGGCCGAAAACACCGCTGTCGCTGGAACAGGCCCGCGAATCCGTCGCCCGGTATGTCCAACATTACAATACCGTGCGACTGCACAGCGCCATCGGCTACGTCACCCCCGCCGACAAGCTCGCTGGGCGGGAGGAAGCGATCTTCCAGCAACGCGATCAAAGACTCGCGGCAGCCAGAGAATGGCGTCGCCGACGACGCCAACAGGCGGACACCGGGGCGGAGACGATCCCACTGCGCACGGAGGCTTGCCGATGAGAATCGCCGCAGAGATAATCCACACGGTCGGTGAAACAGAAGCGAGCTTTGGAGGCGTCCAACTCGTCAGGGATAACCGGCTGGATGTGCGACGAACCGGCCATCTACCGGGCGGCAGGACGCCGCCCGGTCACCCGCTGGTTCCGAGCATCTTCCCCATGCCTCGTCAAACGCAATCGTGCGAAGCCCGTAGTCCCTTAGCCCGGATTATTCAAGGACCGGCGCGGGATTGCGGGGGTGGAGGTCGTAAGTGTCGTGTTTGCAGACGGTTAGTCTCCGTGGCCGGACTGAGTTCCGGCGCGCAGTCTGCAAGGGCAGCTTCCATTCGATTTTGGGTACCCATGCTCCATTTCACGCTCTCCGTCTGCCGACTTGTGTGAACCGGAAGCGAGTGGACAGAGTATTAGATTTGTAGTATTCTATCCGGCTGCGATGTTTCGCGGTTAGGAGTGCCTTATGCCTGC
>JAKAVA010000041.1 GCA_021827645.1 Planctomycetota bacterium
TTTTCAAGTCCGGGGAATCATCCAGAGATTCCCAGTTGAAGAGTCTACCGGTGGTGGGGATACGCATGGAAGCACTCCGTTGCATGAAACACCGGGCGGGCCACCAACGGCCGCCGTAAGGCCAGCTCCTATACACCGCAACCAATGCCCGCGTCAAGTGCGGTGGGGTGTAAAAATTCCGGACGGATTTGATTATGGGGCCTGAACCGCATCGAAACCGCGAATCCAGACGACTCCAAAATCAAATTCTGGTGTAAAGCAATTCTCACCAACCCCGCCCGGCCCGTCGCCATGCTGTAATAACAACATCGCAACCGGCTCTGGCAATGCCGCCAAGGTTTTCCTAAACCCACGGATGCGGTTACATTTCTGTTGAGATTGGTGGATCAGGAGATACAGGCCATGCCAAAATCTGGTGCCGTTGTTATGGCGGCCGGAAAATCGACCCGGATGAAATCCGCAAAGGTGAAGGTTCTGCATGAAATCTGCGGCCGGCCGATGCTGGCCTATGTGCTCGATGCGCTGCGTGGGGCGGGCGTTGAAAAAATCGCACTCGTGGTCGGACACGATCGCGAGCGGGTGAGGGATATGTTTGGCGGGCAGGCGGATATCACGTTTGTTGAACAGCTTGAACAAAAAGGAACCGGGCATGCCGTCATGATGGCGGAACGGGAAATGCGAGACGTCTCGGGACCGCTGTTTGTGCTGGCGGGGGACGGCCCGTTGATCCGGTCTCAGACGCTTAAAACCTTGCTGAGCTTTTTTGCGACCAAACACGCTGCGATGACTCTCGCGACAAGTGAGTTGACCGATCAGATCGGTTATGGACGTATCTTGAGGGGCGCTGATGGGAAATTGCAGAGGATTGTGGAGGAACGTGACTGTACTGAAAGTCAGCGGCAGATTCGAGAGGTGAATCCGTCGTATTATCTGTTCGATGCGGCCAAATTGTGGCCGTTTTTGGCAAAAATCACACCGAATAATGCCAAAGGTGAGTACTACCTGACCGATCTGGTGGAATTGATGCTCTCGGCCGGGGAGGCGGTGGAAGCGGTCGCGGCCGTGCCGCCGGAGGATGTTCTGAGCATCAATTCCCGATCGGAGTTGGCCAAGGTAAGTGCGATCATGGAGAGTCGCATTTTGGAGGGGATCATGGCGTCGGGTGTTACCATAACGTCGCCGGCGAACACATGGATTGAATTTGGCGCGAAAATCGGGGAAGATACTGTGCTCGAACCGTTCACCTTTATCGGTGCGGGGGCTGAAGTTGCGGCGGGGAGTCGAGTTCCGGCCGGTACGGTGGTGGCCCGCGGAGAACGGTTCGGCAGCGTTTAGCTTATCAGGCACGATGCGATGAGCGGACCGTTTAACCTCGAGCTGCGGCTCCGGGGGGCGGTTTTTTTGTTATTTTCCCAATGGTGCCGTGCCGGGATGGATTCGCGGGCAAACCCGCGGATGATCCGGCGAATTGGGACCGCGAATGCAGCGGCAGATGGACGGATGGCAGGCGATGACCGACAACTTGAAACATGAGCTGAAGATCTTCGCCGGAAGAGCCAATCCGTCGCTGGTCAAGGCGATCTGCCGGCACCTGGGCCTGGAGTTGGGCCGGGCGCGAATCGAGAGCTTTCCCGATGGTGAAGTGATTGTAAAACTGGAAGAGGATGTCCGCGGTCGTGATTGCTTTATTGTGCAGCCGACCTGCCCACCCGTTAACGACAACCTCGTGGAGTTGCTGGTGTGGATTGACTGCCTGATGCGGGCATCGGCGACGCGCATCACGGCGGTGATTCCGTATTTTGGTTATGCCCGGCAGGACCGGAAAAGTGAAGGGCGCACTCCCATTACGGCCAAGATGGTGGCCAACATTATTACCGCAGCCGGCGTGGACCGCGTGATTGCAATGGACTTGCACGCCGCACAGGTACAGGGCTTTTTTGATCTTCCGGTGGATCATCTGCTGGCATCGCCCGTATTTCTGGCATGGTATCGCAGACAGTTGCCGGAGCTTGGGCGTATTGCGATTGTTTCGCCCGATCCGGGCAATCTCAAAGCCGCGAGTTATTATGCGGAGATGCTGGGGGGCGATCTGGCGTTTATTGATAAACGGCGGCAATCGGGCACGAAGGTGTTTATGTCGACGATCGTCGGCGATATCGTTGATAAGACGGTGTTGATGTTTGATGACATGATCACCACCGGCGGAACCATAGCCGAGGCGAGCAAAATTTTGATGGACCGCGGGGCACGGGCCGTGCACATTGCGGCCACGCATGGCATTTTTGCCGGCGCCGCCATCGAACGCGTCGCCAAGAGCCCGATTACCAAGATTGTAATAACGGATACGGTACCGATTGATTCGCGGTTGGATCCGATCCGCGATCGTCTTGAGGTGCTTTCGATTTCCGATCTGCTCGGTGAGGCAATCCGGCGGATTCACCTCAATGAATCGGTATCAAGCCTGTTTGATAAGGGTGGCAATGGCGGCAAGCGCTGAGTGCGCCCGCCGCAGATATGGATAAACGGGCCGGTGGGCCTTGATTTTTTTTCAGGAGAATGTGAGCCATGGTGGCCAAAACTATCAATGAACGTATCGTCCTTGAGACCCAACCCCGTGTGGAA
Source organism: Planctomycetota bacterium (assembly GCA_021827645.1). GTDB lineage: Bacteria > Planctomycetota > Phycisphaerae > WQYP01 > WQYP01 > JAJZGD01. The sequence goes on from JAKAVA010000041.1 coordinate 2,623, forward strand.
GCGGGTCGAATGCATTCGCAGCGTCTGCGGGCGGAAGGTAAGTTGCCGGCAATTGTCTACGGACTTCAAGGCGCAAGCACATCGATCAGTGTTGATGCCGCGGCGGCCGAGCGGGCCGTTCACAGCGGAGCGCATCTGCTGGATTTGAAACTCGGCGGCCAGGTGGAACACGTCCTGATTCAGGATGTGCAGTACGATCATCTGCATAAAGATATTGTGCATGTGGACTTCCTGCGGATTGATCCGCACAAGAAGGTGCATGTGCGGATTGCCATCGAGTTCAAGGGTGTGGCCAAAGGGACGAAGGAAGGGGGCGCGCTGGACATTCAGCATGCCGAGCTGGAAGTTGAGACGCTTCCGCTTGAGATTCCGGACAGCCTGAGGGTGAACATTGATGATCTGGAACTCAACGGTGTGATTCATGCACGAGATGTTGCCCTGCCGGCCGGTATACGCCTGCTAACACCGGGCGAACAGATCGTGTGCCAGGTGAAATTGCCGAAGGTTGTTGAAGCGACCACGGAAGCCGCACCGGGTCCGACAGAGCCGGAAGTTATTGGCAAGAAGCCGGATGAAGCGGCCGCAGCAGCAGCTCCGGCGGCGGGTGCGAAACCGGCCGGAGGCAAGAAGTAATCCGGTGCCGGATCGGACATTTTCGGTGGTGGTATTCTCACCCCGGTGCACAGCATGAAGCTCATTGTCGGCTTGGGTAACCCCGGTACCGAATATCAGCATACCCGGCATAACGCTGGATTTATGCTTGCCGATACCCTCGCCGAGAAAGCGAATGCCGGCCACTGGAACAGAAAATTTTCCGGATTGGTAACCGACTTTCGGTGGGATACCGAAAAAGTGGTGCTGCTCAAGCCGGAAACGTACATGAATTTAAGCGGTCGATCGGTGCGGGCAGCGGTGGATTTCTATGATCTTCCAATCGCCGACTTGCTGGTACTTGTCGATGATATCGCTCTGCCGACGGGAAAAATTCGGCTGCGTACGGGGGGTTCAAGCGGTGGACATAATGGCTTGGCGAGCATTGCGGAGTCATTGCGTGGACGACTGGAGGCGCCCACCGATTTTGCCCGATTGCGTATCGGTGTCGGCCATCCGGGAAGCATTCCGCTGGAGCGATACGTGCTTTCGCGTTTCAGCCCGACGGAACGGGTGGAAATTGCCGGGGCTTTAACTCGTGGGGCCGACGCGGTAAACTGTTGGGTTCGCTCAGGTATTGCCGCCGCGATGAATGAGTATAACGGCGGGTGAATCTGGTATGCGACCCACACGTTGCGGATCAAGCGGATGATGCTCCGCAGGCAGCGCTGGATCGAATGAGGTAGAGGGATAAAGTGATTTTGTTTTGACGGGGAAACCCATGGTGGCGCACGTGGCGCCGCTCGCCGTCAGACGCATTTTGGAGAATCGGTTCATGTCGGTACACATCGGCCAGTATGAAGGCTTGTTTTTAATTAACCCCACCTTTGCCGGCGGCAACTGGGATGCTGCGCGTCAGGAAGTGGAACATATCCTCAACCGTGCGAATGCGGAAATTTTACATCTTCGCAAGTGGGATGAGCGGCGACTGGCCTATCCGGTTGAGGGGCACAAGCGCGGGCTCTACGCGCTGGCGTTTTTCCGTTGTGAGGGGCCGAAGGTTGCGGGCATTGAACGTGACGTGCAGTTGTCGACCAATATTCTGCGTGCCCTGATTATTAAGGCTGATCATCTGGCCTTGGCGGATATGGAGCAGATGATTCCGCAGCAACCCGCAGTGGATGAACACTCGGGACGCGGATTCCGCCGATCTCATGAGCGGCAGGCGGAGCGCTCAAGCGATGCGTCGTCTGAACCCGAGATCACGGCCTGATATCTCACCGGGAGGATATCCGCGCCCCACGGGTGGGGATGCACGAGAGTACACTGCAGGGTCAACGTAGTGAATGTGGTGACATATGGCAAACCTCAATAAAGTTTTTCTGATGGGAAACCTCACCCGGGACCCACAACTTTCTTACACCCCGTCGCAGACGCCGGTTTGTGAGCTGGGCTTGGCGGTGAATCGCCGCTGGACGGCCCAGGACGGCCAGCAGAAGGAAGAGGTGACGTATGTTGACTGCACCTCCTACGGGAAACAGGCCGAGACGCTGTCGAAGTACATGAAGAAGGGGCGGCCCATATTTATTGAGGGGCGATTGAAACTGGATCAATGGGAAGCGCAGGACGGGTCCAAGCGATCGAAGATGCGGGTTGTGGTGGAAGGGTTCCAGTTTCTCGGCGGACCGGATTCCCGCGGTGGCGAAGGCGGGGAAGGAAGCGCTCCGCGATATCAACCGCGGACGGCGCCGCAGGGCGGTCGCCCATCTGCGCCGCAGAATGATGACGCTCCGCCGCCGGTATCGGATGATGATATTCCGTTTTAAGTCCGGCGGGCGGGCTGAAAATCGGCCGCCGTCGATATTTGAATGATTGATTTTTTACATACGCGAGGTGAATAATGAAAGTTTTATTAACAGACACGATTGATAAAGTCGGAATCGTCGGCACGGTGGTGGATGTCAGCGAGGGATATGCCCGCAACTATCTGCTGCCGAAGAAACTGGCCACCACCCCCACGCCCGGCAACATCCAGCGACTGGAAGCCGCCCGTAAGGAGCATGAGGCCCGGATGAAATTGCTGCGTGAGCAGAAGGAATCGCTTCTGGCGGCCATCACCGGCTTGGAACTTACCATTGCGCGGGCATCAAACGAAGAGGGTCACCTGTTCGGATCCGTATCGCGGCGGGACATCTCTGATGAATTGATGAAACTCGGCCACGCGGTTACACCGGATGATGTTCGGTTGGATGAGCCGCTGCGCCGCATTGATACCTTTATGGTCAATGTCCAGCTGGCAACCGATCTGAAAACGCAGATTAAAATCTGGGTAGTACGTGAAAAGACGGCCCAGGAAGGCGAAGCCACGGCTGCGGCGAGCGAGAATTCGGGCGACACCCAGTCTACCGAGTAAGCGCGACGGTAAAAATCAATACCAGACCGGCGAGACGAAAATCGCGTCCACCCGGAAGATGATCTTGGGCCGATGTCAGGCGATGAGCCGCATCGGCCTCTTTAATGCCTCGCGGCTCTGGTAATGACCAATCAACCATACCACGTCCGACTTTCGCAAATCACCGATCCATCTCAGGCAGTGTCGATCGGTGATGGAAACCAGGTAAGTGGCGTGACCACCGATGAGATATTCTTCACATTCAGTCAGCAGTAGAATAACGCGTGTGGATTTGCAGGCCCGGCCCATCAGCAACTGAAATACCCCGATTCTCTCGTTCCCCCGAATGGCCTTATCCCCGGCGATGTGGCCAATTTGGACCTTCCCGCATGGATTTGGAACCGCGATTCAAGCTTCGGCCTCCGGTACCGTCACGGCAACGATGGCAATGGCGTTTTTGTTTTTAGTGATGCGACATCAATCCCAATGAACAACAATACTCCTGCCGCTGTGCCGGGCTCGCCCGGAACATCCGGCTCTACGGGGCGGAAGATTCTTAATATCATCAACTCCAACCTGTCAGCGTCAGTGGCTCAAAACCTGTATTGATCCGCTCCGCCCGGTCAAAGAATAAAAACCATCGCCGGAATCGTGATACAAATCCAGAAGTCTATTTGTCAAAAATAACCTAACGTAAAAGCCAATCTTCCTGTAGACTTTGGTCCATAGGAGGCGTGTGCAGTAGCAACCTGCAATTCTAGAACAGGTGGCACTGCAAGGTCTCATGCGGACGGCGACGCGAAAGCTGGGCAACCGATTGCATGTGGTTGTTTGGCACACCGGTTCCAAGGCTCACTGTGGGCGTTCTGGTCTGGTAATCTGCTCGAACTGCTGCATGCTCAAAGGCGAGTCTATACTGTTTTGCACCGTTTAATGTATTTATGTCGAGGAGGCATAAAATGGGTATGCGTGGAATGTCCAGACTCAGTGGGAATAAGATGGGCAAAAAGCTCGGCCGCGGTGGTTTCACCTTGGTTGAATTGCTTGTTGTTATTTCAATCATCGCACTTTTAATATCACTTCTTCTGCCCGCCCTCTCCAAGGCAAAGGCGGATGCGGTAACGATTTCCTGCCTGGCCAATCTCAGGTCGCTTGGGCAGATCACCAATGAATATGCTCAGAATTACCAGGACTCACTCCCTTTTGGGAGTTCAACGGCCACGAACTGGCCTAATCAGTGGGGGCAGGATAGCTGGGATGCCCTCCTTTTTGCATTTAACAAAAATATCCTCCCCAGCCCCGCTTGGGAATTGGCTTACGCAGAGGGCAACACCTATTTCCCAAAGCCCGATCGCTTTCCGGGACGCCCAGGTGAATATAATGCGATGTTCGTTTGTCCCGCATCAACCATCATGCCTTCTCCGGGCGCAGCCATGTGCACGTATTCTGCCAACCCTAATTTCTTCATGGCGTATAACCGGTACAACACTAAAAACCTTTACACCTGCCGCCTTTCCCAAATGACTGACCCGTCCCAGTCGGTGGCGATCGGTGATGGAAACCAAGTCATGACGGGAGAAACGACCGCTGATTCCAGCGCCTTTACATTCAGTTGGCAGCAGAATACCGCTAATGGATTCATAGGCCCTGCCAATCAGTACATGAACTATCCCGATTACCTTGTTCCGCCGAATGGCCTCGTCGCAGGTGCTACCGCCAATTTGGACACTCCCGCATGGGTTCCCAGCGCCAGCGGTTACGGCCTTCGGTATCGTCACGGTAACGACGCCAATGTCGTCTTCTTCGACGGTCACGCGACTTCGATCCCGATCAACAACAATACTCCCGGTAATCCACCGGGAACGCCCGGATCATCCGGCTCCACTGGCCTGAAGATTATCAATATCATCAACCCCAACCTGCCGGCTTCGGTAGATCAAAACCTATATTGAACGGCCGTGGGGTATGAACTTGAACAATGATGTGGGGTGGCTGTAGCTCGCCACCCCACGTTCGTCTAAACTCTTAGGTACGGGAAGGACCCTCAAGCATCGGCGCTATGGTGGCGTAATGCTGCGTGGCAAAATAAGTCGTGGTGTCATGAATGAAAAGGAGTTTCTGTTATGAAACGACGAACGTTTGTCAAAGCAGGAGCGGCGACCGCAGCAGCGGGCACACTCGCCTCCGTGCGCCCGGTTCGTGCTGCAAGAGCAAGTCGTCAGAGTCGCCGACCGAACATCTTGGTATTTCTAACCGATGATCAGGGGCGATGGGCGCAGCAACCTTACGGCAACCCGGATGTCAAAACGCCTAATATGAGCTGGCTTGCCGAGCACGGTACCAAGATGACGCGGGCCTACACCACCTGCCCGGTCTGCTCTCCCGCACGAGCCTCATTTTTCACCGGGCGTATGCCATCCCAGCATGGCATTCAGGACTGGCTCTACGAACCCGGACATATCTATGACAATTGCCTCAAAGGCCAGACACTCATCTCCGAACCCCTCAAGAGCGCCGGATACCACACCGGCTTGGTCGGTAAATGGCATTGTGGAGCAACGCGATTTCCAAAGACGGCATTTGACTATTGGTTCAGCTACTGGGTGTGGCAGTATCCCCATTTCGGTAAGCAGAACTTTTCCAATCAGGGAAATTATCTCGAAGAGTACGGCAACCAATCTCATCTGCTCACCAATCGTGCCTTGGAGTTCCTGAAAAATTCACGCGCCGGACGGCGAAAAAACCGCGAACCGTTTTTCCTGTTTGTCGGTTATACCGATACCCATTCACCCCATATTCAGGCCCCCAAAAAATATGTCGATTATTACAATCGGCAGCCGCTTAACTGGTTCAAGGTTCCACCGTTTGCCTCGTGTCACGGCCAGATTGCAAGTCTTGCCAACGGCGTTCCGCGTCTGGCATCGGAACAGCACGCCCGCCTGGCCGAATATTACGGCGCGGTCGCCAATATCGATGATCAGGTCGGAAGAGTTCTCGCCGCATTAAAGCAGATGGGTGAACTCGACGACACCATGATCGTCTACACCGGTGACCATGGTCTCAACGGCGGACACAATGGCTTCTGGGAAAAAGGCAACGCCACCATCCCCCAAAATTTCGTGGATGATTCCATTCTCATCTCTTCCATCATCTCCTGGCGTAATGGCGATGTAAAAGCCGGTGTCAGCAATGATGCCATTGTTAACCATCCCGATCTCTTCATGACCATCCTCGATGTCGCCCAAGCTCACCCCGGTCAAGCCGTCTTGGATAGCATTAATTCCCCCGGGTTGTCCTATCTGCGGCAGTTGCGTGGTGAACAGGTATCAGGTTGGCGAGACTCCATCATCTGTGAGTACGGCAACGCTAGAATGATTCGCACTCACCGCTATAAACTCATTCTCCGTTATCCGTATGATTGGGTGCAGGCTCCCAACGAACTTTATGATCTTCAAAGTGATCCCCACGAGCGCGTCAATGTCTACAACAAGGCGCAGCACGCGGAGTTAATCAAAGACCTGAGCCGAAAAATAAATGCTTTCTTCAAGGTCTACACGGTGCCGGGCAATTCCGGCCTCGAACTTGAAAAGCAGCCAATTCCCAACCCGCAGGCTCCATGGATACGCATGGCTCGCCGCGATACGCAGTGGATTGTGCGGGATTATTAATACCGTACGGTTTTGTCGGATGACGCCGGATCGGGCACCTGCGCCGTGCGGACAGGTCTCGATCCGGTTCTCTCTGTACTGGAAATTCTTGCACGGCGCCCAACGCCGGCGTTATTCCCCGCAGGTTGCGACCCTGGCTTCAAACGGATGGGCTCTGGCCGGGCTTTGATGACTGGTGGGAGGATGGCCAATCGATAATTACGTGTTCGTCCGGTTTTTTTCCGCCTCTTTACGCATCAGCTTTCGCATGTCACGCGGAGTATTCCGGTAAAAAGTGTGAAACGATGTGCTGAACTGCCGCGGCGAACTGTATCCCGTCTCTTCCGAAATCTGCGCAATGGGCATATCGGAATCCGAAAGCAGGTTGCGGGCTTTTTCCATCTGTACCCGCTGAATCTCCGTCGCCGGGCTTCGACCGATCGCCGCCGCAAAGTGGCGCTCCAGGGTTGGCCGGGAAACCCCCAACTGTTTGGCGAGCCATTTCACGGATACCCCTTTCGACAGATTTTGCTGAATCAGCGCCATTCCCTGCCGCACCAGCGTATCATCAACGCCGAAAATATCGGAGGATAATCGCGTGACCACCCGCAGCGGCGGGATCAGCAACTGAGTTGTCTTTAGCTTTCGCCTGCGCATAAGCTGATACAGCATGTCCATCCCTCGAAATCCAATGGTGTGGGTATCCAATGCAATGCTGGAAAGGTGTGGTCTCCGAAGTTGTCCGTATAAATCGTCGTTGTCGGTGCCGAGAATCGCGAGCGACTCCGGAACCTTGATCTTCAATCGATGGCATGCCTCCACCAGATAAATACCCAGAAGATCATCTCCTGCATAGATCGCTGCCGGGGGTACCAGTTTTTTCAACCAGCGAACCGCTGTGCTCGGATACACGCCGGCCCGATCTTCCGCTTCTCCCTCACCTTTGAAAAAATAATGGGCGGTCAAGCCTCTCTCGGACGCCCTTGCTAAAAACCCGTCCCGCCGCGCATCCGACCAATATCGATTCTCCATCCCGTAATAAGTAAGCCGACGAAATCCCCGATCGATGAAATAATCAGCTGCCAATCGACCTACCGCAAAATCATCCGTCACGACGCGCGGCAGGCTTGATACCGGAACCTCTGCGGACACATCGATTGCAGGGATACCCTTCTCGGCAATTAATCTCGGCAGTTCCCAGGACGGGGGGCTTCCCGCCGTGATGACACCATGGATATGACCCCGAATCAGAAGTGGAAAATCCGCAATCTCAAAATTGTCCGGAAAAAACACCCGGATCTCCGGCTGCCTTGATGCATAATCAGCGGCACCCCGCAGCACATCTCGATTGTACGCGACGGCCAAGTTTCCCAGAAACAGTACCCGCTTATTTTTCCTCACGTCCGGCTTACCCCCAATTTGCGATTCTGCAAAGAGTATAGCATCAACATGATAAAATTTCAGAAGTTATTTTTCACATTTTCACCTTTTTGTTCCGTGGGACAGCCATTAAACTCTGAGCCGTCCCGGCGGGGTTGCCTCTGAGGTGTCCAACAGGGGGCAACTTCAGGTTGCGGCTTGGCCCCCGGCTTCGTGATGAATTGGGTGACACCTTGAAGTTGAAAATCTGCCCTGGCCGACCCCAACGCAGTTCTTCCACCGTATAGGCAGGCGGCTTTTTGCCTGTGAAATCGTGGAAAACGACCAATGGATTTGGATTGATAAAATCCAATTAAACTCTGATGAGGATGAAAAATATGCGGCGTCAACGTCTGGGCTTAAAAGCAGTCATCACCTTTGCGGCTTTGGCTTTAACCTCTCCGGTTGCCGGCGCCCACAGCCCGAAGAAGGGGATCGGTATCCTATTCCGTCCCGATCCCTCACTCACCGTCGCGATACTCAAGAAGCTTCACGTGCATTGGTTCTACACATGGGGAAATTTGCGTCCTGCTGCCGCCCCGGCCAAGCTCCCGTTTGTTCCTATGATCTGGGGCTGTTATCCCAAGCAACTCCCGTCCGCCATCCAGGGGTTGGTCAAGTATCGCCATACCGGCATCGCCTCGGCCATGCTCGGCTTTAATGAGCCGGATAATCATCGGCAATCCAACGTTCCCGTTACCAAAGCACTGAACGCTTGGCCGCAGTTGGAAGCGGCAGGTCTCCCTCTGGGCAGCCCCGCCTGCGTCAACGACCTGGATAAATGGATGCGGACATTTATGCGAGTTGCGGATCACCGCCATTACCGGGTGAACTTCGTCTGCGTTCATTGGTATGGTGCTCCGAATTCGAAGGGATTTCTGAAGATGCTCGCGCGGATTCATCAACTTTATCATCGCCCGATCTGGGTAACCGAATTTGCCGTCAGTGACTGGAGCATCAAAAAGAATCATGGAATTAATAAATATTCCCCGCATATGATTGCACGCTTCATGCGGGTTGTATTGTCCGCTCTGAATCATCTCTCATACGTACAGCGCTACGCCTGGTTCCCTGCTCCGCTTTCAGATAAAACACCAACTGGTAATTCAGCGCTTTACCATAAAAACGGGAAGTTGACCCTTCTTGGGAGAATTTACTCCGCTGATTGATGAATCTTCTTCAATCCACACTCCTCAATCAGCCTTGACCGGGCGGCGAAAATGGCAGATAACAGTGCGAATGAAACAGTCGGCGACTCTCGAATGGTGTAAAATCCACTGACAGCCCGTTGCGACTACGGTGCACCCCGGTGTGTCAGGCGGGGCCGGATAAGGGTATAAGGCTCGATCATGGCGGAAGCGGCCACGCAATATAATACTCCGTTGAAAATGGGGTTGATGGGGTACATCGGCACGGCACTGGATGTCAATGATTTCATCTTCTTCAATATTGTCGTGGTGACCTTTCATAAATTCACCACCGACCTCTTCCTGATCGCCATTTTGGTCAATGTCCACCGCCTTCTCGGTTGTACGCTTCAGCCCTATGTGGCCTGGAAGGCGGACCATGTGCGCAGTCGCCTCGGCCGCCGTAAACCATTTCTCCTATGTTCATTATCCGGTACCGTTATTTTCGTCATCCTGCTTGGGCTGCTCCCTCAATGGATTTCAAAGCCGGAGTATCACACACTCTGGGCTCTGGCTCTGGTATCCGCCGTTTTTATCATCTGGCAGGTATGCCAGGAGATTAATTTAAGCGCCCATACCACCCTCTACCCCGCCGTCATCGAACAGCGGCGGCTGGGGACAGCCGGCTCGGTGAGAATGTTCATCAGCGGTCTGATGACATTATTTATGACGTATTACGTCATGCATTGGGCCGATATCAATGGATTTTACCCCTATCTCGCAGCGGGAGTAATCACCGTTATCGCAATTCCGCTGCTTCTGATGACGCCGGAAAAATCAACCCATACCCCCTCACCGGCCAAATATAACCCCTTCGAACATATGCATCTTCTCTTTGAAAATCGCCGCTATGCGATGGTTTCCATCATCGCCTCCTGCGCACTGGCGTTTCCTGTAACGATGGTCCTTTTTCAATCGCTTTACGTGATTCATGTGCTGCATTTTTCTCTCGGTTCGTTAGGCAAGGCGATGTTTCCCGGCACGATCGTCGCGCTGGTGCTTGCGGTGCCGGCCGGTTATCTGGTAGATATCCTCACTCCCCGTCGCATGATGATCCTCAGTTTTATTCTCTGGATCGTGGCCGCCGGTGCCATGGCATTTTTTGTCCGTCACTGGTATGCCCTGATGATCGTGCAGGTGCTCTATTTCATGGCCTATACCGTCCAGATGAGTGCCATCCTTGCACTGACCTTTGAAAGTGTGACGGAAGATATGCGCGGCGCGGTATTCGGTATTATTCAGGTTACACGTGCCGTTGCGACCATCATCGCCACCATTGCTGTGGGATATCTGGTGAACCTCGATCATGATTACCGGCTGGCTTATTACGGCTGTCTCCTGATTGCCGTCACCGGGCTGCTGGTTTCGTGGTTTCTTAAGCCTGCGGGCTGGATGCCGTCTGCATCACCCGCTGCGGACGGTGCCATCGCAGGCACGCCGCCTTCTGCTGGAGAAATGTGAACTATGACCCAACCGCGACAGGTCATTTTTATCATGACCGACACTCAGAGAACCGATATGCTCGGCTGCTACGGCAACCCAGCCATGAAAACGCCCGCCCTTGATGGACTCTCACAGCACGGTGTCCGGTTTGACCGTGCCTACACCTGTCAGCCCGTATGCGGACCGGCCCGCGCCGCGATTTTCACCGGTACATGGCCTCATTCCAACGGCTCATGGGCCAACAATATGGCGATCGGGGATAATATTAAAACACTCGGCCAGCGACTCCGTGACAACAGGGTGCATTGCGGATACATCGGCAAATGGCATCTCGACGGCAGTGATTATTTTGGCCTGGGTCGTTGTGCCGACGGGTGGGACCCTGATTACTGGTACGACATGCGCCGTTACATTGACGAACTGTCGCCGGAAGACCGCAGGCGATCCCGCCTGACACCTTCGCAGGGCGCGTCGGTTGATGCCGAATTCACCTATGCACACCGATGTTCGGATCTCGCCATACGATTTCTTCGTGACCACGCCGGCGAGGATTTCTTTCTGGTTGTGTCGTACGATGAACCGCATCATCCTTTTCTCTGTCCGCCCCGGTACAGCGAGATGTATCGCGACTATGCCTGGCCCCGCACACGCAATCATTTCGATACGCTGGAAAACAAACCCGCACATCAGTTCGCATGGGCAAAAAGTCTCCCTCCCGGAGACCCCGCAAACCGGCAGATTGATGTTGCGGATTATCTGGGTTGTAATTCATTCGTTGATCACGAAATCGGCCGCGTGCTGGATATCGCCGCTGAACTGGCGCCCGAGGCGATGGTCATTTACACCTCTGATCATGGCGATGGACTTTATTCACATGGCATAACCAATAAAGGTCCGGTGGCTTATGATGAAATTGCCCGTATTCCCTTAATCGTCTCCTGGCCCGGCGCTGCACCGGCCGCGGTGATATCACACGCTCCGACGTCTCATATCGACATAGCGCCCACCGTCATGGATGCCTTCGGCCTGCCCATTCCAAAATCGCTTGAAGGTCGCAGCATGCTGCCGACCATCCGCGACCCGGCCAAACCGATTAATGATGCTGTCTTCATCGAGTATGGACGATACGAAGTGGATCATGACGGCTTCGGCGGCTTCCAGCCGATGCGGGCGATTTATGACGGGCGTCATAAACTGGTGGTGAATCTGCTGAGTTCCGATGAACTCTACGATCTCCAGGCTGATCCGCAGGAAATCGTCAATCTTATCCATTCACCTGAGTATTCCCGGCAGCGAGATCAACTCCATGATCGGCTCCTGGAGTGGATGAACACCACGCGAGATCCATTCCGCGGCTACTATTGGCATCGGCGGCCCTGGCGCAAGGATGCGCCCGTAGCTTCATGGAATTACACCGGTATGACACGCCAACGAGAGAATGAAGAATATGAACCACGGCAACTGGATTATGACACCGGTGAACCGATGATCAGCGCCGTCCGCAGAAAAACACCCCCCGGGTGATCCGGATCAAGGGTAGCATATTCCGCTTTTCTGCGGTCGGGTACAAATTCAGTGGACTCAGACAGTCAACACTTCCCTTTATGCAGATGCACGGCTATCGGCCAGCCACGTTATGACATCCACCGCATGGGGATTGCTGTATGGAAGGTCATCGCCGCGGCCAAGACCAAGCCATTCGGTTTTCAGGCGTTCTATCCCGCCACCGCCTCGGCGGCCACGGCATTCCCATCGACCCATCGGCAGCGGCATCATGATCTGCAGATGAAAAGCGTATCCCTTACCCCGGCTAATATGCGCAAATATGATCTGGTGCTTATCGCCACCGATCACAGCCAGTATGACTGGCCGATGATCTGTCGCCACAGTCGCCTGATTGTCGATACCCGCAATGCGACAGCGTCTGTGAAGGGGCCAAAAAAGCGGGTGATACTCGCGTAGCCAGCCGTAAAACTCGACTCCTTACCGGAGGCACCATCGGCATCGGTGTTGGGCGACGATGCCGTGGCTGCGGCGATTCAGCTTGTGTGCCATGAGATTTCCAGCGCTGAACCCTCCTTAAATCGCAGAGGGTGTTTGAATCTGATCACGGCGCGTTTATCAACAACGGAAGCCTCTGCGACAAGTTGTGTTCCATCAAATGCTACTCGCAGATGTTTCAGCGGTGTTGTGCCTTCAGCCGGTGTCAGGCCGATGGTGAATTCTGAAAGCACCAGTTTGCCGGCCCGATGCACCACACGATGGGTGCGTGTTGTTCCTGTAGTGCGGGCGAAGTATTCCCCCCAGCCCGCAGCCGTGCAAAACAGGGATCGATGGTCGGTTGCGGAAATGCGCGGTGAAAATCCGATGGATCGGCGGATAGCGTCCCATCGGAAACCCTGCAGCCCCAGCAGCACGGTCCATACACTCAGAGCTCGAAAATAATGTTGGCCGCACTCAATGTGATCCCACGGCGCCCGTCGATGGACATACCGATCATAAACATCGGTGGTTACGGTGACGGAAAGATCGGTTCGATCGAGGTAGGCGAGGGACGAGGCAAACATAAATTCGATTCCCGTCCACGGCCCGCTCCACTGTCCTTCACCTGCCGGCGTGCCGCCGTGGGGCCAGAATCCGTTGATGTAGGCGATGCCGTCATGCGGATGTACATAAGGCATCCCTGGGCGGGTCTTCTGTCGGCAATAATGAAAAGCCGCTTCATTGTGCATTCGCACATAGTCGCGAGGTAAAATCTCGCCGAGATCACATAAGTCGGCAAACCACTGTCCGACGGTACCGGCCAGAAGAATACCGGTGTTTTCGGTTCCGGTTTTGAGGTCACGGGCCATCTGATAATATTGGCCGTTCCATAATTCGGATTCGAAGCTCCGCTTCCCTTTTTCGAGCCATAAGGTGTAGTTGGCTTCGGTTTTATGATCGCCCAATATCCGCGCCATTCGAATTCCCGCAGCCAACGCCGCCAGAAAAATGCTTGAAACATACGAGGTGGTACCATTCATCGGCCAGCCGTCGAACGTACTGTCAGGGCCGTGGTCATCGGGTAGAAAATCCCCGCCCTTATCGGTGCGCTGGTCATACGCCATCGCTTTGGTAATCACCGGCCACATTTCACGCAGGTAGGCATGATCACCGGACCAGAGGTAATCGCGGTACGCCATCAACGTAAATGCCGGCATGAGATCAATCTTGTACCATGCGTCCGGGTGTTCAAATGTGCCGGGGAAAAAGTGCGGCATTTCACCGTCCGGTTTTTGATGGCGTGCACTGAGCCGCATGGACGTCCTCTGCTGATGTGGAAAGAGAAGTGAAATGGGATTGGACCCGTAAAATGCCACATCGAGGGTTTGTAATCCGCAGCACCCCATCCCTTCCCAGACTGCATAGGTGCCGTCCTTCACCCACCATGTTTCTTTGCTCAGGGTAGTCAGCTGTGCGTTAATCGCATCCTTTACTTTTGGCGGCATGGAACTCGCATAAAGCGCATCCTGAAAACTTTTGGTGCGTGTGAATAAATCACCGTGACGCGACGAGAGCTCGCGAACCACTTCCATGGAATTATGAAACCATCGGCTGTACATGTGACCGAGAAAATTTGAATTGCGCGAATAATCATATTGATTAGGAAAGTGCCACGCCAAGATGAACGTGATCGTCCGCTTTTCACCCGGTGCCAGATTAATGGTGGACGCCAGCGCGGTATTTCGCGCCTCTTCCGGTGGCACCTCCTGATTCAGCAGTGTGCCATGATCTTGAAAGTGGCGCCAGAAGGCATCGCGATCGCGCCACTGTGCCGCTGCGGGGGCGGCGGGCGATAGGGTCGCCAGAGTCATGTCGCCACTGGAGGCATCGAATGGATCAACGCCAAAGCCGGGGCTGAAGGTTGCGTACGCCAGATGGGCCAGCAGGCCGGCATAAAACATCGGCACCTGCGTCCAATCTGCCGGGGGCCAACCGCCGCCGACCGAACAGGCCCAAACTACGGTACGCCCTTTGCCGTAGTGTCCTGTTATCAGCAGCGGAGCGCCTCCGGTGGTCTTGAGAAGCACTTTGGCTCCGGATTTTAGTCCGGCGATCCTGTTGTAACCGCCGATCGTTTCGCGTTGTGGTGCGCCAAAAAGAAAATCGGTTTTTTCAACCAGCGCGATGCCGGTCGGCTGATTAACCGTATCAACGGAGTTGCATAGATGTACCGGCAGTGCCGTGTCAATCGGCGTGCCGTTGAGATGTCCCCAGCGATCACTGCTGTCGCCGTAAAACGCGTCCCATCCTCCGGTGGCCAGCAAGCCGACGCCGTGATGCACGGCATCCCGGATGATGACCATATTATCTTCGCCGAGAGCCACTTTGGCATGTGGAATTTCACCCAGCCAGATCACGTCGTAATGTTCGGCGAGTTCCTTCGCGGTTGAGTATGGTAGAACAACCGACCCCGAATTGACATTCACGCTGGTATCGAGAGTCAGATTTTTCGTGTTATCAAAAACTTCCCTTACCCTGGGCGGTATGGATTCAATCAATACCAGGACGCGAACGGGTTTGCTCATTGCCGACGGGCGCGAATCGGTCCGAGCTTTCATATGAACAGCCGTCAGGTTCGGCTCCTGCTCCACCCGGTTCTCCGTTCCGGTCCAGCCGTTATTCAAACCCACACCGTTGCGAATGCTGGAGAGGATGGTGGTCTGCACCTTCTTAGCTGAACGATTCGTCAGTTCAAAGGAAAACACGGCGGCGGGAAAACCGGACTCCCGCGGTTGATGCGGTATCAGCGGTGACCATGCCGTCAAAGAGATGTCAAGTGGCAGTTCCGGATCGTCGTACCACAACTTCGCAATCGGGGCTCGTCCTTCGTAGGTAATGCTTTGGACCGGATGACCCGGATTGTCGGTATGGCGAACGGTTTCCAGCCGGCGGGTGACGGCCGGTGCACCTTCCTGCTGAGCACGAACGGCAAAGAAGGTATCGGGCAGAACCAGCCTCTGCCCCCAGTTATTAAAGATCTGCCATTCATACATCGCACCATCGGCCCGAAGTTCGAATGTTCCGGCCCCCATTCCACCGAGCGAAATGCCCGAGGCCATCGGAGGGTGGAACAGGATCACCCGGCCGTCGGGTCCGCGCAGCGGAACACCGATTTCCTCGGCATGTGCGGCGGCGGTGGCGCTGGGGCGTGGTGTTATGATCATCGCGGCAGAGCCGGCGGTGAGCACCTTGAGAAAGTGACGTCGCGAGACGTCGTCACCCAGTGGTGTGGGGTTGGATGTCGTCATAGGGTTCAAACTCCATTAAGAAAGGCTCAGCGGCAAGTGTAACAGCCGAAAAAGAGTTTAATGAATGGTAACACCGGGCGGGTTCACGCCTATTCGCGATTCTGCGCCAGCCAGGTTATGACATCGACCGCATGGTAGCTGATGATCGGCCCCGCACCGGCACGCTTAAACGCATACATGGATTCAAGCACGGCCGCCTTTTCATCCAGCCACCCGGCCTGTGCGGCCGCTTTGATCATCGCGTATTCCCCGCTGACCTGATAGACCGCACACGGTACGGAGACGGCCCGGCTTACCTCCCGAAGAACATCCAGATACGGCATGCCCGGCTTGACCATCACCATGTCAGCTCCCTCGGCTATATCGAGTTGAGCCTCGCGGATCGCCTCGGTGGTGGCGCGCCGAAAATCCATCTGATAGCCGCGGCGGTCGCCAAACTGCGGCGGTGATTGTGCCGCTTCGCGAAACGGCCCGTAAAATGCGCTGGCATATTTGACGGAATACCCCATGATGGCTCGATCTATAAAACCGGCGGAGTCCAAACTGCGGCGGATGCTCGCGACGGCGTGATCCATCATGCCCGACGGCGCCACCACATCCGCTCCCGCTTCGCAATGAATCACCGCCTGTTTGGCCAACAATTCAATGGTGGCATCGTTATCGACACCTTCAAATCCCTCCTCTGCGGCAGCCTTGGGCATCCGCCCACCTTTGCGCCTGGTGCGTACCGGTTTGGCCAGCGGGCCGCAGTGTCCATGGTCGGTGTATTCGCAATAACACAGATCGGTCATCAGCAGTAAATTGAGTCCCGCCCGTTTCACCATTCGCAACGTGGTGCAAACGGCATTATCCGGGTCGTGGGCATGCGACCCGACGGCATCTTTGTCCGCCGCATCCACCACACCGAAGAGCATAACCCCGCGGAGGCCCATGGCTGCCCACTCGGAGAGCTCCTCCAGCAGCACGTCCGGGGAATATTGAAAATGGCCTGGCATGCTCAGGATAGGATGACGAATGTCCTCTCCGTTGCGGACAAACAACGGCAGAATGAAATCCTCGGGCCGGAGAACATAATCGGCCGCCATATCACGCAGGAGGGGATTCTGCCGCATCCGCCGCATCCGCTGGTTGTGATCAGACATAGAAACCTCAAATCTCTGAACAACGCTTGTTATGTCATGGTTTGGCGCGGGCGGGACGTATCGAAGTTATCTGGGCGATATCCCGCTGCCAGTTTACCTCGTAATGAAACACGATTTTTTCTCCCACTTTCAGGCCTGCCGTACTCACCCCCCGCTCCAGTTGGTACGGCATCACCATGGCGGGCATCGTTCCTACCTTGCCGTTCATCCGCACCCAGTTATGAATCGGACCGGCATTGATCTGCAACTGTGGCGGGCCCTGATTGGATACCGGCAGCGCCACGATCGTGCCGTGAACGATGTAATGGTAAGTCGTTCCCCTGGGGGTTGGGGGCGAATGGCGGCTGCACCCGGCAAGCGCCATCATGCATGCCGCGGATAGGATGATAACGTTAATGAAAGTATAGTGATTCTTCATGGTATGTCGTCCTCACGCCGCCGGGGCCGTGTGGCTGCGTCCGATCGGCTGGCGAATTTCACGCGCGGAAAAAACGGCCTTCCGCCCGGAGAGTTTCTCCAGCATATCCGCTTTCTGCCGCGCCGCCCAAAGTTCAAGTTCCGGATCGCTTCGATGGCGGATGGTGAAATGCACACTCCGGCGGTCGGCAGAACATTGAACGTGATCCACACATTGATAGTGTCCCCGATCCAGCGCCTCGGCGATGCGCAGTATTGCGGCGAGATTTTCCACCACGTCGCGTTCATCCGGCGTCAGCGCCATGTACGGTTCGTGGCTTTTTTTGGGCATGCTCCGCCGATGGTAGCGGGCGGTAACCGCCATGATGTCAATTTCCTGCGGCGAAAAGCCCGCTAAATCGCCATTTTTGATCAGATACCAGGAATGCTTATGGTGTCCCGAATGGCCGATATGCCACCCGACATCATGAAGCATGGCGGCATATTCCAGCAATTCCCGGTACCGACGGTCCAGGCGGTGAACTCGCTCAAGCTGATCAAATATCGATACCGCCAACTTCGCCACATGGCGGGCATGGGCTTCGTCAAAATTGCAGCGCCGCCCCAATTCCACGACATTCCGTCGTCGCGGGTCCATGATCTCAACCGACAGACGCACCTTCGGCCAGTGGGTCTGCATATAGTCGATGATCATCCCCTCGCGCATGGCACGGTCGGAAATCTCGATTCGATTGATCTTGAATTGATCAAACAGATATTCAACAAGAACGCATCCGGCGACGATCTGAAATGCTCGTGCCGGGTCCAAACCCGGAATGAATTCCCGCTGGCGCATCGACATTCGGGTGACGCGGCGATAAATCAGATCAAAATCCTCGCGGGTAATCACGCCGGCCACCCGGCCGCGAGCCGCCTGCTGGCCGTGGAGGGCCGCGCACATGGAGGCGATGTTTTCCATCGTTCCGGAAGTGCCGACATACTGTCGTGGCTGTAATGCCTTGATGCGCTTGACCAGTGGGGAAAGAATTTTATGAATATGTTTTCGCAGGCGCTTGATCTGCGATTTTGCCGGAGGGTCCGCAGACAGGAATGCCTGAGTGAGGCGGCTGGCACCAAGCTTACGGCTCTCAAGCATCAGCGGTTTTTCATACTGGGCGAAAATGAATTCAGCCGAGCCGCCGCCGATATCTACCACCAATGCCGTACCGAGATCAAAATTAATGGCTTGGCGGACGGCCAGATAAATCAGGCGTGCTTCCTCCTGACTGGAGATGATCCGCACATCAAGACCGAGTTGCTCTTTGACCAATTGAATAAAATCGCCGCCATTGACGCTCTCGCGCACCGCACTGGTGGCAAATGCCAGTACCTGATCGCATTCAAAGCTCTGCGCCACGCGCAGGTATCGCCCCAGAACCGTCACGGTGTGATTCATGGCGGACCGCGTCAGAACGTGTTTGACCAGTGCATCCCGCCCCAGTTGCGTCAGTTCCTTCTGAGAACTGAGCGTGCGGAACGTCAATCCGGCGGTAACTTCCACTATCACCATATGCAGAGAGTTGGTGCCGATGTCGATGGCGCAGAGACGAAGCCCATGCGGGCTGCCGGATGTGGTTGGTTTTGCGGCGGGTAAATTGCGGGACGGCGGTCGGGTTGTCCTGCGGCGACGCCCTGTGCCTGCGAGCGGCTGCCGGAAAACCTTAACAATTGCGCGGGACTTTACCATCGTTCATGATTATGCTGCGGCGGGTGGAAGTTGTCTAACCATAAGCAGATGGACCGATGAGCAGCCGCATGTCTCCCATTTCCCACATCGCAGCAGCCCATCCGCCCTCGCTGAACGATATTGAGCTTGATTCCCGCAGCCTTTCTCCAAGGCACATGCGGCAGATCACCGACCATCTCTACCGGCGGCTGTCACTGATGCGCGGATATCTTCTCGCAGTTCACGCCGAACCCGGCGAGCGGGTTATCCATGATCTGCGCGTCGCGACCCGTCGCACGACCGAAGCTCTCGCCCTGCTTGCCGCCGCCGGCAGCATACCGCACCGCCGCGCCGGTCATTGTGTCCGACGCCTGCGTGATTTGCGCCGGGCTGCCGGTCGCGTCCGTGATATTGATGTCTTCCTGCAGAATCTGCAGGCAACCGGCCGTAAGAAGGCGGATATCGATGTTGCTCGCCACCGACAGCTCATTCGAGCGCTTCGGAAAGAACGGCGGGAGGTTTCGCAATTACTGAATCGTCATTGGAAGCAGGCGGCGGCAGACGCGGAACTTCATCGGGTGGTTGACAGCACCCGCGCTCTGGACCTGCATGTTGATCCGAAAATGGTTGAAGAGGCGATCCGCTCGCGGCTCGCCTGGCACCGGCGGCGATTCAACCGGCGATCCCGGCGGTCGTATCTGCGGCCCACCCCGCATCATATTCACCGCACGCGTATTGCCGGCAAGCAGTGGCGCTATCTGCTGGAATTCATGCACGCCATCCATGCTGCGCCGGAAGCTCAATTGGACAGAGTGTTGCGGCGTCTCAAGGCGTTTCAAAAAGCCGCCGGCGAGCTTCAGGATACGGTTTCTCTGCAATCCCGCCTTCACACATCTGCGGAAGATATCCAGTCGCTGCCGCAGGTACAGCGCCGTATCCGCGCGGCCCTTAAGGCGATGCAGGCTCTGCAGTGATGTGTCGCAGGTTGCAATGGAGCTTTATCGATGCGTCGGTGAGCCTTTTTCCGCGGCGCTTTCCACACGCAGCCTGAGGTGCTCAATCGCCTGCAAAATCTCCTTCGCCACCTCGCGCAGATGTTCCCGGGAAGAAGAGTCCTTATCGTATCGATCAAAATGGATCGGCGATCCGAAATGTATCACCACCCGCGCGGGCTTTAATAAGTCGTGCAGTACCGATCGGTGCGGATAGGTACCTGAAATGTATACTGGAACCACCGGCGCTCCGGTCCGGGCTGCAAGCATCGCGGCCGCAAGTTGAGGCTCGCCCCCCGCCGGCCCATAACCTGTCGATATCTCCGGAAAAAGACCCACGACATGTCCATGATTCAGTGCCCGCAGTGCCTGGCGCAGGCTCTTGCCGCGTGCTCCCTGCCGATTGATGGAGATGCACCCAAGGAGCCCGAATATCTGCCGTAAAATCGGAAGCCGGAAATATTTCTCCTCCATCATCAGACGAACCAGTCGTCGCTTGCTGCTGATGGCGACCGCGAGAGTCTGCAGAGCACCGCCGTGATCGCCCACCACAATGGCCGGCCCGTGAACCGGAATGCGGCAGGCGTTGGCCCGGCGCCAGCGGTGTACCACCTGCATATAAGCGGCGACCAGACGCCGGGCGGCGGCGGCTGGCAGAGGCAAGGGTTGCCGACGGTAGTAGATAATCAGCAAAAATACGCCGATGGCCAGAATCGCGGTTCCGACACCGAGAATGATCGACATTAAAAAGGCGTCCACCTTCGGCCAGAATGCAATCGGTACGGTTGGCAGAAGCAGACCGAAGGTTGTAAGCATATCCCGAGCTCCCATCACACGCCCTCTCACCCAGTCGGGCACCACGCGCTGCAGCAACGTGTCCACGGTGATGAACATCACCGCTCCGAACGATGCGCTGAGTGTCAGCCAGATCAGAAACGTCTCCCAGTGCGACGCCTGCCCGGCCATCAGGATCCCTGCGCCAATAGCGACCGTCGCCCAACCGATGCCCACTTCCTTCGGGATTCCATTTCGCGCCCGGCTTACCGCCGCCGCCCCGACAATCATCCCGATCCCGGCAACCCCCATGAAATAGGCAAAATCACTGGCGGTAAGATGAAAACGTGACGTGACAATCGCCGGCATGCAGTTGAGAATGACTGAACTGGCGGTAAAAAAAAGTACCTCCAGCGTTATGGCCTGCAGTGGATGTTTATGGCATCGCAGATAATGCCATGCACTGGTGAGTTCCTTGATCAATCCGGGATGCGTATGCCCCTTGACCGGTTCGGGCCGATCCATACCGGGTTGCAGCTTCATCGAAAAAACCGCCGTTGCCGACATCAGATAGGTCGCGGCATCTGCGTACATCGCCACCTGAAGGCCGTAATGCCAGTAGTGGCCCAATGTGATGAGGACTCCGCCGAGCACAAAGCCCGCCAGCGTGCTGATCGTACCCGCCACCGAAAGAATGGAATTCGCCTGGAGCAGTTCCCGCGGATGGACCAGATTCGGAACGATGGCGGCACGCGCAGGAGAGAATATTTCTCCGAAGCTTGAGAGAATCACTTCGGAACCGAAAAGCAGCACCAGCAGTTCCCACACCGGCAGACTGCTGTGATAGGCGGCCACCAGCAGTACCGTTCGGGCGATGATCACAATGACAAAACGTGTCAGATCGCAGCCGATCATCACCCATCGTCGGGGCAGCCGGTCGGATATGGCGCCGCCGATCGGTGCCAGCATGAGAAACGGGATGAACATGGCGATATTAAGCTGGGCCGAGTGCTGAGCGCTTTCCGTTTTATCGTGCAGAATCACATAGCACATCAGTGCCAGCATGACCAGATAATGAATCCGATCGCCGACCACCGACACCACGTAGGCCGTCGCAAGCAGAAAAAAGTTTCGATTGCGCCAAAGCGGCGGGAAGTGCATCAGAAGGGGGGTATCATCAGCCGTGGATTGTGCCGCAATGGATTGCTTCATCACGCCTTTTTATTTTCTACAACTACCTGTCATTATCTGCCGCCATGCAGAATTACATGGAAGTTATATCACATGCGGCGGGTTCATGGCAGGGGGGTGATGAATTATCGCAAAAGCCGGAGTTTATCCATAATTTCCGCTGCTCCTCGACGCTGGAGTGTTTCCAACAGTAATTTCAAAGACGCTGCATCGGGAAGGGCTTCTTCGCCCATGATCGCCGCCCGTGCCATCTCACTGCCGTCGGGAAGTGCGATCAGAGCGCGAAATATCCACCCCTTGGAACCTGGATGATCCAGATGCCGGGGCCGGGCAAGCACGCCGATCGGCGCCAGGCAGTCACCTGCCAGCGATTCCACCACTTTTCGTTCAAACTCCAGGGCCGCTCCAGTATGGCCGTCATGAATCGCTTCGGCAGCAAGTTGAGTGGTCCGATCGTCATCGCGGCACTCCAATGCCAGCGTCCCCTGACCCACGGCCGGAATGAATTCATCCAGCGGTAATGCGACAGCAGTCTTCGGCAGTAGCCCGGTGCGATCCAATCCCGCTTTAGCGAGAAAAGTTCCCGCAACAACGCCTCGGTTGACCTTGTCCAGTCGGGTGTCAATATTTCCGCGCAGCGGTTCGATACGCAGGTCGGGGCGCTTTGCACGCAATTGGGCCGCTCGGCGCAGCGAAGTGGTCCCCACCACGGCGCTGTGTGGCAGTTCCGCGATGGCCATGCCGTTAAACCCTATCCATACATCATGCGGATCGGCTCGCAGCGGTGTAGCGACCAATTTTAATCCGTCCGCCTGTCCAACCGGCAGGTCTTTGGCTGAATGGACGGCCAGATCAATGCGTTTCTCCATCAGGGCCTGCTGCAACTCTTTTACAAAGAGGCCTTTGCCGCCTGCATTCTGCAGCGGGCCTTCGCGGTGGCGATCACCGGAAGTGGTAATGGTGATCAGTTCGGTTTGCAGACCGGGATTAGCTCTCGCCAACGCGTCCGCAACCATCTGTGTCTGAGTTTTAGCAAGCAAACTTCCGCGAGTGCCAATTCGTAAAATCGCCATGTGCCTCCCGGGCCGGATCAAACGTCAATGCTGAGAGTATAAACTCGTATCCGTTGCAAACCAGTTCTCACAACTCGACAAACGAGGGTTACCCCGCCGTTTGCGTCCCCGAAAGGATTCAGCAACTCAACGGCTTGGGACCGCATGCGCCTGATACGCCGCTTCGTAGCGGGTCGACAGGTATTCCCAGTTAAAGCGCTCTTTCCACGCCTGATACCCGTGATCCGCCATCACAGAGCGGCGCGCCGGGTCGGCGAGAAGTTCTTCGATACCTCGCGTAAGGTCGGCGATGTTACATTGACAGTATCCCGGCGGTGCACCCGGCTTCTGATGCGTCGGCAGAATCAGCCCGCTGCCGCTCCATCCGGCGATTTCCCGGCTGTTTCCCACGTCATTGGCGATAAACGGAGTTCGAGAAGCCATCGCTTCGAAAAGCACCAGCGGCGAACATTCAATGTTGGATGGAAACACAAACAAATCCGCGGCGTGATATGCGGCAATCACATCGGGGCGGGGGGGATCCAGCAGCAATACCCGCTTCCTGCCCAAAGATTTCAGGCGTATCCACTTGGATTGCGCGATATCTCGCGGCAGACATCCCAGCGAGGCATTCGTATTGCCGATGATCACCAGCACGGCCGGCCCGATTTTCGCTGCCGCCAGTGCCGCGATTGCCTCGGTGTGCCCTTTCCAGCAGGTGTGAGAACCGACGGTAAGGAGCATCAGTGCTTTTTCAGCAATACCGTGGCGGGCGCGGAAAGATTTGTCCACATGGCTGAATTCCTCCGCCGATGCCCCGTTGGGAATCACCTCCATATTCGCCAGGCCGTGGGATCGGCAGAATTCAATGTCGCGGTAAGATTCAGAATGGAAAATAAGATGATCATATTTCCGCAATATTGCCGGCAGATCGGCGAAATACTGTCGGTAGGCCGGATCATAGAGGCCGGAAAATCCGCACGGTGAAAGTACCTTTCGGCAAGGTATCTGATCGAGCACCGGAAACAGTGCGTCGGTCGCCCACTGCTGGGCCGCATAGGACATGACCACATCAAAGCCGCCGTCGATAATATATTTCTGATACCGCTCAATTTCGCCTGACATGCCGCGCACGGCATTGCCCCTGCAGTCAAATTCCTCAATCCGCACGCCGTTGATCACTTTTTCCGTTCTCTCGGGACAGGCGGTGGTTGCGACGGTGACTTCATGACCGTGCTGCACCATGAGCTGCGAAAGCTGCCGGACAACTTCCTGGGCTCCACCCGTGCGGGGATGGTAAAATTCAACTGTATGGACAATACGCATGTGTGCCCTTGGGCCGGTACCCGGATATCCGGCCGCCGCCCGCCGTCATAACACCGTAATGGAATTGATTTTGGGAGCCTGGGCCGGTTGGCCGGTCTGGCTGTTGCGCAGGGGAACCGCGGCGATTTTGTCGACGACTTCAATGCCCGAGACGACTTGGCCGAAACAGGTGTATTGTCCGTCCAGATGCGGCGCGGCCTGATGCATGATGAAGAACTGGCTGCCGGCGGAGTTCGGATCCTGCGAACGCGCCATGCTGATGACACCGCGAGTATGTTTACGATTGCTGAATTCCGCCTTGATGTGGTATCCCGGTCCGCCGGTACCCGTCCCCTGCGGACATCCCCCCTGAATCATGAAGCCCGGAATGATGCGGTGAAACGTCAGGCCGTTGTAAAACCCCTTTTTCGCCAGTTTGACAAAATTATCAACGGTCCCGGGGGCCACGTCCGGCCACATTTCAACGGTTATGTCTCCATGCTCGGTCGATACTTTCAGTTGCTGCGCTTTAACGGGCTCTGCCATCGTTCATGTCTCCATGCAATAACGTCGTTTCATGTTATACCCGTTTCTTACCCGCAGGGCCAGCCTGGCGCGATCCGCCCAGGAGTTTTGCCGATGGACAGATGTCCGCGAGCTCGCACCCGGCGCAATCGGGGCTCCGCGCCGTACATCGGCGGCGGCCATGAAAAATCATTAAATGAGACATCAAGGTCCAATCGCGGCGCTCGATGATCTGCATCAGGTCCTGTTCCACCTTCACCGGATCGGTCTGCCGGGTCAATCCCAGCCGCCGTGAAAGGCGTCCCACATGCGTGTCAACCACAATCCCCTCATCAATTCCCCAGGCATTGCCCAGCACCACATTGGCAGTTTTACGCCCGACGCCGGGCA
This sequence comes from Planctomycetota bacterium, assembly GCA_021827645.1. Lineage (GTDB taxonomy): Bacteria > Planctomycetota > Phycisphaerae > WQYP01 > WQYP01 > JAJZGD01. Next base: position 28,086 of record JAKAVA010000041.1, read on the forward strand.
GGGCGGTAAGTTCCGCCATCGTGGCCGGGACCTTCCCACCATGCTTTTCCACCAGGAGCCGTGCGGTGCGGGAAATGGATCGGGCCTTTGCCCGGAAAAAACCTGTGCTGCGGATGATCGCTTCAATGTCAGCGACTTGAGCCTGCGCCAGCGCGCGGGCATCAGGGTATGCCGCAAAAAGTTTCGGCGTCACCTGATTCACCCGCTCATCCGTGCATTGCGCGGAAAGAATGGTGGCAATCAGTAATTCCAGCGGATTGTGATGGACCAATGCACAATGGGCATCGGGATAGGTGGATTTAAGAATTGCAACAATCGCAGCGGCATGCTGTCGGCGCTTTTCCAATGACATACGCGGCATGGCAGTGTCCCTTATACGCCCGCGGCTTTTGCCCGGCTGTCCGTCAGTGTGGCACCCGCCTGCCGTGGCGGTCCCTGCGTCGCCGCCGACACCAGCAGCAGTGCCAGAAGCAGAAACAGTTCCGCTTCTCCCAGATGTTCTGATTGGGCATGCAGGATTTCAAATTGCTTCCGGTGTGCCGCCGCCTGCGCGGGGTGCCGATCGACATTCTCCACCCACTGCTTGTGTTCCTGCCAGACCCTTGGGAAAGTGTAGAAACGATCGACGAGTGTTACCGCGGTGATCAGGCAGACCAGAATTACCCGAATCAGATTCCAGAAGTTCTTCCACCGCAGATAAAAAACCGTCTGAAACAACACCGCGGCCAGCAGGATACCGGCGCAGGTGAGTTCCACCGGATTGAAAGCCTTGAGAATGTGTCCGAAAACATCGCCCGCAAGCTGTTTGGGTTGGTCGAGTGCGGGGCTCATCCCCGGAACGGTGGCGTGAGATTCCGGAATAATCGTGAATATTTCATACGCAGCCAACGGGCCGAGGATCGCCAGCCCGCCGAAATAGATCGAAAGCGAAAGCCAGAAAAATATCTGCGATATTCGGAATCCCATTACCGGGCGCTCCCGGCGGCCGTACCGGTTACACGCCTGACCGGAATCTGCACTTCCCCATATTTGAACCAAGGGAGCACAAATGGGCTGTTGTACGCCAGATACCGCGCTTCCCCGTCCGCCTGATATTCTCCGGCGTGGGCGGCGAGCCACTGCACAACTTTTTTCTCCGCCCGCTCGAATCGCGCTGCCGTGTATTGCCCCCGCACACCGATACTCGCCACCAACATCGGTGGTTCATCTTCCACCGTAACCCGCCCGTCCGTGCCATCTTTTCCGATGGTTGGCTTGCCATAGACAAACGCCATCGATGCCATCGATTCCTTCCCTTTGGCATTCGTGTTGTAAGTCATCACCACCGGGGAACTCATCGCAATATGGTTCGATTCAATATGCCGAAACAGCGGCATGAATAATTCGCCGCTACCGCTGCGGTCGGCCGTTCTTTTGGTTACCGCAATCCGACACGCGGGATATTGCTTGATGATCACCTCACCGACCGGACCGGGCGGCGGGAAACCTTCGGGCAAAGGTGCCGACGGACCTGCCACCCACGATGGGGCCGCGACGGTCGGCTTGTGGACGGTTTTATCCGCCGTCGGCGCGGAAGGCGTTGATGCACACCCGCCCATCAGCAACGCTGCGCCCGCAGCCATCGCCGCCATCACAGCCATTGGCTGGACCATGGAAAATCCCAGTTGTCGAATCAACTCAATCATCGTCGCCACCTCATCCATAAAACCAAGATGGAACCAGCGGTGCAGTATCCCATGCATTATAGGGGGCCGCGGGATTAGCGGTGGCGAATCGGCTTGAGCGGCCACACTGCCTCGCAGTCCACCATTTGCTGATCCGATGGGCATGAGTTGCGTACGTCAGCCGTAGCGCCTGCAGTAGACGAGGATGGGGGCCGTTGCTGGAAGCCCCCATCCATGCAATTTCAGTATGCTGCCAACGGGCTCAGGTGCCCATGTCGTGGCTGTTGAGATATTTATGCTGCTGGGGCGTGAGTTCGTCGATCGCGATGCCCATCGTCTGCAATTTCAGTCGTGCCACCCACGCATCGACTTCCGCCGGCACATCATGAACCTGCTTCTTCAGCGCTGTCTTGTTTTTGATCGCCCATTCCGTCGCCAGCGCCTGGACGGCAAAACTCATATCCATCACCGATGCCGGATGCCCATGGGCCGCCGCGAGATTGATCAACCGCCCCTCGCCGGCAACCTGAATGCGATGACCGTTGGGAAGCGTGTATTCATCCACAAATTCCCGCACCTGCTTGCGCACGCTTGACGCATGCTTGGCCAGGGATTCCAGATCCAGTTCCACATTGAAATGGCCGGAATTGCAGACGACCGCATTGTCTTTCATCAATTTGAAGTGCTCGATGCGGATCACACTGGTATTGCCCGTGACCGTGATGAAAATATCGCCGATCTTCGCCGCTTCTTCCATGCTCATCACCCAGAAGCCGTCCATCGTGGCTTCCAAAGCCCGAATCGGATCAACTTCGGTCACGATGGTGTTAGCGCCCATGCCGCGGGCACGTGTTGCCACACCGCGTCCGCACCAGCCGTAGCCGCATACCACCACTTTTTTCCCGGCAATGAGATGATCCGTCGCGCGGATGATGCCGTCGAGTGTGGATTGTCCCGTGCCGTAACGATTATCAAACATATGTTTACACTGCGCATCATTGACGGCAATGACCGGAAACTTCAGGATGCCCTGCTTTTCCATCGCCCGCAGTCGGATAACACCGGTGGTGGTTTCTTCCATGGATGCAACGATATTGGTGGATAAATCCTTGCGTTCACCGTGCAGCAGGCTGACCAGATCGGCGCCATCATCCATGGTGACGTTTGGCTTGATATCCAGTGCCTTATTCATATGGCGGTAATAGGTATCGCGATCTTCTCCCTTGATGGCGAAGACCGAGATGCCGAAATCTTTCACCAGCGATGCCGCATTGTCATCCTGCGTGGAAAGGGGATTGCTGGCGCAAAGTGCAAGCTGCGCGCCACCGGCCTGCAGGGCGCGGGCCAGATTGGCCGTCTCCGTGGTGATATGCAGGCATGCCGCCATGCGGTAGCCGGCCAACGGTTTTTCCTTTTCAAATCGCTCCCGTACCGCCCGCAGCACGGGCATATCCTTATCCGCCCATTCAATACGCTTGCGCCCTTCGGCGGCGAGACTCATATCCTTCACATCATGTTCAACTGACATCAGAAAGTTTCCTTTCAACCTAAAATCCGCCGAAACGTCGGCGAGCGATCTGCAAACCTACGAAGACGCACCGTGCGGCTTCGCGGCTCGCATGACAAAAATATCCGGCACGCGAATGCCGGTGTCCTTCAAACGTGTGGTGCGGGCGGGCAGGGTATGCCAGCGGGCGGCGGTAAAGCCGGTCTCGACCGCCAGCCGCTGGAGTTTCTGCGGTTGGAATCCCATCCACCGGTGCCCCATTTTTTCGCGGAAATAGTCGATCTGATGCGGCAGCAGATCAATAATGATCATGACACCGCCGGGTATAAGGATACGATGCATCTCCGCCAGTGCCCGCGTCGTATCCGCCACATGATGCAGCACCAGACACGCCAGCGCCATGTGCACACTCGCCTCGGGCAGGGGAATCTCCTCCACCGCACCGGCTACTATTTCCACATTATCCCGTCCGCTGCCGACCAGTCGCTGCCGCGCCGCCTTGAGCATGGCCGGTGATGGCTCGACCGCATAGACGCGGCTTACATGCGGGGCCAGATTGATCGACAGCGACGCCGTTCCCGCCCCGATATCGGCAATCGCCCAACCCGGGTCCAGGGCCGCAAGCATTGCTTCATACTGAAACGTATCCCCAAACCAGCGTTCGCGGATCGAATCCCATTCCGGTGCAGTTTCGGCGAAGGCGTCTTCCTGCCGCTGCTCCAGTATTCGGCTCAGACGGGATAAATCGGCCCGCAGTTCATCATCGCCATGCAGAACCTTCCGCGATACGCTGCGCAATTCCTTCAAGCCGGCGATGTCTCGGCTGACGTGCGGGCGGTAAAGAATCGCGGTTCCCTGGCGGCGGGCTTCGATCAGGTCCGCTTCCAGCAGGGTCTTGAGATGGCGCGAGATGGTGGATTGGGGCATTTTCAAGGCATCGGCCAGTTCACCCACCCGCAGGGCCGGCCGCCCCGCGGAATCCATCAACTGCAGGATACGCATGCGCACCGGATCTGCCAGTGAGCGCAGGACACGCACCCATTGCTCGACCGAATTGGATTTGTCCGAAGCCGGCATTTTTTTTCGTCCCATTTGAACAATCCGTCCATCCGGATAGAATGATAGTCGGTTGGCGGACGGGACGCAAGCGGCCGACTGAAACGCTCCGCCCTACGGATAGGGGGCCGTGCCTCACTCCGTTCAGGATGGCTGTCAGGCAGGCGGTGGTTAAAGGCGTGGATGAGGATAATTGGAGCGCATGCGTTTACACTGTATGCCATGGAAATCGGCGTGCCGATGCGTGTGAAAAAGAAAACCTCAGGCTGCGTTATGGAAGCAGGTTATCAATCATGGCTTATCCGTTGAAATTTGAACCGATACTCCAACCCCGGATCTGGGGGGGCGACCGGTTGAAAAAAGTTTTGGGTAAACCCGTTCCCGCCAAATCCCCGTCCACCCGATGGGGCGAATCGTGGGAACTGGCGGATCTGCCCCCCGGTTCTGTAAAAGCCGATTCTATCGGTGCCGACGCATCCGGTGCACTGAGCAGTGTAGTCGCTGCCGGGCCATGGGCCGGACGCCAATTGCGGGAAATTCTGCAGCAGGAAGGGGATGCGTATTTGCCGGGGCGGGTGGGGGGGTATTATCCCCTGCTGATAAAATATTTAGATGCACGGGAGGATCTCTCGGTGCAGGTTCATCCGACGGCCGAGTACACACGCGCCCATCCCGGCACCCATCTTAAGACCGAAGCATGGTACGTTTTGGATGCGGCGCCCGGATCCCGCATTTACAAGGGGCTTGTTCCCGGCGTGACGCGGCCGCAATTTCAGAAAGCCATTGAATCCGGACGGGCGGCCGAAATTTTGCAGAGCGTTCCGGCCCGAGTGGGAGACTGCCATTTTCTTCCGTCGGGAATGGTGCATGCACTGGGCGCGGGTGTATTGGTGGCGGAGGTGCAGACACCAAGCGATACCACCTTTCGGATCTTTGATTGGAATCGGCTGGGCCCCGACGGAAAGCCGCGCACGCTTCATATTCAGGAAGCGCTCGATGTCATTGATTTTGACCGGCCGCAGGTGGTCCAATCCGCCGCAGTCCGTACCCGGCAGCTTGAAGATGTGATGATTCGAGAACTGGCCACCTGCGACTATTTCACGCTTTCACGCCTTGATTTTTCGGAAGGTTCGGTACACCTCACCTCGGAGATATTGGATAATCAATCGCAGGTGTGGATCATGCTCTCCGGACAGGCGGTATTGGACTGGCCCGGACATGGTGGCACGGCGCTGGCGCCCGGCGACACCGTTTTGCTGCCGTCGCAACCCGTGCAAGAGCGGCCGTGCTACATGCGTGTGGTAAGTCCTTGTGCGGTTCTTGCAGCCCGATTACCGGCACGGCCGACCCGAAGCGAGGCGAAATAATCGATGCAGGTACGTTTACAAAAATTCATGGCGGATTGTGGCGTGGCGTCGCGCCGCCATTGCGAAGAGATGATCCGCAGTGGGCAGGTTCGCGTCAACGGCGATTTGCGCCGTGAATTACCCGTCATGATCGACCCGGCTCGTGATCAGGTGACCGTCGGCGATACCCTCCTGGAGCCGATCCAACCGGAAAAGCCCGTGCATGTGCTGCTCTATAAGCCGCGAGGCATCCTCGTCACGCGACAGGATCAGTCCGGCCGAAAAACGGTTTTTGACCTCGTCAAACCAATTTCTCAGCGCCTCTTTCCAGTGGGGCGGCTGGATATGGACTCCCGCGGCCTGCTGCTGCTGACCAATGACGGCGAACTGGCCAACCGCCTGACACATCCGAGTTACGGCGTGGAGAAACTTTACGTCGTCACCGTCGACGGAAAAATGAGCCCGGGAGCCTTGGAAAAGATTCGCAAGGGGGCGTGGCTGGGACCGGCCGGGCGCGGGCAGGCCGTGCGCACCGAGGGACTTAAAATTAAATTAATCAGCAGTGATCGGCAATTGACCACACTTGAAGTCCGACTCGCGGAGGGGCGGAACCGCGAGATTCGCCGCGTGCTGGCCCGGGCCGGGTACCGGGTACGTGATCTCTGCCGCGTCGCCATTGCGGAAAAGCTCACCATCAAAGGACTTTCTCCTGGCGAATACCGCCTGTTGACGGATGCGGAAGTCGCATGGCTGCGACACGCCAGTTCCCGCGAATATCAGCAACTCAAGCGCGATGCCACTCAGCAGTGGTTTGAACGCAAGGAGATGGAAAAAGAGCGTAAGCGACTTCGCCATACGGCATCGGCGGCAAAAGCGGCGCCCAAAGCTGCGCCCAAAGCTGCGCCCCGCAGCCGAGCTCAGGCCACGAAACGGCCTGCCGGCAGGCAGCGGCGCGAGGATCGGCGGCGATGATGATCGCATCTTCAACCCAGATTGCAGATATCAGTCTCTCTGAGAAAGCGTCACCGGGCCGCACGCCGTCTGCGTCTCCCGCGTTTCTCGATTTCCTCCGCGACAACGTCATGCTTTTTGATGGCGGTTTGGGAACGCAGATCTTCGAGGCGGATCTGCCGCTGGCGGATTTCTGGAATCTTGAAAACTGCCCCGAAGTGCTGGTGCTCAGTCGGCCCGATGTGATTGAACGCATCCACGCATCCTATTTTGCCGCCGGCAGCCATACCGTCGAGACCGACACGTTCGGCGGCAGTAAAATTGTATTGGCGGAATTCGATCTGCAGGATCGCTGCCGCGAGATCAATCGCACCGCGGCTCAGATTGCCCGGCGGGCTGCGGAAAACGCCCGTACACCCGGGCATCCCCGTTTTGTCGCCGGATCGATCGGGCCGGGTACCAAGTCGATCACGCTGGGCAACACCACATTCGATCTCATGCACGATTCCTACCGCGAGCAGATTCTCGGCCTGCTTGAAGGGGGGGTGGATGTCATCCTGATCGAAACCTGCTTCGATCTGCTGCAGGCTAAAACCGCCGTCATCGCGGCCGTTGACGCCATGCACGAGGCGAAGATTCACGTACCGATCATGGTGCAGGTTACCATGGAAACGGTCGGTACCATGCTTTTGGGTACCGAGATGCCGGCGGTCATCACCACGCTTGAAGCTCTGCCGGTGGATGTGATCGGCATGAACTGCGCCACCGGGCCGGAACTGATGCGCCAGCACGTCGAGGTGCTCAGCCGCGATTGCACCCGCTACATCTCTGTTCAACCTAACGCCGGCCTTCCCGTGCAGCATGAAGGGAGAACGCATTTTCCGCTCGGGCCCGCCGAATTGGCCAAAGCCCATGTCGAATTTATCCGCGACCTCGGCGTCAATATCGTCGGCGGCTGCTGCGGCACCACGCCCGCCCATATTAAAGCCACGGCTGATGCGATTCGCGATCTTAAACCGATCAGACGCGAAGCTTTCGGGCGGAAACCCGATGCGACCCACTGCGGAGTTTCATCGCTTTACTCCTCCGTTGATGCCCGACAGGATAATTCCATTCTGATCATCGGTGAGCGCACCAACACCAACGGCAGTAAAAAATTCAAGGAAGCGCTGCTGGCCCAGGATTGGGATACGCTCGTTGCGATGGGGCGTGAGCAGGTGAAGGAATCGTCCCATGTCATTGATGTGTGCGTCGATTATGTCGGGCGCGACGGCGTGCCGGATATGCGTGGCGTGGTGCAGCGATTCGCCAAGGAAGTCACCGCTCCGCTGATGATTGATTCCACGCAGTTGGATGTGGTTGAAGCGGGTCTGCAGGCGGCGCCGGGAAAGTGCATTGTCAATTCCATCAATCTGGAGGACGGTGAGGAAAAACTCGCCAAAATGGCCGCCCTGCTGAAACGTTATGGCGCCGCCGTCGTCGCCGGAACCATCGATGAGGATAAAACCGAAGCGATGGCCAAAACCGCGGATCGCAAACTGCAGATCGCCGAGCGACTTTATGACCTTCTGGTGAACAAATACAGCATTCCGGAAACGGATATTTACTTTGATCCCCTGATCTTCCCCATCGTAACGGGGCAGGACGAGGTGCGGCGGCTGGCCATTGAAACTATTGACGGCATACGGGCCATATCCGCTCGATTTCCGAACTGCCATACCACGCTGGGGCTCTCCAATGTCTCTTTCGGTCTCAAGCCCTACGCCCGACTGGTGATCAACAGTGCGTTTTTCAATGAATGTGTCCGCGCCGGGCTCACCTCGGCGATTGTTCATTCCAGCAAAATCCTGCCGGAAAACCGCATCGATCCCGAGCATTACCGCTGGGCGCTCGATCTCATCTACGACCGTCGCACTGACGATTACAACCCCCTTGGCCTCCTGAGCACCCTCGGCACGCCGAAAAAGGATGCTGCCGCTGAGGAAAATCTGCCGCTGGAGGAAAAACTGCAGCGGCATATCATCGATGGCGATAAACAACGGCTCCATGAACACCTTCAGGAGGCGCTGAAACAATATCCGGCGCTGACCATTATTAATGATTATCTGCTCGCGGGTATGAAGACGGTCGGTGAACTCTTCGGATCGGGCAAAATGCAGTTGCCCTTCGTCCTTCAGAGCGCTGAAGTGATGAAAGCCGCCGTCGCCTTCCTCCAGCCTTTCATGCCCAAATCTGAAGGGTCAACCCGCGGTACCTTGGTGCTGGCAACCGTTCGCGGCGATGTGCATGATATCGGCAAGAATCTGGTGGATATCATTCTCTCCAACAACGGCTTCAAGGTTTATAACCTCGGCATCAAACAGCCCATCACCAATGTCATTGAGGCCGCACGGAAATACAACGCCGACGCCATCGGACTTTCCGGCCTGCTGGTAAAGTCCACGATGGTGATGAAGGATGATCTCATTGAACTCAACCGTCTCGGTATTAAAACCCCCGTCATCCTCGGTGGGGCGGCGTTAACGCGGTCTTTTGTGGAATCCGACCTCCGCCGAATCTATTCCGGTCCCCTCTTTTACGGCAAAGATGCGTTCGAGGGATTGCGGATCATGGATCATCTCGGCACCGGCCGACTGCTGGAAATATTGCTGGCCACCGGTGAAGATTCAGAGACGGCCCAGCTTCGCGCTTCCGGCCAGATGGCGGCTCCGGCGGCTCCATCCCCTGCACCGGCGGCATCGGCGGTGGTCATGGCCGGGCCGGTGGGCATTCGTTCCGATGCGCCCATTCCCGAGGCCCCATTCTGGGGTATGCGCGTTGTGAGCGAAATACCCGTCGAGTCCATCTTTCCCTACATCGACGAAGTGGCTCTGTTCCGCGGGCAGTGGCAGTTCAAGAGCGGCACGATGCCGCGCGATGAATTCCGCCGCTGGACGCAGGAGCATGTCCAGCCCATTTTCCGCCGCATCAAACAGAAATCCGTCGAACTCAAGCTCTTCGAGCCGCAGGTGGTTTACGGCTATTTTCACGCCCAGTCCGAAGGAAATGATCTGATCGTCTACCGTGATGATGGCCGCACCGAGTGGCTCCGCTTCCACTTCCCGCGTCAGACCAACCGAAAATTCTGGTGTCTGAGCGATTTTATTGCGCCGAAAAGCAGCGGGAGAATGGATGTTCTTCCGGCCATGTGCGTTACCGCCGGCCACATCATCACCCCTTTTGAAAAACAGCTTTTCGAAAAGGGGGATTTTACTGAATACCTCTATTTCCACGGCATGGGTGTGCAGATTGCCGAGGCACTCGCGGAGATGTGGCATAAGCGTATCCGTCAGGAACTGCGCATTGCCGATCAGGATGGCCCGACCATGCGGGATTTATTTGCGTGTCATTATCGCGGCTGCCGGTACAGTTTCGGCTATCCGGCCTGCCCGGATTTGCAGGATCAGGAAAAATTATTTGCTCTGCTGGATCCCGCCCGTATCGGGTGCACGCTTTCGGAAAATTGGATGATCCAGCCGGAACAGTCCACCTCCGCACTCGTGATGCACCATCCCGACGCCCGTTACTTTAACGTTGATTGATACGTTCACACGACCACTTCGTCGATACGGTTCGCGGGCCGTCAGTCCAATCTGCCATCAAACCGCGATGGCCCGCGGGGTGGAACTCTGAGCGGTCGGCAGTCGGATATCACCGCTTAGCATTTTGGCCAGTTCATCGGCGTGCACCGGCTTACTGAAAAAATAACCCTGAATGGAATGACATCCCAGCAGTTTCAGCAGGGTAATCTGTTCGATCTTTTCCACACCTTCGGCGATGGTTTTAAGCTGCAGATTTTCCGCCAAGTTCACAATCGTATCGACCACCGCGAGGTCTTTCGGATCATCGATCATATCGCGGATAAAGGTGCGGTCGATTTTCAGCGTATCGATGGGGAATCGGGTCAGATAGCTGAGGCTTGAATATCCGGTACCGAAATCATCGAGTGAAAAATGGATGCCGCAATCCTTGATCTCGATCATTCGCGACCGCAGGGATTCCGTCTGCGCCATCAACGTGCTTTCGGTGATCTCCAGTTCAAGCATGCCGGGATCCAGCCCTGTATCGCGCAAGGTCCGCCGGACGATTTCAGGCAGGCCCGGTTCGCGGCATTGCAGGGCGGAAAGGTTCACGGCAACCGGCACAATGGGCACGCCTGCCGTTTGCCAACGACGATTTTGCGCGCACGCCTCGTGAAGAATCCATTCTCCGATCTCAAGGATCAGTCCCTTTTCCTCCGCCAGCGGGATGAATTTCATCGGCGAAACCAATCCGCGGTCCGGGTGCTGCCAGCGGATCAGAGCTTCGCTTCCGATGATCTTGCCGGTCTGCAGATTGACCTGTGGCTGGAACTGAAGCACAAACTGATTTTTTCGCAGTGCCTCGCGGAGGTCATTTTCAAGGCGTATATGCTCGATGGCGGCGGCATGCATTTCCGGTGTGTGGAAGGCGGCGCGATTTTTCCCTTCCTTCTTTACCTGATAAAGCGCCTCATCCGCCGTACGCAAAAGCACCCCGCAATCCACACCGTCGCGCGGGTAGATGCTCATGCCGATGCTGCACGAAATATGGAACGTATGCCCCGAGATGACAAAAGGAACCGACATGGACTGTATGATTTTTTGCGCCACGAGATTCACATCCCCCGGCGATCGCGGTTCTTTAATCAGCACAATAAATTCGTCGCCCCCAAGCCGGGCTACCGTGTCTTCCGATCGCAGGGCACTGCGAATCCGCATGGCGGCTCCCTGCAGCAGTTCGTCACCAAAATCATGGCCAAGCGTATCATTCACGCTCTTGAAATTATCCAGATCAATAAACACCACACCCGCCATGGTGTTACGCCGATGCGCCTCTCGGATCGCCTGTTCGAGCCGATCGATGAGCAAGGTCCGGTTTGGCAGCCCGGTAAGCGAATCGTGGTAGGCGAGATAATGGATGCGTTCTTCTGCGGCTTTTCTTTCGCTGATATCGCGGAATATGCTCAGAACCATGTACTTGCCCTGCATCTCAACCCGGCTCTCCACGGCTTCGACCGGGAATGACCGCAGGTCTTTACGCGTGATGGTTGTCGTAGAATCAACGGTTTCACCGGTATTGATGATGCGGTTATAACGGTTGGTGGTGTCGCCTTGCACATCAGGCGGAAAGAGTTGCTGCCCTCGCAGCGTGAGCATTTCTTCGCGTGTGTAACCAAGCAGTTCCAGTGCCCGTCGGTTGACTTCAAGGATGCGCCCGTCGCTTTGCATCAGGATGATGGCGTCGCCCGCTGCTTCCATGACGAGATGGTAGCGGGCTTCCGAATCGCGCAGGGCCTGTTCCGCCGCCCGACGCAGTGATTCGCGATCGGCGTCTTCAATGGCAAAGGTCAGGCTGGTGGCAATTTCCGAAAGCACTTCAACCACGCGGGGAGAAAACCCGTCCGGGCGGCTGGAATAAACCGCGAGTACTCCGAAGTTGTGCCCCTTGCGCAGCAGGGGAAACGCCGCTGCCGACCGCAGATGGAATTTATCAAGCGCAAAGGCCCAGGGGGTATCAAAACCCATCGTCTTAAAATCATGAATAACCGATGCACTCTGGCTGGTAAGGGAGGCATCGATCGGTTGAAGACCCGCCGGAAGCGTCTTCTGCTGCGAATGGGAGATGGCCAGAAGATATTCAGCGGCCGAGCCTGCCCAGTGGCTCAGCCGACATTGCCGCGATCGAGCCGCGGAGATCGCGACAAACGCCAGTTCGAAATGCGTCGACTTGGTGATAATCCTGCAAACCTCATCGAATAACTGATCCTGTGAGCAGCGATGGGCAACGAGCTGATTAATCTGACTCAGCGTGGCATACAGATCATTGAGCTGTTGAAGATCGCGTTCCGCAAGCGACTTTTTCTGCAGCGCACCGGTCAGCGATCGGTAAGTCGTGTAAAAGATAATGCCCACGACGGCGATCAGGCAGAGCACCAGCCCGATGTTAAGCAGCAACGTCAGCCGCAGACGCGCGAGACGCACATATAAATCCGACCGCATGTTCCTGACCGAAAGCGCAAAAACCTGCTCGATGTCCTGATTGATGGCTCCCGCCCGCTGGTTCAGGATGAGAAGCGACTTTGGATCAGCCGGCGCCACGGCTCTCGCCGCATGCAGCAATTGATTGCCGTCAACGCCCAGTTGATTGACCGCCTTCAGAAGAGCCATTCCGTCAGGCGATCTTGGATGATGTCGCCCCTTGAGGTTTCGTATGATCGAGCTGATATCACGCCAGTCAATCATCTGCGCTGTCTCAATGGCGGAATCTCGCCATTGCGGACTCACGGACGCGTGCGAACGCTCGGTAATAATCGCACGCCGAATTAAGTTGGTTTGCTCGACTAAATCCATCAGATTATTCGACAGCGCCCGAATATCGTGTTGGATGGTCGGATTACGATCTGCCTGAAATTTGACCTCGGTCGTCGCTTGGCTGTAAATACTCCATAGCGCCATGATGGCATTCGTCTCGATCTCGTCCGTCTCTCTTCGTTGCCCATCTTGTGGATTTGTGGGAACCAAGCGGATCTGTCTTGCGATGTTCTTCCACCGGTATTCCAGACCCATCCGCTGAGCCAAAACGCGATTCGCACTGACAAATCTTGCCAGCGAGATCCGCATGTTGTGCCAGGCATGGCGTACAGTTCCCTCCTTCAGGGTATCGCCGACCGAACGCTCCTGCCAGGCATTCTGATGATTTTCAATAGAAGTAATCAGCGGAAGAATGGAACTTACATATCGAGACCAGGTAATCTCACCTTTCAATATCCCCATTTTGTCCGATTCATTGCGATAAACTTGAAACAGGGGCACCGCGATCGCCACCACAAGCCCTAAGGCGACGAGCGTAAAGCGTGTCGGCAAGTTGATCCGCTTGATCATGCTGGTGATCGGATCAGCCATCAATGTATGTCCAAAATAACCATCAGCTAAGTTATCGGCGAATTTGCCGTGCGAAGTCGATTCCGATTTCATCTCACCCTCTGCATGCCGATACGGGCCAAAAATTTCGAGCCACCATACTCTTTTTCGCGTAAATAGCTATAACGGAATTCTCGCTTAAATTCCAGTCAACGCCCGATAACGCCGCCACCCATGGATCGCGACCGATTCGCCTGCTCCCTTCTATCTTGCCTAACATATTTGTTGGTTCCATGGGCGGATGATTCCGTTGACGTGGAAATTAGCCCGTATCATGGCTTGCGGCGGTTCGGGAATCGTTGGTATTGCCTTGGTGAAAGTTTACATCTATACTAAAGCGAAATTAGTTGCGATTGCGCAATTATTCTTCTTAAGGGTACTTTAGTGGGTCGAAGCAGGGCCGTAGTGAAAGAGAAAATCAGCCATACTCTGAAGCTGACCCCCAGAGGATTTGCCGTCAGCTTAACCATTGGCAGCGTTTGCCTCGCCTTAAGTGGCTGCTCGTTTGAGCCGAAGTTACACGTGCCGGCCGCACCGAATACCAATCGGTACAACCCCGGTGGCAAACAGACTACGACCGGCAAGGCGGTTACTCGTACCGGAAATGCCGGCTCGGAACAGCGGTTTGTTTACGGCGCTCGGGTGGAGCAACTCTGGTGGCAGTTGTTCCGTTCGCACGCCCTCAACAATCTTGTGCGCCGGGCCATCCGTCATAATCCGAGTATCAAAATATCTGAATCCAATCTGTCGCAGGCCTATGAAAACCTCAAATCCGTAGAGGGTATCTTCTGGCCGCAGGTTTCACTCAATACCAGCGGTGAACGCCAGCGCCAATCGGGCGAATCCTTCGGTGGTCCATCACGCACATTCAGTCTATACACCGGGCAATTGGAAGTTTCGTATACACCTGATATTTTCGGTCTCAATCGGCTGGTGTCCCGATCCTTCAAAGCACAGGAGGATGCCCAACGCTACGCCCTGCAGGAGGCGTATCTCACCGTTGAGGGTGACACCGTTGTCACGGCAGTGGCCGTCGCTGAATTGCATGCCGAAATCAGCACAACACGCAGACTCATTAAAGATCAGCGTTACATCCTCAAAATTATCACCCAGCAGTATCGGCTCGGCGCCGTACCGTATCTGGATGTCGTCAATCAGGAAAGCCAACTGGCCAGCACCCAGGCTACGCTCCCGCCACTGCTTCAAAGCTACTCCGCCGAACGCAATGCTTTGGCCGTTCTTCTCGGCCGCATCCCTTCGATGGCAGATCTTCCCAAGCTGGATATTCACTCCTTTACCCTACCGGTGAGATTACCGGTGTCGCTGCCGTCCATACTGGTCCATCAGCGGCCGGACATCCTCTCGGCGGAGGCACAACTTCGAGTATCCAACGCCGCTGTCGGTGAGGCCATCGCCAAGATGTACCCTCTGATTCAGCTTACCGGTGCAATCGGTTTCGAGAATGGTCGGCTCTCCCACTTTTTCGATGCATCGAGCCTGATCTGGTCGATTGCGGGTTCACTGGCCGTGACGATTTTTGATGGCGGCACGCTTCGGGCTAATAAAAAAGCCGCCGAATATGCCCTTAAATCAGCCGTTTACTCATATGAGTCGACCATCCTCAACGCCTTTAACCAGGTGGCCACGGCATTGCGGGCCGTTAAGCATGATGCGCAAAGTCTTCGTTTCAATGAGGCGGCTTATCGCGCCGCCGAAAAAGCCTACAAACTTGCCCAGTTTGAATATCGGGATGGGTCGATTGATTATGTCACGCTCCTTACAAGCGAAGTGCAATATCAGCAATCGCGTTTGGCCGTGGTGAGGGCCGCTTCACAGCGCTACGCCGACACTGCCGGCCTTTTCGTCGCTCTTGGTGGGGGATGGTGGCCGAAAGCCGATGCATCGGCTGAGCAGCAAAAATGGATGCAGACTACACTGATGAAGCATCGCCATATCGCAGAACGCGCCGGCACCGCGCGGGTTGACGTCAGAAAAGTGCAGAGCGGATTTACACCCCCCTCCCCGGAAGCACAGAACCATGATGGGAGTTCCTTGAAATGACACGTTTCATTTTCGGTTTGATATTGGTTTTATCTTTTTTCGCCATTCTGGCGGGACTGTTCAAATTCAAGGCTTTTGTAAATTCCAAGTTTGCCTATGCCATCAGCCATCTTCCGCCGCCGGTCGTGACCGTCTCAAGTGCCAAAGTCACCCAGGCGAAGTGGGAACACACCATCAGCGCCGTCGCCAGTTTGACGGCGGTGCAGGGCGTCAACGTCACCGCGCAGATCGCCGGCAATGTAACGGGTATTTATTTTCACTCCGGAGAGCCGGTAAAAGCCGGTCAGCGTCTGGTGCAGGTGGATGACAGCACGCAGCTGGCGCAGCTTCGTGCCGATGAGGCCAATGAGGCGCTTGCAAAAATCAACGTTGATCGAACCCGCAAGCTCATCGCTCATCGGGCGGCGTCACAATCGCAGCTCGATACCTACGTCGCCACTCTCGCCAATATTAAGGCGGTGGTCGGTCAGGATAAGGCAACCTTGGCCAAACTCGATATCACCGCACCTTTTTCGGGCTATCTGGGCATCCGGCAGGTCAGCTTGGGGCAGTATCTTTCACCCGGAACCTCCGTCGTGACGATCAACAAGTGGAGCCCCATTTACGCCGATTTTAATATCCCGCAGAACGAATTCCCCGAATTGAAGGTAGGTCGGAAGGTTTCACTCTCTGTTGACGCGTATCCGAAGCACCTGTTTAACGGGAAGATTCAGGCCATCTCATCGAATGTGGATACCAACTCCCGCACCATTCAGGTTCAGGCAGAATTCAAAAACCGCCATCTGCTGCTTCGCCCCGGCATGTTCGGTGAGGTGACGGTACACACAGGTAAGACGAATACATTTAATGTCGTACCCGATACCGCCATCACCTATAACACCTACGGTGATTACGTGTATCTCATTATCAGTAAACCCGCAGCGACTCAATCTGCAAAGACTCCGAAAAACGCAAAATATCAGAAAATCGTCAAGCAGGTGCCCGTCGTGGTGGGGCCGGAGCGCAACCAGATGACGGCCATCTTATCGGGTGTGAAACTCGGTGAGACGGTGGTTACCGCCGGGCAGATCAAGCTTCACCCTGGCGCTATCGTCAAGATCAGTAACACCATTAAACCCTGAATTCGGATGTTGATGGAATGAAATTTACCGACATATTCGTAAAACGCTGGGTCCTGGCCAGCGCTATTAATCTCATCATCCTCATCGTCGGCTTGCGCGCGTGGCTGACGATGACGGTGCGGGAGTATCCCAACGTCATCAGCACGACGGTGACGGTCACCACGGCCTATCCGGGTGCCAGCCCGTCGACGGTTCAGGGCTTCATTACCTCGCGCCTTGAGCAGGCGATCGCCCAAGCCCCCAATATCGACTACATGACCGGCACGAGTACCGAAGGCACGTCCACCATCAGTGCCAACATGGTGCTGAACTCCAATCCGAACTCCGACATTGCGCAGATCTTGGCCAAGGTCAAACAGGTGGCCAGTCAGTTGCCGCCCGAAAGTCAGTCACCATCCGTTAATGAATCCGTCGGCGACAGTCGGGCATTGATTTATCTGGCATTTTACAGCCGTCGGCTCACCGGCCAGCAGATTAACGACTATCTGTTGCGCGTCATCCAGCCGGAAATTCAGTCCATTCCAGGTGTCAGTCAGGCCCAGATTCTCCCCCCCGGTACCGGGTCCAGCGGAAACAGCTTTGCCATTCGCGTGTGGCTGAAACCCAACAAGATGGCGGCCTTGGGGATCACGCCCTCCGATGTCTACAACGCGATCGCCAATAACAACAGCATCTCCGCAGTAGGGCGGTTGCGGGGCAAAAATATCGCCGAGGTCATCACCGCCACGACCCAGCTCAAAAATGTCAATGAGTTCAAGAATTTGGTGGTGGAAAAAGTCGGCTCCGCCATTATTTATCTCAAAGACGTTGCGCATGTGGAATTGGGTGCTCAAAATTACAATTCCAGCGTTTTACTCAACGGCAAGCGGGCTGTTTTCATGGGCATTCAAACCACGCCCGATGCCAACGATCTTGCCGTCGCCCACTCGGTTCACGTCATGTTTGCCAAGATCAAGAAATCGCTTCCGCCCGGCCTTCACGCCACCGTCGGTTTTGACGGCAGCACGTACATCAAAGTTGCCATCGCCGATGTTGAAAATACCGTACTGATCACGCTCGGCATTGTGGTTTTGGTGGTCTTCCTGTTCCTCGGTTCGCTGCGGGCGCTTTTCATTCCGGCCATCGCGATCCCACTATCCATCATCGGCGCTGGTACATTCGCAGAGGCCAGCGGATTTTCTATCAATCTGCTCACACTACTGGCCATCATTCTCGCCATCGGTCTGGTCGTCGACGACGCCATCATCGTGGTGGAAAATATTCAACGGCACATTGATGAGGGAATGGCGCCGACGGCGGCTGCCATTCGCGGTGCCCGTGAACTTGCCAACCCGATTCTCGTCATGTCCACAACCCTGGCCGCCGTATTTGCCCCGATCGGGCTCATGGGGGGGCTCACCGGCTCCCTCTTCAGCGAGTTTGCGTTCACACTCGTCTTTACCGTGCTCGTTTCCATGGTGGTAGCACTTACACTTTCCCCCATGCTCAGCAGCCATCTCCTCAAGCCGCCCCGCCCCCATGGCCTGGTGAGTTTTCTCGACCATGTTTTTGATGCCGTGCGCCGCTTTTACATCATGACGCTTGAAGCGATCCTCAAGATTCGCATTGCCGTGCTCATTGCCGCCGCCGGGCTTTTTGTCAGTATTCCATTCCTCGTCATGGGCACCAAAGCGGAACTCGCGCCGACGGAAGACCAGGGCATTCTGTTCTTTACCGGTACCGGGCCACCGACCGCCACGCTGCATTACATGTCCAAATATGCGGCCCAGATCAAGAAAATCTGCGATTCCTTCCCGCAGACTCAAAGGGTATTCCAGGTTAATGGGTTTTCATTTGTTTCACCGGGGCAGAATACCCTCGTCGGCGGCATGTTGCTAAAACCGTGGAATGAGCGAACCGTTACCCAGCAGCAGATTTATCCCATCCTAAACAAGAAACTCAAAGCCGTAGCAGGCGTTCAGGTTGGCGCTTTTCCCTTGCCGTCGCTCCCCGGATCAGCGGGTGGCTACCCCGTTCAATTTGTCATCAAGACGACACATACATTCTCTGAACTTGATCAGGTGGCCAATCGCATGCTCAAAGCGGCGATGGCGAGCCACAAATTCGTATTTCTGACCAAAGACATCCGTTTTGATGATCCGCAGGTGAAAATCAAGATTCATCGCAAGATTGCCGCCGATCTCGGCTTCACTGCCGCTCAGATTACCAGCGACCTTCAACCGCTGCTTGGGGGCAACTTCGTCAATCGGTTCGATCTTGAGGGACGCAGTTACAAGGTGATTCCGCAGTTGGCCGACGCCCGGCGGGCCACCACAGAGCAGTTGAAAAACTACTACATCCGAACCAATTCCGGTGCGATGATCCCGCTATCGACCATCGTCTCAATCCACCATGTCGTGGAACCCGAATTTATCGCGCAGTTTCAGCAGCTTAACGCCGCCACCCTGGAAGGGGTGCCCGCGCCGGGAGTATCGCTCGGACAGGCGCTCACCTACCTGAAGAATTTATCGAAGAAAATACTCCCGCCCGGCTACGCCATCGACTACGCCAGTCAGTCGCGGCAATATCTGGAACAGGGCAATGCCATTGTCGTCACCTTTGTCCTCTCCATCATCCTCGTCTTCCTGATGATGGCGGCGCAGTTTGAAAGCTTCATTGACCCTCTTATCGTCATGTTCACCGTGCCGATGTCCATCTTTGGTGCTCTGATCTTTTTATTCCTTGGTAAGGCGACGCTTAATATTTATACGGAAGTCGGGCTTATTACACTCATCGGCCTGATCACCAAGCAGGGTATTCTGATTGTTGAATTTGCCAACCGCCTGCAGGAGGAAGAAGGTCTCAGTCGCCATGAGGCGGTTGTTAAAGCATCTTCCGTGCGTTTGCGTCCCATTCTGATGACCACCGGTGCGATGGTCTTCGGTGTGGTGCCCCTCCTCGTCGCCACCGGTGCGGGGGCGGTGAGCCGCTTTGACATGGGCCTGATGCTGGCATCCGGACTCTCAATCGGCTGTCTGTTCTCGCTTTATGTGGTGCCCGTGATTTACTCCTTTATCGCTACGGTCAAGCATAAGGTCACCATACCGGATACCGAAGCAGGGCCCACTGGAGGGGCATAACACCGCGCGTGTGGTTTCCCGACTTCATCGCGCCGGATCGCGACCACGGATCCGGCGCTGCCTGAATAACTCTGCTCGCTGCCTCACCGCTCGTTTATCCACGCTTTTTAACGGGTCGCATATAATTTCCGGCTTGGAGTTCACGGAGTTATCGGGATGAAACGTTTCAAAGACCTTACCGAACAGGAAATTCTCGCCTTGGCTATTTCCATGGAGGAGGATGACGGCAAGACCTACGGAGAATTTGCACAATTTTTGGAGAAGGATTTTCCGGCCTCAGCAAAAATTTTTGCCACCATGCAGGAGGAGGAATCCGATCATCGCCGGCGGCTGCTTGATACATACATCGAACGCTTCGGCCAGCAAATGCCGCCCATTACACGCGAAGATGTCAGCGGCTTCGTCAAACGCCGCCCCAAGTGGTTGGTGATGCAATCAGGCATTAACGCCATCCGGCAGCAGGCGGAAATCATGGAATTGGAAACGCGGAATTTTTATCAGAAGGCCGCCGCCCGCTGCACACACGCCTCCGCCCGCAAGTTGCTCGGCGATCTGGCTCAGGAAGAACAGAAGCATGCCGCTTCGGCCTCCAATCTTGAAAAAGATAAGGTCAACGAAGATACCAAAAAAATTGAATCCGAGGCGCAGGCCCGTCTGTTCGTTCTGCAAATAGTTCAGCCGGGTCTCGTGGGACTTATGGACGGTTCAGTTTCAACGCTCGCACCAATCTTTGCGGCCGCCTTCGCCACCCATGACAGCTTTCAGGCGTTCGTCGTCGGTATTGCCGCCGCCGTCGGCGCCGGTATTTCC
Organism: Planctomycetota bacterium; assembly: GCA_021827645.1. GTDB lineage: Bacteria > Planctomycetota > Phycisphaerae > WQYP01 > WQYP01 > JAJZGD01. The sequence continues at coordinate 48,701 of JAKAVA010000041.1, forward strand.
ATGGGGTTTGCCGAGGCCCTCTCCGACGATGGATCGCTTACCGGGCGGGGCCATCCGCTGATCCGCGGGGTTGTCTGTGGGTTGATGACCACTGCCGGCGGATTGTTGCATACTCTTCCCTTTCTGATTACCGATTTCCGGGTGGCGGTGGGTGTTGCAGTTGGGGTGGTCTGTCTGGAACTGGTCGCCATCAGCTACACTCGCTACAAATTTATGGATACCCCTTTCCTGCGGGCGGCATTTCAGATCGTTGTGGGTGGATTTTTGGTATTCCTGGCCGGGATATTATTCGGCTCCCTGTAATCCGGCTTCGACTGGTCGGCGCCTTGGAATATAAAACCTCTGATGGTTTTCAATTCATTGGTTTTGCTCTAAAGTGCTCCCCAGCGGATATCGCCCGGGTGGCGGAATTGGCAGACGCTCAGGACTTAAAATCCTGTGACCGTTTTCGGTCGTGCGGGTTCGAGTCCCGCCCCGGGCACTTTCCGCCGCAATGTGTCAAATGAAACCTTCGCTCTGAGTTCAATCGCTAACCGGTGCCCGCGTCCTTCACGTTGGCATGGCAACGCCGTAGATTCCCCCTCCACAATCGCGCGGCAGAATGCCATTCACCACTTCGCTACGCGTTCAGCTCCATGGGGAAAGATACTCCCGCCGTCGCCTCGGCCTTGAGTATAAAAGAGTCGATCATGCAACCCACAATTTTTCCATCTGTTCCAGTGATCGATTCTTCGTCTCAGGTACCAGCGCCCAGACGAAAATAGCCGCCAGAATGCTCATCACGCCGTAAATCCAATACGCAAATCCATGGTGAAAATGCTTGACCAGATATGGATTCCCGTCGAGAATCGGGAAAGTCCAGCTCACCGTTAAGTTGGCGATCCATTGAGCGGCCACCGCCACCGCCATCGCCTTACCCCGAATTTGATTGGGGAAAATTTCACTCAGCAACACCCAAGTGACCGGTCCCCACGACATCGCAAACCCGGCGATATACACCAACATACTGATCAGCGCCACGATCCCCTTGCCGTGGAGCATGAAATTTGAACCCAAAGCGATCATGCTCACCGCCATCACAAGGGCTCCGATAATCTGCAACGGCTTTCGCCCCAGTCGGTCCACGGTCAGGACGGCGACGATGGTAAAGAGCAGATTCACCGCACCAACAATAATGGTTTGAAGCAGCGAAGCATTGGTCGTGAGCCCCATACCCTTGAAAATGGTTGGCGCATAGTATAGAACGACATTAATCCCAACAAACTGCTGAAATACCGATAGCATGATGCCGACGAAAATAATCAGGAAGCCGAACGAAAACAGCTTGCCTGAATGATGTTCGGATAGAGACGCCCGAATCTCCGAAATCTCCTTGTCGCCCTCCTCCGCGGGCATCAGCCGTGAAAGTACCCTACGGGCTTCATCTTCACGACCTCGCAGCATCAGGTATCGCGGCGTTTCAGGCACCAGAAACAGCAGAATCAGAAATGCCAGCGCAGGAACCGTTCCCGACAAAAACATGTAACGCCAGCCGATGGTGTTCAGCCACGTTGTACTGTTACCGACACTGGCAATGGCGTAATTGACAAAATAAATCACCAACATGCCGAATATGATGGCCAACTGATTCCAGGCCACCAGATTGCCGCGAATTCTTGGGGGAGCGATCTCGGCGATGTACATCGGGGCGAGCATGGATGCCAGTCCCACACCGATTCCCCCGATGATGCGATATCCGACGAAGTTCCAGATATACGCAGGACCACCGTGCCCGATCGGGGCAAACATGAACTCCGGCGCCGCCGCGCCCAGTGCTGATATCAGAAATAGCACGGCCGAAATGATCAGCCCACGTTTACGTCCGATGTGGGTGCTGATCCAGCCGCCGATGATGCCGCCGATGACGCAGCCGACCAGTGCGCTCGATGTGACAAATCCGAGCAGCAGATTGGCGTCATTCGGTTTCAGGTGGCGGGGAGCGATGAAATAGGCTTTCAGGCTTCCGACAGCGCCGGAAATGACCGCCGTATCGTAACCGAACAGCAATCCTCCAAGGGTGGCGATCAGTGTTAACAGGACAATATACCAATTGAGTCGCGCCATGATGCCTCCTCAAAAACAACCGCCGAAATTTCCTGTCATCCGTGTATGTACCCCATGAGTATCACCCATGAAGTTGTCAATACAGACAAGATGCCAGATAGCCCGCCAGAGCCGTGTATTTTTGACGTGTGCGGAACTCCGCTATCTTCCGCCGATCAACCTTAAGAGCCCGGTTCCAGAGCCGCTGCAAATTGGCCGCGCTGACGTGAAGAATATCCGCAATGTCTTCGGTACGGTCGGTTCGCGGTGCCTTGACATCAAAGGCGAGAATTCCATTCCACTTCGCATCCTGCAGCACCACACACAAGGCTAAATCCTTGAGCGGTTCCGTATAACCAAACGGCAGGTCCTGATCGTATCGGGTGGTATCCTGTGAGTTCAAGTGAATATGAAAAAGTTTACCCGCCTCAAGGCACATTTCCACGTCCCACAGATAATCCAGCCCTGCCATCCGGCTGTGGGCGGTTTCCGGATTAATACCGAAGAGCGGCTCGACCGATTTGTCCAGCCGACTGATCAGGTACAACGCCTCACCGACATTACCCAGATACATATTGGCCCGCGGTTCATTCGGCTTGGGTTCCAGAGCAAAACGTGGAGCCTTTTTCCCGTATGTTTTCAGAGCGTATTCCCCCACGGCATTGAAACCGTCCACCATCCGTCTGAAAGAGTCGCGCCCGTTTTTCGCCAAAACAAAGTCAAAACCCTCTCGACCGTTCCAGAACACCATGACCTCGGCGCCCAGAGCAACGGTGACATCAACTGCCTCAATCGCATTCTTCAAGGCCTGCTTCCGCACGGCCGGATCGTTGCTCGTCATGGCACCGTCCTTGAAGATCGGATCGGCGAAGAACGACGGCGTATACATGCCCATCTTCAAGCCGTGCCGTTTCATCAGCTTTTTGGCTGCCTCAACATCACTCCGGGGAATCTCCACATCATGAGCTTCAATGTATGTGATACCGGCTGCCGCGAGCATCGGCAGGCGGTCCAGTATGGGAATGTCAGGACGCGTCGGGCCGCCGAACGGGTCTCGTCCTGCCCCCAGATTCCACACGCCGGCACCGATGCCGCGCTTTCCAACTTTTCCCGGAATCACAATTTTTTGCATAGACAACTTCTCCAACAATAGTTGGTAATTTAAGGCCATACCGGATGTTTCGTCAAATCCGCAGTGGCACGCAAAGTTGTCACAGAAAGTCGTCATGGCGCAAAGAGCGTTGAGTTTGAATCGCCATAAAAAACCGCGGAGGGTATCGTCGTAGTTAAAACAGAGGCTGCCCATTCAGGGATATTGTCCCTGAATGGGCAGTATTGGATTCTCTCTCCGCCTCCATGTGTCCATCCATCCGATGAAAAGCCCTGCCCGCGCACCGGCCCTCTCTCGTGCGCATCGCGCCCGCCGGCAAACCGAGCTGACTTTATACTGGCGACCAAAAACCGTGATATGCAGCAAGTGCAAAGCGTGGTTTCGATCGATGCGCCGACTTGTCTCTCTGCGGCGCGGAATAAACCTCTCACTCCCTCCGGGGCAATCCTGCTAAAGGCAGATGCCACAATCGCCAAAAGCTTTCAATCGTCAGCGTTTCATGTCGATCTGAAAATGCCTCGGCGATTTTCCGGCGACCCGACTGATTTCATTTTTCTCATCGTGACTGATCCGCAACTGATTTGCACTTGCGTGATCTCATCAGCACATTCTTTGTATCGACCGGATGCAGCATCGGGATGAGTCGGCGCTCCTTTTATTTGGTGGAAAAATATTATGTGTCAGTTTTGGCCTGCCGAAGTCATTCGGGCGCATAATCATCGGTCGCGTGAATTCCCCCGCCTGATACTATCGCTCCCGATAAGTCGCCATGCGGCGCTATTCTTTTTGTGGTGGGGGAGGCATGCGGAATTCGCCGCCCGATCTCGAGCCGCTGTTTGACATGACCTATGTATGTGTGTATGATAACCAACATATATTAGGGTTCGGAGTAAAAAATCATGCAATACGCTAAAAATCTGTCCGAATTTGGTCTAAAAATCCGAAATCGCAGGCAAGAAATGAGGCTTACTCAAGACCAACTCGCTGCCGCCACCGGTATCAGCAAGCCATATATATCAAACATTGAAACCGGCCGTATTGTCGGGCCCCCAACTTCCGAAAAGCTTCGCAACCTGGAACATGCCCTTGGCCTTGAGGAAAATGAACTCTGTCGCCAAGCCGACTGGCTAAAAGTACCCGAGGCATTGCGGGCGAGCCTTGTTGGTAATTTGGACCAAATCCGGGTCGCCGGCCCGGCCGTGCCTCCATCAACGCCACACCTCGATGCAGTTGCTTCCTATGATTCCGTTCAATTGATCAACCACACCGACGAACCTCCGGAACGATTCACCCCCGTCCCGCTGAAAAAAATTCCGCTTATCAACCGCGTTGCCGCCGGCGCACCGATCGAGGCCACCGATCTGGATTACCCCGTCAACATCGCCGACCGCGACGCCCTGATTCCCGACGAGTTGGTCGATGGGTGCTTTGCGCTGCGGATCGATGGTGATTCCATGACGCCCGTCTATCAGCCGGGAGATATTGTGATCTTCTCCGGCGACCGAACGCCGGTGGATGGTGACGACTGTCTGGTGCGGCTCGGTGACGCGGATAATTTTTCAACCACGTTCAAACGCATCCATTTTGTGGATGCGTCCGGCGTCAAGAACAAAGAAGGGGAATTTGTGTTTTTGGAACCCCTCAACTCCGATCACGCGCCGCGCATTGTCCGCCGGATTGATCTCACCGGCTTGTATCCAGCTTTATGGAAAGTTTCCGCCGTCCGCCGTGGTTGCCTATAACGGCCGAACCATTCAAGCAAATCTCGCCCCTACGACCCCGTTCCGGCTCACCGCCGCGCCGGCCGGGATGGGGCGGACACGTCAAATCCCGGCCAACTGACATCCCCCGAGTCTCGGGCACCGGAACGCATCATACGCCGCGAATGAAAATATTAAAATCCTCTTCCCGGAGGAAAAAACGGAGGCCCCATCCCGCCGGGCCCTCTTCTTCTGCCGCCGCCGTGGCTGTGTCGCGGCCGTCCAAGATGCTGGGCATGTTTGCGGAAGCTGTAATCCGGACGACCCCGGAAGAGTCGCCCGATAAAAGGAAACTCCTGCGTCACCACGTAATAGTAAGTGCCCTCGGGATATTCCGGCGTTACGCCGGTGCGCCCATTCGCTTCGTCGAGATCGCCATACCCCGCCACATATTCAAAATCACCCGTATAGCGTCCGTCGTAGCGACCACCCGGCCCGGCTGGCGGAGATGGGCGATTCCCCTCTTTGAGCCGATAACTGGAACGCAGCAGTTTCACCTCACTGTTGGCATCATTCGCCCGTGAATACCCCCACGGGGCGTAGATTGGAAATCCATCCGCCGCATATCCAATCAGCGTCACCTTGTTCCATCCATGGAGTTGGTGCACCAGAACCGTCGGTAACCCATGATAGTGATACATGCCGTCGGATTGTACGTGCCCATGACTCTGATCGAGACCGAGGTTGCCAAATCCAGTCAGTACCGCGAAGTTCCAGATCGACCCGCGCTGGTGGTGCCAGAAACCCGCTGTACCCGGATCGAACACCACGCCGTCCAGCGCCACACCATAAAATTCCCAATTCTCCACGGGCGTCGTTTCCGATCTCAATCGCGGCCTCAGCGGCATGCGAAAACGCAGATTGTGAGGTCGGATGGCATTGGGACAACCGCGGTCGGGAAATCGCCCCACCTTATGATCCGGGATATCATTGGTATCGCAGTAACGATATCGTCCATGTACATAAAATTTCACATGACTCGGATATGGGGGATAGACCGTACACGGCTCAAGATAGTTTCTGCCGAACCGTCCATCCGCCATGACAGGTAATGGCAGATTCACCGCCAGCCCCGCTGCAGCAAGGCCCATGATGTACCGCCGACGAGTGATAACATGTTCCATCGCTTCGTCTCCTTTCAGCCCCCGGGAAAATCACCGATTTAATAAACGCTCCAAGGGCAGATGAGTTGCGAGATAATCTGAATATCGTGTCGCCGTCCACCCCGCAGACGTTGTCCTCAAGGTCGTCCAGGTGCCGCTTTGCCCCGGATATGGGGCGGGGTATCATATAGGTAACAAAGTTAAATCCATTTCGTGGGATTTTATTGGTGGGGGTGATCAATGAATCTCGATACAACTGATATCCATGCTGTTATTGCACTCATCAACCATCCGTGATCCGTTTTGCATTCAAGGCCGGTCGGGCGACGAATATGCCCATCGAGGAATCAGTTCCCATCTATGGCCTCTGAGTACCGGGGGCGCGTCCCGGGTCAACGGCTCGCATTTGCTTGCCGCAAAAAAAAGGGGGTGGATCGAGATTCTTCCGATCCACCCCCAAGTGTTTCATCAGCTTAGCCCAACCATCATCGGGCGAGCTATTTCGCTTGCTTGCTTACTTCAGTGCACGGCGCCGACGGCTCAGCAGCATCAGTCCGGCTGCCCCGGCTCCAAAAATTCCGACGCTTGCCGGTTCCGGTACCGTCTGAAGCTGAATGCCATCCACACCCACGTTCGATCCCCCCACAGAGGATATATTGAGCGTGATATCCCCACTCACCGGCGTGATGTTGGTGAATTCGATGTAGTTACCCGGGGTGTTGTCGGTCGCTTTCACGAAAGTTCCGTCGAAATTTGCGCCTTTCTGCTCCAAAACCGTCTGGCTGTCGCTGCCGACCGAGAAGGTTCCCGTGATGGACGAGACGTTGAAAAAATCCGCTACTGTATAGACAACCAGGTTGTACGATCCGCTGCCGAGCCCGGAGAGCGTGACGGAGGCGGACGAGCTTTTCCCAGTCTTAAACTCACCATACAGCAGGGCGTAATTTGCCCCGTTGACGGGATGGGTTCCTGTCTCATAGTTATTGTTAAAAGAACCGGAGATCGAAACATTTGTGGCCGTACCCGTGCTGTCCAGCAAGTCTGCCTTGCTGATGCTCGTGGGTCCAGTGCCGCCCAAACTGGTGCTCGAGACGTCGTTATTAAAATTTTCCTGAGGTATGAACCCCGCCGTGCTGGTGGCGCTGAGGCTATTAGCCGCAGTACCGGTGCCTTGCACAACAAAATTGACACCGATAAGATCCGCCGACGCGGTCCCACTCGCCAGCGCAATTCCGCCAATGGAGGCGGCCGAAAGCAGTGTAACCAACAATTTACGAGACATTGAAAATCCTCCCGGCCCCTCACAGAGGCCATAATTAAAATCGGAACCAAGCATCAAACCGCGGCGCCAGACGGTTTGCGAACATTCGCGGCTTGCTCTCAAATCCCAAGTTCACCGGTCTAAGATTTGTCTGGGGAGAGCTTACAACGTTTTTGCACCGTTGTCAAGTATTTTTGGTAAAAAAATTGCGGCTGGCCGTTTTTTTCCCGCTTCATCCGCCAAAGCATGGCGTTTCCGATGCGAAAATAGCGTTAATTCGTAAATGCGTTTCGGAACCAAGGTCGCGAAAAATAGAGACTCTCCTGCGGAACCACGGCTCGGGCGGCGTCAACCTCGGGAAGCACCCGTTCCCGCAATCTCCGCTCCAGCGGTGCCAGATGAAGCCTCATACTTTTCCGATTCGACGCAAGCGGCAGTGACGAGCCTCGGCCGCTGACCCACCCAAAAGTTCCAGGGATTTCAATGGCTGGCGACCGCGAAACCGGGGCCACGTCGATTTGCAATATTTGCTCTCCCCATGGAGCCACACATCAGGCGACCATGATCCGATCCTTGCCCTGCCCCTTGGCCCGATACATGGCCGCATCGGCTCGTGCCAGCAGGCCGTCGAGCGAGTCGTCGCCCGGCCTGATCATCATGACACCTATGCTAAGCGTCGCCGCCCGTCCGATTTGCGGATCACTTTCGGAACCGTGTGCAAAACTGCGGCGCAATCGCTCCGCAATTCTTGTTGCGCCGGCCTCATCAACGCCCTTGAGGAAAATGGTAAACTCGTCTCCCCCCCGGCGTCCCAAAGAATCGCTTGATCGCAGGGAACTTTGGGCCGTCGCGGCAAAAAGTCGCAGCAAGGCGTCACCGGCTTCATGCCCATACTTATCATTAACCTGTTTGAATTCATCGATATCGATGGTGAGAAGTGCATCGCGCAGGCCCTCGGCTTCAACCTTGTCGGTTGCGGTCGACGGTGTACGTCTGTTTTTATTCTGCAGGAGTTGTCGGCGGACGGCCGCCTCGAAGGCATTGCGATTCAGCACGCCGGTGAGGCCATCCGTATTGGCAGCCACCATCAGCGCGTTTTGCAGGCGCTCGGACGCAAGCATCAGGAAGCCCATGTTCCACGCGGTCAAAAGCCCAAGTGTGCCGGCCAAGGTAAAACCCACGACAGGCGAAGGAAGGCGCGTGAGGTGATTGGCGGGGTGCAGCCACATCGCGAGTATGCGGGTGACGTTTCCCAGCACAAAAAGTGCAAAGAGTGCCATTAAAAACCGCGTAACCTTCAAATTTGACTTTTTCAGTATGGAAATCAGTTCCCGGATCATCATCACCGCCGTCAGGCTCAGCAGGGACGCAACCAGCGTTATGCGGTGGGCCATGGTGGAACTGATGGGAGACTTAAGCTCCAGCAGGATAAAAATAAGGGGAAAGACCAGCCATACCCACTTTTTCAGGGGTGGTTTTTCATTAAATGATCTCAGGCCTATCCAATTGAGGAACAGTCCCATCACAACGGCCGTCTGCGAAAGCGATACCGCCAGAACGTACGGCGCAAAACCGCGCAGGCTCACCAGTGCAAGCCCTACAGCCGCCAATAAATTCCCGATACCCCAAAATCCGAGCCAGCGATCTCGGCGCCGCAACAGCCATGCATATAGATGCGTTGCCGCAAGCAGCAGGGCGATCCCGCTCATCAAACAGATGATCGTTCGCACTTCAAAAAACAGAAGGCTGGGGTTGGTCTTAGTCATACTACCTTGATAAGAATACCCGCAATTTAGCGGCAGTTCCACCGTTCTTCCGCTGCGTCGTCAGCTCAACTTATTTATCGGCAGAAATCTTAATTTGTGTATCAACTAAATTCGAACGCTGAATCCGCGGGTTCCTTAACGCTATCGAAGCATCGTGATCGGTTTCGGATGTTGCAAATGCGAATTCTCGGGTGCCCGGAGGATCATACCCAAAACGATATGTTTTTCAGCAATACGAAAAGACGGGAAGTCTCGGATAATCTTGAAATCCTAATGAGCATCCTCCTTCGATTTGGTCGCGTTCAGTTTCGCTTCGACCGCTCGCAGGCGTTTGGCCAATTCCGGAAGCTGGAATATCTGCAGATAGACTCGCTTGGCCAGTTTGAAATCCATCGCCGGCGTCCCGCCGATATCCCGATTCGGCTCAATATCCGACGTGATGCCCGATTGCGCCGCAGCACGCACCCGGTCACCGATATGAATATGGCCCGCCACGCCCACCTGTCCTGCGAGAACCACATAGTCGCCCGTTGACGAACTCCCTGCGATGCCAACCTGACTCACCAGCAGATTATGTCGGCCGATCTGACAGTTGTGCCCCACCACAACGTTGTTTCCGATTTTGGTTCCCTCCCCGATCACCGTCGATTCCATCGCCGCCCGTTCGATGACCGTGTTCGATCCGACTTCCACATCATCGCCCAAGATCACGTTTCCGATCTGCGGTATTTTGTGATGGATCCCCTGGTGGGTTGCAAAGCCGTAACCGTCGCAACCAATCACGGCACCCGATTGAACAATGACGCGTTTGCCCAGTCGGCAGAAATCATAGATCACCGCGTTGGGATAGATGATGCAATCAGATCCCAGTTCCGTACCGTTCATGATCTTTGCGCCGGGGTAAATGACGCATCGATCTCCGACCACGCAGTTTTCACCAATGGTAACAAAAGGTCCGATGTGGCAATCGGCTCCAATTTTTGCCGACGCCGCAATATCGCACAGTGGCGAAACCAGCGGCTTGGGTTGCGGACGCATGCCGTGGATCAGCACCATGATCTGGCGGAATCCGAAATAGGGATCCGCCGCTCGAATCAAGGTAAGAGGGGCTGACGCCGGACGCTGTATCGATTGGTGATCCAACTTGGCATCGACCACCACGCACCCTGCGGAGGTCGTTGTCAACTGATTGAGATATTTAATATTGGAGACGAAGCTGATGTCGTCCGGGCCGGCCGATTCGAGTCCGCAACATCGTCGAATCCGTCGCTCGCCGTCACCGACGACGGTGCCCCCGATGTGGGCGGCAAGTCGGTTGACCGTAAATGGAGCCGTATCGCCGGAAGCGGACGGGGAAGTATCATGTGGGGAACCGGGCATCTGATCTCCTCTGAGGCACCCTATTGCTGCCGATGCTGCCGACGACGACCTCGCCGTCAACGGCCGCTATATGGCGGACTGACCTGAGTCGGCCCGCCTCGTTAGCATTTGAGTATAGTGGATAAATCGGGTTATCTCCCGCATGTGGAGAGTGTCTGAATCTTGCGCTGAGAGCAAAATCGACGAACCATTACATGTTGGTCCAACGACTTGAAACGGCACGTCAGCCGAATGCAACTCGATGGCGGCTCGTCTGGCGGATCGAATCGTTGAATTTGGTCAGGGTAACTGCGTTGCCTGATTCATTGAAAACGACACTGTTCATGAAGGCACGCATCAGAAGCAGGCCCCGGCCGGATGTCTGTTCAAGATTGTGTTCGCTGGTGGGGTCGGGTACGGCAGCGGGATTAAAGCCGTCTCCCTCATCCTCAATGACAATATCACACCGTCGGGGGGTCACGCGATATTTAATGTGAATCTGCTTGGAGGTATCAGATCGATTCCCGTGCCGGATGGCATTGTTAATGGCTTCTTCCACGGCAAGCTTCAGAGCAAAAAGGTCCCGGTCGGTAAAAGCATGCATCTGACACTGCGAGAGGATCGCTTCCTCAACGTCCCGTACCTTGCGGATATCAGACTCAATATCGCACGAACACCACAGTTTGGGGCTATGACTGGTGCAATTTCGCTTCACAGCCGGATGACGGTGAGAATGGGTTTGTTTCATACCACGGCGTCCCAATTCCAACTCTAAGCAAGTACACCGATTAACAAATCCGTGGCAAGTGTCTCGGGCATCCGTACCCTCTTGCTATTAACTATCCCCATGCCCGCGCATGAGAGATTCATGTCACAACGGCGGGTGCTTCGACCTGCCGACGATCACGTCTTACGACGAAGGTTTTTCCAATGACGCCTTCGCTTCCTCCATTGTCGGAAAGATGCGGAAGAGTTTGTTAAGTTTTGTGATGAGAAAAACCTCGTATATCTGTGGATTGATGGAACACAGACGGAGTTGGCCGTCGCGTTCCCGCACTTTGTAATTAACGGTAATCAGGGTGCCCAGCGCCGAAGAAGACAGGTGATCGACGCCTGCAAAGGAAATGATGATTTTGGGCTTCAGTTGGCTTTCGATATAGGACGTAAGTTGCCGACCCATTTCCGTGATTTCATTTTCTTCCAGCAATTTACGGACATTAAATTCGACGACGGTCAGTTCACCGTTATGGGTCAGCTTGATCGGCGCCGTATCTTTTTCCTTATCCTTCAGCATGGCGGTAAGGCCCCTTGCAAATCAGGCATAACAATTACTGCGTGCCGCGACGGGTATCGCCACGTTCTTCGCCGCATCTCCATCATAAACTTAACCCCAGAAGAGTCAATCCTCGGAAACAGATTGCAATGACCTTCCGCACCTGCCCTGCATCACCTTGCCCGATCGCTTAAAAGGGAATTCCGGCCCCATGAGTCCTATACCCCCATTTTACCCCGATAGCGGCTGATCGCCTGGCGTATTTGCTGCTCCACCCGCTTCGGCGATCGAATCCATTGCCAGGTGATGCTCTGCGATTGAACCGCCTCGATGGTGAAGGTGAGGGTGCCGGTACGTAGAATTTTTTGCGGTATCGATTCCTTGCACGAAATATCGGCGATGCGTCCCAGCACCGTCTGCGTGATTTGAGGCTGCAGAAGGCCTTGAATCGTAATCAGCCGGCAATTGGTGAGAATATAGTGATGGCCGATCCATTCCATCACGCCGTAAAGCAACCGGCAGAACACCAGAATGCCGGTAATGGTGGCCATGGTCGGAAGGCTGATGAATCTTCCTATGACTGCCGATGTTTCAGAAAGCAGTGCGAGCGAAAGCACGACGACGATATACGTGGAACTCGTCACAAGAATATACCAGACCGACGGCCGAAGCATGAGGATGACCAGTTCATTCTCGTGGAGCACATTCTGCCGCGCCAGGCCCTGGGCGACACCGGCGGCGGATGATGCCGAGCCCGCAAACCGCTGCCACCGCTCTGCGGATGATGAGGGGAGCGTGTTTCGCGGACGCTGTCGCATGCGTAAGATTCTCCGGCATCGATGGAAGACCGCCGCGGTCAGATTTCAAGTAAAAGTCGCGACGGATCTTCAAGCGATTCTTTGACGTGCACCAGAAACGTCACCGCCTGCTGCCCGTCAATAATTCGGTGATCATACGATAAGGCCACATACATCATCGGGCGGATGACAATTTGATCGTTCACCACAACCGCACGTTTTTCAATCTTGTGCAGCCCGAGGATGGCCGACTGCGGCGGATTGAGAATCGGCGTCGACATCAACGATCCGAAAACGCCGCCGTTGGTGATGGTGAAGGTGCCGCCAGTCAGATCATCCATTGCGATTTTGCCTTCGCGGGCCTTGGTGGCCAGGCGTTTGATTTCCAGTTCAATTTGCGCCATGGTCATCCGGTCGGCATTCCGCACGACGGGTACGACCAATCCCTTTTCCGTCGCCACCGCAACGCCCAGATGCATGCGATGTTTGTAGACGATCGTTTTATCCTGCAGTTGGGCGTTGACTGCGGGCACAGCCTTGGCGGCGGCACAGACGGCGCGGCCGAAGAAGGATAAAAATCCAAGCCCGACGCTGTGGGTCTTTTCAAACTTTTCCTTATACTTTTCCCGCAGTGCCATCACGGCCGACATGTCGATTTCATTAAATGTTGTCAAAATGGCAGCGGTGTGCTGGGCCTCCACCAGCCGTTTGGCAATGGTTTCCCGCAGCTTGCTCAATTCGACGCGTGTTTCCTCATCCGAAGCGGGCGCCTCGCGGGGGGGCGTACGGACGGAATTCGAATTCCGGGCATCACGCGATTGTTGCCCTGCGGCGGCATCGGCGGTCGAAATATTGTTTCCGCTGATGAATTGCAGCACATCTCCTTTGGTGATGCGGTTGCCGGGGCCTGTGGCGGGGATTTTAGACGCATCAAGCTGATTTTCAGTCACCAGTCGCTGGACGGACGGCGCCAGCGGTTTATCCCCTGCGGTTTTTGCGGCGGCTGGGGCGGGTGTGGGTGCTGACGATTTGGTTTCAGCTGATGGCTTGGCCGACGTCGCCGTGGCATCGGTCGTGGTTTTGGGCGCCGCGCCAGGTTCAATTCGGGCAATCACATCGCCGACGTTAACCGTCTTTCCCTGATTGCAGACAATCCGCAGAACGCCCGAGTTACCTGCAGGCAATTCAACGGTCGCTTTATCGGTTTCCAGTTCGGCTACCACATCATCCGGGCCGACAAACTGCCCGTCGCTTTTCACCCAGTTGGCGATGCGGGCTTCTGTAACCGATTCCCCCAACCCGGGGACTTGAAGATCAATAACGGTAGAGGGCATAAATCAACATCCTGAAAACCAAAAATCAATACCATCAGCACGATAACGCGCCCGGCAGTCATTACGCAAACGCACCGGCGCCGCCCGTGCCGGGGTGGTTCCACTTCGAGAGCCGAACCTGCGGCTACTTGGCAATAGGTACACCTTCGCGTACTTCAACATCGCTGGGCTGAACAATCTTCGAGGCCGGTGCTGGCGTTTTTGACGCCGGTGGCTGAATGCTCAGCGCCTTGGCGATAATTTCTGCCTGCTCCTGCACATGCCGTTCGTGCGATCCGGCAGCCGGTGAACTCGACGGCTTGCGCCCGATATACACCAGTTTCTGCATGCCGGGCCAATGATAATGAAGCTTGGCTCCGATGAACGGATAGACGCCGTTGTTGCGTGGCTCCTCCTGCACCCAGTACATCTCCACCCCCTTGGGGTAGGTGCGGGCGATTTCCGTCAGGCGTTCCGCATGGAACGGATAGATCTGCTCCAGCCGCAGAATGGCAATGTCCTCGATCCGGTGCTTCTGGCGTTCGGCAAGCAACTCATAATAAATTTTTCCAGAACACATGATTACCCGACGGACGCGCGACCGGTCGATCGGGTGCGTTTCGTCGATGATTTCTTCAAACTGTCCGTGTGAAAATTCCTTCAGTTCGGAAACCGCCTGCTTGGCTCGCAGCAGGCTCTTGGGCGCCATCACAATCAGCGGTTTTCGGAACGCGCGAATCACCTGCCGCCGCAGCAGATGAAAATACTGAGCCGGGGTTGTCGGATTGCAAACCTGGATGTTGTCCTCCGCAGCAAGCTGCAGGAATCGCTCCAGCCGGGCGTGCGAATGCTCGGGCCCCTGGCCTTCATAGCCATGGGGCAGCAGCATCACCAGCCCGTTATATTTGCCCCATTTGGTTTCCGCGCTGACGATGAATTGGTCGATGATCGGTTGGGCCATGTTCACAAAGTCGCCGAACTGGGCCTCCCACATCACGAGTGCCATCGGGTCGGCGGATGCAAAACCGAATTCAAAGCCGACCACCGCCAGCTCCGAGAGCATGGTATTGATGATGGTAAATCGCGAGCGATTACCCGCAAACGCCACCAGCGGCGAAAACGCCTCGCCCGTCTTATGGTCGTAGATGACCGCGTTCCGGTGGCTGAACGTGCCCCGGCAGACATCCTGCCCGGTGAGCCGCACCCATGTGCCCGAATCCAGCAGAGAACCAATGGCGAGCATTTCACCCGTACCCCAGTCAATACCCGAGCCGCTGACGACGGCATCAAGCCGCGCCTTGTACATCTGGGTGATTTTGGTATGAGGAGTGAAGTTATCGGGGAACTTGCAGATTTGTCGGGTGATTTCAATGAGTTTGGTTTCCGGTACAGCAGTGGGGACCCGCCAGTCCGCAATCTTCGCGGGTACTTTCAGCAGGTCTTTCCAAGGGCCGTGCGTCGCCGGTGCGCTTTCCGTCGGTTTGAAAGTCTTGGCGTATTCGTGCGATTTATCAAGCCGATCGCGAATGCTGTGGGCCATCTGATCCAGTTCCGCCGAAGACGCAACTCGCTCAGTCAGAAGCCGCTCGGCGTAAAGCTCGCGGGTCGTTTTGTGTTTGGAAATGGTTTCGTACATCAGTGGCTGGGTTACTGATGGGTCATCAAGTTCATTGTGGCCACGGCGGCGGTAGCACACCAGATCGATAATCACATCCGCTTTGAATTTCTGCCGGAACGCCATTGCAAGGCGGGCGGCGTGGACCACGGCTTCCGGATCGTCGCCGTTGACGTGAAACACCGGTGCCTGAATTGCCTTGGCGGCATCGGAAGGATAGCGCGTGAATCGGGCATCCTTGGGATCTGTTGTAAAGCCGATCTGATTATTGACAATAATGTGAATGGTGCCGCCGGTGCGATACGCCTCAAGTTCTGAAAGATAAAGCGTTTCCACCACAACACCCTGACCGGTGAAAGCCGCGTCGCCATGAATGAGCACGGGAATCACCTGCTGTCGGTCCACATCTCCCTTGCGATTTTGCTTGGCGCGAACAATTCCTTCGACGATCGGATCCACAATCTCCAGATGGCTGGGGTTCGATGCGAGAGAAAGGTGCATCTGCTTGCCACATCCGGTGATGATGTCGCATGCGTAACCGAGATGGTATTTGACGTCCCCATCCCCCTGCGACTTCTGGGGCCGGTCCATCACTTCGCTCATGATGACTTCGTACGGTTTGCGGAAGATATGGGCCAGCACGTTCAGCCGACCGCGATGTGCCATGCCGGTTATTAATTCATCGGCACCGAGTTCCGAGGCGGTGTCAATCAATTCATCCATCAGAGGGATGAGGGATTCCGCACCCTCGATGGAGAACCGCTTCACCGTCGGATGCCGACGCTGGAGGAATTGCTCAAATTCTTCCGCGGCAATCACGCGCGCCAAAATCGCTTTGCGTTTCTCGGCGGTAAGGGCGGGTTTATTGAGGATCGGTTCCATCCCCTCCTGCAGAAATGCCCGCTGGGCTGGATCGCGAATGTCCATATATTCAACTGCAAGCGTGCCGCAATACGTGGTGCGGAGCATCTCAATTAACTGCCGCAGCGGCACCGGAGCACCGCCGCCGAAGGTGCCCGTAGCGACCGTGCGATCCAAGTCCGCTTCCGTCAGGCCGAATTCTGAAAGCTCAAGCAGCGGGTGACGAAGCGTGTTATTTCCCAACGGGTCCAGATTGGCGATCAGGTGCCCCATCTCCCGGTAGCTGTGAATCAGATCGCCGACGGCAAGGACCGTTGCTCCGGCCTCATCGGCCGGTGACAGGGCCGCCCGGGGAGGGGCTCCGGCCGCCAGGTCAAAACCGCGAAAAAACCAATCCCACTGTCGGTCGACCGATCCGGGGTCTTTTTGCCATTGGGAATAAAGCGAATCAAGAAACTCGGGGCTGTATGCATTAATTGAATCGGACATACGGCCCAACTTACTGCCACCAGAACTTTCCACGTGAAAACTCCAAAAAACACGGCGTCTTCTAATGAATGTTACGCCGATCGCTGAGCAAATGCCTCAATCGCTGCAGGGCCTGTACCCTGCGTGATCTTGCCGTGCATACCAAGCACTCTTCATCGGATTATATTGCAAATATCGCGGCTTCTGAAATAGGCTCATGCAATTCACCATCAATGGCCTCCATACCCTTCTCATCGGGTATCCGCACGCTCCCCACGCGGGGGCAGACTCCATTCCGCCGTCACCCTATTTTATCGGACAATGCGTTGCAGATTCAACATCCGAAAGCTTTCGGCGCGAATGCCGACTGGAAACGGCGGCTATTTGTGGTTTTTAGTTCGTGTATAACGCCATGTATTTTATGTGGTTATGCTGTATTTTGAAACACCTCGCCGGCCGGAATGCCAACAGAAACCCGCAATCGCCTTGAACGCTTCCACCGGCTGGCCGGCACTCGAAACATCGCCCGCCAGGCAGTGTTAACTGCACGTTACGTGTGTCTGGTTTCAGACTGCCGTTCACGGCACCGAGCCCTTATCTCTCCCCAACTGATGGGTATTTGGCGAAGTAGCCGACAGATGGTAAAATAAGAACAGTTCAGTGCTGCAGGTCGGCTTGATAGGGTTCGCCCCGCTGAACATCAATCTTCGCCAGCTCCGGTGGATTCCGCCGGGGCTGGCTTTTTAATTGGGCTCATTTCCGCAAAGAGCGCTTGTCGACCAAGACGGACAAGATATGCATGTGGTGGTGAGAAAGTTGGCGATAGTATTGATCGATGAGGCCCGTTAATTCCACCGGCTCCAAGCCGGAAAGAAATGGGTGCTTTTTTTCGCTCCGTGTCAACGCGTACCCAATTACTCTTGACCTCGCAACCCGCCAAGTCTAATAAGACGCCGCGCCGGTCATTAATTTGCTGCAGCAGCCGTCTTTTTGTGCGGCTGATGGTCTTCTCGAATCCGTGCCAACGGTGCTCGTAAAGACTGACGGCGGTGAGCACGTAGAGCCATTGCTGATCCCCCTCAGGTCTGCCGGCCCTAACCGGCGCCCGATTACCGGTTTCGTCCACATAAAACAAAATCATTGCCGCCACCCTTGGAATGACATTCTTGAATCGCCGATATATTCCTCGTCCCAATTCTACCACCCGGCACCACCTCGGGCAGTGGTGAAATTGTCGGACGCGATTGCGGGCATCCCCGCCGTGGCTCCGCCTCATTGTCGCTTTCGCGGTTTAAGGCGATACTGGAAACCTATGTACGGATCGCACTTATCCATTGCGGGGGGCATGGAGCGGGCCCTGCCCGAAGCGCAACCTTCTGGGCCGTGGCCCCACGGGACTCCATCCGCTCCAGTTCCAATCTCTGTTCTTGACTACACGATAACGCTGATGCAGGTTTATTAGCCAGGACACCAGCACGTCGCAGCCCGTATGATATGTCAACTTATGTACGGGGCAGTGCGCTAATGAGCGGCCGCGTAGCACAGCACATTACGCGTGAGATTGATAGCCGATTTGGGAGCGTATCCAAGAATACCCCATGTATTAGTCCCAAGTAATCCTGATGTAATGTCATCTTGAGAAAATATCACCACCCAGCGTCCATTCTTCTTCACGCCGAGCAGTTGCGGTGTACTCTTGAATCCCATTTTTCTGGTGTAATAGATGCGGTACGTGGCGTGCTCCGCATTGATACCACCCGGAAACTTGCCCTGATAAATGCTGCATTGACTCGGCAGGCTGACCAGTGGCGTATTGGGATAGAGTT
>JAKAVA010000118.1 GCA_021827645.1 Planctomycetota bacterium
CTGAGATCAAATCGTTGAACCTTCAACGCCTCCCCATATGTCCGAAATGGAGTTACGTCATTCGGCCACGCACCACGAACTCCGCCAGCGGACCGTAAAAACACGGAGTTGATTTTACACTGGCCCTTTGTCTATCAGTATTACGAACCAACCTCGAATTTATTGCGATCTCAACCAAATCTCCCCTCGCGAAAGTGGGTATGAGTCAGGTAAGGCGCCTGACTCATACCCAGCCCAGATTCAGCCGCCGGCTTGACATACCAAGGCATATTGGTATCGTGCCTTAACTGGGTATCTTATATCTAAGGAGAAACAGTCGATGGCCAAAGTGTGCATCGTGGACCGCGAGTCGGAAGCAGATTACAAGGTGTGCTTCGTTTCGAGCGAAAGTAGTGAAAAACATACCAAGCTAATCTCGCCAGCGGCGTTGGTGGACAGAGAGTGCGACGCGGATTTGACAATTTACATCACCAGTAGGGAGTCGGATGCGGATATCCTGATTACTCGAGCTCACCTGAAAACACGATAAAGGCGGAACCATTCCTCGTGCCCCCGTGCATGATTACCGTTGCAACAGTGCGTACACTGCGTCAATCGGTGTCTACAGGCCACGCGTCCCGATGCTTGGCGGGTACGGAATATGCGGCCGTATACCGTGCCGGCTGCGCTGCTGCGTCCCAAATTTCACATGGTCGGATCGGCCTGTGGAGCGAGGGGCTCGGCGGGTGCCGGTCCGCCGTAAGCTGGCGGGCCGCAGCGCGGCCGAGCGGCCAATCGTGATAACTAACGCCTGCCTGGCGCGGAGCCGCCCGCCATCCGGCGTTTCGGATGATTTGTTATTGGCTTACTGCCCCTGAAGCGCGGCGCTGACTTGGGGGGGGCTTACCCGTCGCTGGGCGGATCGCGAACCACACACGCATTTTTCCCCGCAGGGCCCTTTGGGCCCTATCCACGTGCGGTCTGTCGGGTTTCCCCACGGCCGTGATTCCGCGCCCCGGAACCGCCGGGCTCGGGTGATGTTGCCGTCGTCTGCGCCGCAGGACGGCTCAAGCCGGGCGTTAACCCGTCAGGCCGCCCTACGTCCATGTTCAAATTATTGCGTGGAACGCGGTACCGGTGGAAAGCGGCATGGGCCAGTCCCCTGCCTGGCCCGTAACGCCGAGCAGTAGGGACGGCTCTGATTACGTCGGCCCATACTCGGACAAACCACGCCGCGACGCGTCGCCGGGCACCGGCGGTTGGGCGTGCCGCGGCTGGCTTCACAACCATTTGGCTCACCTTATGACGCACCGGCAGCTGCGGGGCCCTGCCACGACAGTAGGCACCGCCCGCGCATCGTAGGCGACATTGGAACCACGGTCATGCCTTGGCGGCGTGGGTTCGAGCGCCGTACCGTCGACGGGGCCTTTGGGCCGGGCGGTTGCGCCCCAGGCGAGAATAACCTGCACGTCGTAATCCGATTCGGCCCGGCTGGCCGTTGCTGCCAAGCCGTGGCGATCCATGCCGCCGCCGCTGATGGCGCCACCGGCATAAACCTCCAGCAGGTTCCAACCTTGGGCGGCGGCAAACGTTTGCAGTTTGGCCCTCTGCTGTTCGAGTGATTTTTCCTAATGATCTGCCAACCTGCGAATGTACCTGATGGCGTTCAATGGCTTCCCCAACCTAGGCTCTGTCTGAAAAATGGTTGGAATAGGAAAAGGTGTGCAAGAGGGCATGGAGGTCAATTGCGTGAAACGACACGCGCTCACGGACGAGCAATGGCAGATCATTGAACCTTTGATACCTAAGAGCCAAACCCGCACGGGTCGGCTGGCGAGGGATTCGCGGCTGATGCTCGGCGGCATATTCTGGATTTTGGGGACCGGTGCGGCATGACGTGATCTGCCGAAACGCTTTGGCCCTTGGCAGACGGCCTACCACTATTTTCGCCAGTGGCGGAAGAGTGGTGTTTTTGCGGGCCTAATCGAGGCATTACAGGTGAAGCTGGATCGCAACGGTTTGATTGATTGGGATGTAGGGTGCGTGGACGGGTCGTCGGTTCGGGCATCGCGTGCCGCTGCCGGGGCTTCTAAAAAAGTTTCGCCCACCATCCGGACGAACCGCCCGACTACGCCTTGGACCGCAGCCGAGGCGGGTTTGGATCGAAGTTCCATCTGGTTACTGACGGCACGGGAGCGCCGCTCACTCTCGAAATGACGGGTGGACAGGTTAATGAATCAACGTGGCTGGAGTCTATGGTGGGCCGCTACATTGCCTCACGTCGGCATCGTCGGCGACGCAAGCCCCGGAAGTGGGTCGGCGACAAAGGTTACAGTGCACCGCCAATTTGTGATCGGCTCAGGGCGCAGGGGATAGAACCGGTGATGCCGCATCGGGACAATGAACATGCCTGCCGTGATCCATCCGTCAGATTTGATCGCGGGGCGTGTCGCCAACGCCATGTGGCTGAGCACTGCGCCGGTTGGCTCAAGGAACTCCGTCGGATTGGTATGCGATTCGAAAAACTGGCGGTGCACTTCCACGCCATGCTGCACCTCGCCATGATCCGACTTTATCTCAAACCGCTGTTTTCAGACAGAGCCTAGGCTGCCCGCGAAGCGGGCGCCGTAATCGGTGAGGTCAAAGTATTCCCGGAGGGTGTTTCCTGACCTAAGCATGTTGTCTCCCGTAGGGGAATGGCAAATGAAGCCCTCATGAAAAAGAAACTTGATTATCTGATTCCATTGCTCTGCGTCCGGCGCACCAGATGATTTATGGACTACCTGCCCGTTCGTTGACATGGCTACGCTTCCAGCATTCGTGTCGTGCTGTATTTCAATTCGGTGAGATGGGTCCTTTGACGCCCCGACCAACAGGGACTTCTCATCATCTGTCAGTGTGGGATACGCGGGATTCTGCCAGGCAGGATGTGTGGCCTTCTGAAGGATACCCCCAATGGCCACCTCTAGATGATTGCGAAAGCTGTTCTCGAAGGCGGTGCAGCTGGAATACTCGTAAACCAGATTTTTCCTTTGACACTTGGAGATCAAGCCCAGCAGGGAACCGTAAAAAAACATTTGGATCTTTTCTTGGTCATTGGGTTTCTCCGAAGGATATATTATCGCTTTTAGCTTTCTTGCCGCTTGCCCACTTTTCTCCTTATCGCTGCGGGTCGAGGTGCCAATCCAAGGCCGGAAGATAAAGACTAGCATCGCGCATTTATCGACCAGCTCGCGGCCGAAACTGCCGAGAAGCATTTCTTCTGGTTCGGGGGGAGGGTCCACAACCCACGCCTTGGGTGTTATGTGGACCGCGTTATCCCCGGAGCTTTTCGCGTTCCATCCTTCGATGATTGCTTGGGCGAATTTCTGCTGGTCGGCCTCGCCGGGGGGCGAGGCGACCAGTATTTTTATTTCCCTCGCCCCGTGGGCGTCGCCCACCGCTGCATCACCCATGTTTCTGCCCCCTTTGCTGATTCGTTTTGTATCACGAATAACCGTTAACCGTTACCAAGCGAGTATACTGCCGGCACGTTGCACCGGCAACAGGCCGCTTCGCTGGCCCATACCCCCCATCATGCTGGCACCTCCAGAGTAAAGGTAGTGAATTTCCGCACGGCGTCGAAGCCTGCATCGGCGAGTTCGTGAAAAGCTACCACGGCGGTTCATCGAAGCTCCTCCAGCGCGGTGCGGCCGATCGTGAACACGCTGCTGTCGGCTTTGGACGACGCCGCCAAGAAAATCGGGCGACACCAACGCCGCGCCAGCAGGCCCAGTCCGCACAGCGGAACGTAGGCCAAGGCCAGGATCAACAGCAGCCGGTCCAGTCGATCGGCACGGGTGATGCGGGTAGGCCGCAGGCTCCATCCATTGAACTTGTTCTTCGCATCACGGAATAACTCTTCGGCATCCATGCGATGGGCGTGCCCGTTGCTGATCTCTACTGGGCTGCCACCCAGAGCGGCCATCCGGTACCAGCATTTGCCCCAACGCGAGCAACGATGGACATGGGAGGCAGCACCACGGTCCGAAGCCCGGCCGATATTCGGCGGGGTGACACGTGAGCACTCCAAGGCTACTGTCGAATGTTGTGAATGGGGGCAATCCGGCGGCAACTTCCGCGCACCGCCTCAGCGCGTTATGATTTCAGCAAGAACACCATTTTGAGGCCGTTATGGTCGCGGCTACCGGCTTACGGCCCCAGCAACCCCATCCTCTGCGAACCTCTGAGTCCCCTGCGGTTAAATCGGTTTCTCTCCCTCTTCCCCTGCGGTTGGCAGCTATCCACGACGGTGGCCACCGACGGGTTAAATCCATCGGCTAACATTTGCTCCACTCACTACTCTCTATTTTCCCCGCTCTGCCAACGACCGCCGGGCGGCGTGCCGTAGGCGTGAGAACGCACTGGTGGTATGTTGACGGATGATGCAGGAACCGGCGACACAAATTCCAGCGGACGCGGCTCCATCTGACGGCGGGCGACCGCTGACATTTGCAGGTTTAACATCGCATCGCCGGGCGCAATTGGCGCAGCTTGGGATTCATACCACGCTGGACCTGCTTAACTGGCTGCCGCGCCGCTATGAAGAGTTTCAAAACGGTCTTTCGATCGATCAGATCAAGCCGGGGCAGCGGGTAAGCGTTGCCGGAATGGTGATTCAGACCCGGCTCCACCGACGGCGGCCGATGCGTTTTGAGGTGCTGCTGGAAGATCGCACCGGTCGATGTGTGCTGACATGGTTCAACCGCCGCGATCTGGCCGAAAAAATCAAACCGGAAACTCTGCTGCAGGCCGCCGGCAAGGCGGGCTTGTACAAAGGGCGGCTGCAACTGGTTCAGCCGGATATTAAAGTTGTTGATAAACTGGAAATGGCGCCACGCAGCGATGCGATTGAGCCTGTCTACCCCGCTTCAGCCGATGTTTCCAAACGCTTTATTGCCGATCTTGTCGCCCGGCATCTGGATGAATGTCTCGCCGATGTCGTGGAGTGGTTCAGCGAGGCGTATCTGACGGAGCGACATCTGATGCCTCTGCGGCAGGCTTATCGGCAACTGCATAAACCTTCGACAACCGCGGATATCACCCGGGCGCAGCGGACGATTGCCTATCACGAAATTATTTTATTTCAGCTGGCGCTTGAAATTCGCCGCTATCATCAGAAGCATTCGGTCACGGCGGAGCGCTTGCGTACCGATGATCGGGTGGATGAGAGGATCCGGGCGCTGATTCCATTTGAACTCACGGCGGCGCAGAACCGGGTGATTGCGGAGTTGCGAACGGACCTGGCCCGCCAGGAACCCATGAATCGTCTGCTGCAGGGGGATGTGGGGAGCGGAAAGACCGTGGTGGCACTGTACGCGATGCTCATGGCGGTCGCAGCGGGAAAGCAGGCGGCCCTGCTGGCGCCGACCGAGATTCTTGCTGAACAGCATTTCTATTCCATCAGCAATCTTCTGGCGAAAAGTCGTGTGCAGATGGAACTGCTTACCGCCGGAACTTCGGCCGCGAAACGAACGGACATTTTGACCCGTCTGGCCTCCGGCGAGCTGCACATGATCGTCGGCACGCATTCGTTGCTGGGCGACCCGGTTGAATTCCGGCATCTGGCCCTGCTGGTGGTGGATGAACAGCATAAGTTCGGCGTTGAGCAGCGGGCCATGCTCCGCCATCGTCAGGCCAATGTTCACACGCTGGTGATGACAGCTACGCCAATCCCCCGCACGCTTGCGATGACCTATTTCGGCGATCTGGATGTTTCAATCATTGACGGTCTCCCGCCCGGCCGATGCCCCATCGCCACCCGCAAAATTACCAGTCGGCAACTGCCGGAAGTGTATCAATACATGGAGCAGCAGCTTCGCGCGGGCCGTCAGGCGTATGTGGTCGCCCCGGCGATTGAGGAGGGTGTGAAGGAACTCGATAACGTCAATGCGGTGTTGACGGATATGGCGGCGCATCTTCCGGCAGATGTGCGCATGCAGCCACTGCATTCACGATTAACAGCCGAAGAGCGGCGGCAGACGATGGAGCGATTCCGAGCCGGCGAAATTGACGTGCTGGTATCCACCACCATCATTGAAGTGGGCGTCGATGTGCCCAACGCCACGCTGATGCTGATCCGTCAGGCGGAGCGTTTCGGTTTGGCTCAACTGCATCAATTGCGCGGAAGGATCGGTCGATCCAATCTTAAATCGCTCTGCATCCTCTGCAGCGATGATGATTCTGACGAGGCGCAGGCCCGGCTCAGCGCCATGGTTAAAAACGCCAGTGGTTTTCGCGTGGCGGAGGAGGACTTGCGACTGCGGGGGATGGGGCAGATGGTCGGAACGCGGCAGAGCGGCATGCCGGAATTTTTATTCCCCGATTTTCTGATGGAAATTCCGTTTCTCCAGATGACCCGGCGCGACGCCGCCGCCGTCATCCTTGCCGATCCGCATCTGATCTCGCCCGAACATGCCCGATTGCGGCACGAGGTCTATCGCCGTTATGAATCTACGCTTTTACTTGCCGACGTGGCGTGACGGGGCCGACATGCAGATTTTTCGGGAAACGCGGCCGGAATTTTCAACGCTTTCACCCGCAGACATTCTCAAACGGCTTCTTCGGTCGGCCCAGCCCCTGCGCTCGGCGGCTTCAGCATTTATGGGCGGCCGATCACATCGGCGACGGCTCAGCCATGGGTACGACATGGCGGACTTCCGCCCTTATGCACCGGGTGATGACACGCGGCATCTCGATTGGCCCGCGCTGGCACGGCTTGATCAGCCAATCATCCGCCTCTTTGAGGCTTCCGACGAAAACACACATCTTATTCTTCTTGACGCATCCAAAAGCATGATGTTGGGAAGCCCGACCAAATGGAGCACCGCATGCTGGACGGCCATGGATGCGGCGATGTGCAGCCTGAGGCGCGGAGAGCACTTCGGCTTGAGAGTCGCGGCGGGAGAGTTGCAGACGCCGATGCGAGGCGTGAAAAAAATGCAGCACCCGCGCGATCTGATCGAACTGATCAGCACCATCCGAAAAATAACGCCCGGCGGAATCTGCCAACTCCAGCGGGAGCTTCGCCTCTGCGCAGCGGCTGCGGCCAGATCAGCCCTCATCACCGTCATCAGTGATCTGCTTCCCGCTGTGCCGGACTTGCCGCCGGGTTTTCATCGGCAGGTGAATCTGATCCGCGTGCTGTCATCGATGGAGCTTAATCCCGCGCTCGCGGTGTCCAATCAGTTTATGGATATTGAGACAGGTGAAAAACTTTTCGCACGCCGCGATGCAAAATCTCTGGCCGCGTACCGCGCTGCGATCGAGGAGCATCGGTATTCAATCGAGCGAATAGCCCGATCCACAGGCGGTTTTGCAATCGATATCCAGTCCTGATGCCGGAAGAAAATCCTTCGCAACGGCGCGAATCGGAATGACGCGCAGACCACACAACAAAAAAATTCCGCAAAAGTTTTGCAAATATCTGATGAATTTAACTTCAACTCGCCGATAACTTTCAATATTGGCTTATCTACCATCGAAAGGGGGTGATACATGATGCCAACGAAGAAAAAGCCGGCCGCCAAAAAGAGCACGAAGAAATCGGCCAAGAAAAGCACGAAGAAGTCAGCAGCAAAGCGCAGGTAACACTGCGGCCGGATCGTCGATGATCCACTTCTTCAGTTCAAGCTCAGAGCCCGTCTGAAATATGACGGGCTTTTAGTTGCGCCCCAGAGTTGCGCTCCAGCGTTTTTGATCACGCCGATCCATCGATGATGAAAAATCAACGCGCAGCAACCGCCCTCGCAATGCTCTCACACCGCCTTCGCACCACCCTCCGCACCGCCGGCATCACGATCCCGCAACGGTTTATTTCATCCGCTCGATGAGATGATCTCCCACGCGCAGGGCGTTGGCCATGGCGGTCAGGGATGGATTCACCGCTCCGATACTGGGGAAAAAGCTGGTATCCACCACATAGAGATTATCCAGATCATGCGCCTTGCAGAAGGTGTCAAGCACGGATGTTTTGGGGTCTTTTCCAAAACGGCATGTTCCCGCCTGATGGCCGACACCGGCAATCGGAATGGTCTTTCCAAGATACAGATTGTTGGGGATCAGGTGCGGATGCATCTGCACATGTTCGAGCACACTCTGAAGTTTGGCCCGCAGCCGCTTGAACGATTCCTGATTGTTAAACGTGTAGGAGAGTTGAATGCTGCCATCTTGCCGCACGGTGATACGATTATTCGGATCGGGAAGATCTTCCGTTGTCAGCCAGAAGTCCACTGCATGCAGAGCCATCTGTTCCAGCGTGAAACCGGGGGCGAATTTTGGCGCATCACCCTTGAACATCGGCCCCTGCGATTTGCCGATCATCTGGATATTGCCCAGTGGGTAATCATAATCATCCGCCTTGAAGTAAAAGTCGTTGATGGAGAGTGTTTTCTGAAACCGCGTGTGATTCGGCTCCTTGGAAAGCGCCACCACCGCGGCAGAATTATGAAACATGTAATGCCGTCCGACCATATCGGAGCTGTTCGCCAGCCCGCGTGGATGTTTATCGTTGGCGGAAAGCAGCAGCAGCCGGGCCGAATTGGCCGCACCGGCGGAAACGACCACGATTTGCCCTGAAAAACTCTCCGGCTTGCCGTTCACATCCGCGAGCACCTGCGTCACGCGGCGGCCGGAGGGGTCTGTCACCAGTTGCTTCACATGGGCCATGGTGACGAGCGTTACATTTTTATTTTCCAGGATCGGCCGGACGCAAATCGATTCGGCATCCGACTTGGCATGCACCAGACACGGGAACCCGTCGCAACTGTCGCACCGGATGCAGCGGCTCAGGTGACGCTGTGCTTCGTTGAGCATAATGCCCGTCGGCGCGTGGAAGGGGTGATACCCCATGCGCGTAAGTTCGGCAGCCAATTTTTCAATCCGCGGCTCGTGCGAAACGGGAGGAAATGGGTACGGGCCGCTGGCAGGCGGTTCGGTTGGGTCTTCGCCGCGCTGTCCGTGCACCTGATAAAGATTTTCCGCCTGCAGGTAATAAGGCTCCAGTTCGTCGTAACCGATGGGCCAGGCCGGTGAAATGCCATCGTGGTGTTTCAATTCGCCGAAATCTTCTTTCCGAAGACGAAACAGCGCCGCGCCGAACATCTTCGTTGCACCGCCGACAAAATAGTGCACGCCCGGTTGGAATGCCTTGCCGCTTTCGTCGTACCATGAATCCTTCGAAACGTATCGGTTTTCAACAAATACGGCCTCGGCATCCCAATTCTGTTTCTCGCGGGGAAGCCAGCCGCCCCGTTCAAGAATTAAAATCTTCTTTCCTGATCCGGCAAGCCGATGGGCCAGCGTGCCGCCGCCCGCGCCGGAACCGATGATAATCACGTCATAGTCGTTCTGGGTTGTCATGCTGAGGTCTCCATAAAAGCAGCTTTGGTTGCCGTGCGCAGAACGCCTGCCGCACATTGGCAGCGCAGTATTTCGTTACTGTGGTGAGAATGGTTGAGCCGGGGACAAAGGATGTCGCGTTCGCGGCCGACCAATGCAAAAAATTCAATCGCACTGAACATACCGATGAACGGGGCCGTGAAGTAAATCCACCATTGTGTCCAGATACCGGCGGGCAGAGCGGAGGCGAATGTCCTTGCCGGGTTCATGCTGAAACCGGAATAGGGCGCCTCAAAGGTGACAAATAAAAATATCAGCACACCGGCGAAGATGCCGGTAAAGCGGCCGAGATTTCGGCTGCGGTTCACCAGCAGCACGGTCCCCATCAGAACGGCCGAAATGATAAATTCTCCCAGCCACGCGGCGGCGATGCCGGCGGGCCCGGGAACGGTGACGATCCAGCGCACCTGCGGGGCGGCGATGGGCGGACCGAAGACCAGCCGCGAAAAAATAACGCCGAGTGTGCCGCCGATAAATTGGCCGACAATATAAAAAACCGCATCCCATGGAGCGATTTTTTCCAGCCAGAGAAAACTGAGCGTGAACGCCGGGTTCATGTGGGCACCCGACTTTTTGCCGATGGGAGAATAAATCAATCCCACGGCAGTCGCGCCCATGGCAACGCCGATCAGCGCCCGGCGGATAAAGGTGGAATGGATGGCCGCGAAACCCGGGGCGCCGGGATATTCAAAGAGAACGGTAAATCCGCACGCGGAAATCATAAAGCAGCCGAGCAGCACACCTTCATAGATATACAGCGGCCAATGTTTCGCAAAGGTTACGCGGGCGGACATCGGCGCAGGTGCGGCGGGAGCTTGAGTGTTGGTGTTCATGGTGGTCGTCCTGTGCAGACTCAATCCCTGTTATTCCGCAGAGCGGATTTCCAGGGGCGGCTATGCCCAAAAGCCGCCTACGGAGTATAGCGGATGTTGATGATCGCCCAAGTAGCCGCGGGTTCGGATCGGCCACACTGCCGAAAGGCTTTCCTTACCGCAGGAGAAAAAACCGGTTTAACCGCCGAGGAAACTGAGGAACACAGAGGACGGGCGACCTCGGCGGTAAAAATGGTTAATCTCATCGTGCGGCAGCATGATGTTTGCAGCTCTGCTGTCAACTCTCTACTTTCCCCTCTCTGCCGACGTAGCCGGCTCGCCGGCCCCCGACAATGCACCATGCACCCTGATGCTGTATGAAAGCGGGGAATTATGTTAATATAAGATCATCACGGGGCGTAGCTCAGCCTGGCTAGAGCGCCTGGTTTGGGACCAGGAAGTCGCAGGTTCAAATCCTGTCGCCCCGATTTTTTCGGCAAAGCCGAAAAAATAGAGCAGAAGTTTTGAGAGAGTCGATAGTAGAGCAAAATGATGAGACAAAAGAGCGGCTGCCGCCGGAGCGGAGAATCCCTCCTGCGGCCACCCGATCAAATCAAATTGAATGGACATCGTTGCGTTGCCATTCGTGTTTGAAAAACTCGAGATTTATCAAAAATCCCTTGATCTGGTCGAAGGCAATGGACGGTTCACCGTGGCCGACCGTAAAAATTTCCTCGCCATTTCACGCGGCTCATCTCAGGAGTGCGTCCCGTTAGCCACGCTTGGCCTACGTCGGAGCCTGATAACCAATGCCGGGCATTCGCAGTTTCAGTCGGAGCGGGAAGTTAATGGAAAAATCCTCTCGGGGCTGACCGGCGCCCTTGCGAACCGGGAATCGGGCAGGGGATATTAGAACAGGGGATCAGGAGCGCAAATAAGATTGGGGCAAAAGGGTGCGTTCGAAGCGGCACCAGCCCACCGGCGGCGGCCTTCAATTTCCCCCCTTGGCGGCCGCGCAATCCTCGGCGAAGGCGCCTTGTCGTTTTTTTTGTACCAGCCGCCACGGCCTCTGAGAATTGGGGAAATTGACATTTGGGCCGTCATTGCCAAGACCGGCTCAACTCCGTTATACTTATTGGTCTTGGATTGTGCCGGTGACGATGCCCCAGAGCTGAGGTGCGGTTTTCAGCGGGGCGTTTCGTGAAGGCACATTGAGAGGCGAGCGAACGCAGACGCGTACTTCGTGCGTTTTCGGCTGACGGTACTCTCGGCGACTCGGGCTGCAAGGTGCTTGCGTGTGTTCAACACTCCGGTCCGGTACCCTCCGGGAAAATATCTCGATGTCATCATTTCGATTTCATCGAGTCAAGATTGTAGATGGTGCGAGCGTCATTGGGCGTCCGCCGGTTTAGCCAGAGCATTATTGAAGGATTTTATCAATGGCAAGAGATTTATCGCGATTCCGTAACATTGGTATTGCGGCCCATATTGACGCGGGGAAAACGACGGTTTCCGAACGTATTCTGTTTTACACCGGCAAGACTCACAAAATCGGTGAAGTGCATGAAGGCACTGCGGTCATGGACCATCTGGAGGAGGAACAGCAGCGCGGTATCACCATTACCGCCGCCGCCACCACCTGCCCTTGGCGTCTGAGCGGAAAGCCGGATGGCGATGAATACATCATCAACCTGATCGACACCCCCGGCCACGTGGACTTCACCGTGGAAGTGGAACGCTCGCTGCGTGTGCTGGACGGTGCGGTGGCGGTGTTCGACGGTCGCGAAGGCGTAGAGGCCCAGTCAGAAACCGTATGGCGTCAGGCCACCAAATATAAAGTTCCACGCCTCTGCTTTATCAATAAGATGGACAAGGTCGGAGCCGATTTCGAATTCTGCGTGCGAACAATCAAGGATCGCCTCGGTGCCCATCCAGTACCGATTCAGATTCCGATTGGCGCGGCGGAAACTTTCGGCGGCGTCATCGATCTCCTGGAAATGAAGGCGTATAGCTGGGATGAGGAGTCGAAGGGACGCAACTGGGGTGAAATCCCGATCCCGGCCGATCACACCGCCAAGGCGGATCAGGCACGTGCCTATATGATTGAAAAGGCTGCGGAATGCGATGATGCGCTGATGGAGAAATATCTCTCCGAACAGCCGATAACCAATGACGAAATCAAGGCGGCGCTGCGGAAAGGGACCTGTGCCAGTGCCATCAATCCGGTGCTTTGCGGATCGGCCCTCAAGTACAAGGGCATTCAACTCCTGCTCAACGCCGTGGTTTATTATTTGCCGAGCCCATTGGATAAGCCCGCGATCGTCGGGCACGACCCGCGCGATAAAAATAAGGAAATCATCCGTCACTCGGACATCAACGAGCCGTTCTGCGGCATCGTGTTCAAGATCGTGAGCGATCAGCATGGCGATTTGAGCTACCTGCGCATCTACTCCGGCAAACTGGAGTCGGGTGCCCGCATCATCAATTCCACCCGTGATAAGCGTGAAATCGCTTCACGTATCTGGGAAATGCACGCGGCGGAGCGGCACCAGCGCGACTACGCCGAAGCGGGCGATATTGTCGGGATTGTCGGCTTCAAATACGGTCTCACCGGCGACACAGTTTGCGATCCGGATCATCCAATCATTCTGGAAAAGATGGAATTCCCCGAACCGGTTATCAGCATGTCGATTGAGCCCAAGAGCGCCAACGACAAGAACAAGCTGGGCGAAGCGCTGACCGTCCTGCGCCGGGAAGACCCCACATTCCGAAGCAACTTCGACCCCGAAACCGGACAGACCATCATCCACGGCATGGGTGAACTCCACTTGGAAATCATTGCCAACAAGCTCAAACGCGATATGAAGGTCGATGTCATGGTTGGCAAGCCGAAGGTGGCCTACAAAGAAACCATCACCAAGCTGGCCGAGGCGCAGGGCAAACACGTGAAGCAATCCGGTGGTCGCGGGCAATATGGCGATTGCTGGATCAAACTTGAGCCTTACACCCCGGTGGAAGGAGACGATTCGGAAGACACGCTGCTGTTTGTTAACGAAATTAAGGGTGGAGCGATACCGCGGGAATATATTCCGTCGGTGGAACATGGTGTTCGACAGGCCGCCAAATCGGGCGTGCTGGGGGGCTTCCCCATGTTGAACATGAAGGTGTCGCTATTTGACGGCAGTTACCATGATGTTGACTCGTCGCAGATCGCCTTTGAACAGGCCGGTATCTTGGCTATGCAGGCCGCGGCCAAGAAAGCTGGCCCTGTTCTGCTTGAGCCGATCATGAAGCTGCAGGTAACGACACCCATTGAGTTCGCCGGCCCGGTACAGGGTGATTTGAGCAGCCGCCGCGCCATGATTGAAAATACCGAAAATCGCGGCATTACGCAGGTGATCGACGCAACGGTACCGCTGGCGAGCATGTTCGGTTACGCCACCGATCTGCGGTCGCTCACGCAAGGCCGTGCGAGCTACACGATGGAACCGCACAGCTACGCTCAAGTGCCAAATAACGTGAAGGAAACGGTACTGGCGAGCCTGAAGTAAGAGGCAACCGCGCGGGCCAATTTTGGGTTCGCGGGCTTGAAAAACGAACCGCCGATGCGTTTGAATGTGTCGGCGGTTTTTTTTGTTATCGGAAATTATTATTCGCTCAACTGTTAACCCGACTTTCGCACTTTGTGTCTGATTTCCGGAATTTTTAAGATTTTTTTGGCCTTGGTTGCACGATAATGCGGTTTTGGCCTGTAAAACCCCTGTGGTGAAGACCTACCCTCTTTTTTTAATTGAC
>JAKAVA010000028.1 GCA_021827645.1 Planctomycetota bacterium
AACGGAACATCGGCAACGATGAATAGACGCTTCCTGCATCTTGTTATACTCCTCGTCAATCCATTGACACCTTCGAGTATACACGACTCGCTGTTAAAAAACACGGAGTTATTTTTGCACTGGCCCTAAACGGATCGACGTTTGACCATCGCCCCATCCGATGGATGACGTGGTAGAGCCGGGTGCGGAAGACCAGATGCTTGGCGGTTGGATGCCGAACACGAAATAACATCCACGTGAGGCCGACGAGCTTGAGCAGCGGGATCAGAATGCTGGTGATGATAATAATGACAGCGAGTTCCCAGAATCCAGCGGCGATGAGTTCTTTCACGCCGTCGATGATCGAGTGGAGCTTGATGCCACCGGGCTGGAGCGTATAGCTCATGGCGTAGTAATAGGCAGGAAAGTAGAGGACGTACCCGGCGGCCACGAGGGCGCCGGTCCGCGTCATTGAATTCAGTTTGCGCTCCCTCAGGCGTTTCCAGCATCGCGGGCAGCGATGGCCGAGATATCGTTGCGGCAGGACTAAAGCACACGCCTCACAACTGATTGTCGGCCCCGGTTGAGCCCGGTGCTCGTCAGGCCGAATCGCCCTCCAGATACGGTGAGACGACAGGCACCATGGGCTGAGAATCTGTAGTGCCGCGGCCATGATGAGACACCAGCCACCCCATTGAATCCGCCCCTGCAATTGAACCTCGGTGCGCATGAAGACGACAAACCCTGCCAGTACGAGCACATCCGACATGGCCCAGAGTTCGATATCCTGGGCCCTTCGATAAAGATAACCCAACCACTTCGGCCGCTTGTTCAACCGCACCGCACCCAGCACGACGATCATCATCCCCGCCCGCAGGAAGGGGAACACGATTGCGAAGGCCGCAAACATGACGGCTAAGAGCGGCCAATGGCCCTGCCAGAGAGCGGTAACGCCGTTACTGATGTAATTCTCTCGCGACTCAGGGCCGAGGGTTGCCTGCATGAGGGGTAGCAGATTGGCGGGAAAAAGGAGGATAAACTCGGCAATCATCCACGAGAGACCGAGATTGAGGTCCATGGGTTCGACCGCGTCGAGCAGGCAACCGCACCGAAAACAGTACGCCGCCGACCGGATATCCAATTCGCCGACATGCTGATCGATACCACAATTTTCACATGACTGCGCCACCGCACTTTCCTTTTATACGGGAGTATACACAGGCTGAATTCCGGATAAAGGGAATTTGGACCGCGGTGCCGCCGAGATAAAAGATGAGCCCAGGCACCGAACGATGCGCCCGATGGTCAGGGAATGTTGCTTTGGAGATTCAGAAGCAACGGTGGTTTTGTCGCGAGCAATAGCGATCGCCGCGCCAGGTCAACATGAAGCAGACTGCCCCGGTTCGGCTGAAATTTAATCCTCATTGTCCGAAGAGGCCGTGCAGGAGCCCCTTCACCTGCCCCTTAATCCCCTTGCCGATGCTCTTGAGTGGATGGCTGGTGAGCTTGATTTGCGGCGATGCGGTGGTGCCGGCGAGTTTTAGGGGGATCGGCAGTGTGAGGCCCCCACCGGTGATGTTCATATCGACATTCATCTGATTGTTCAACCCCACCCAGCCGCTCAGGTCGAGGCCGAACGATGCCAGCACCAATTTCATATCTTTGTAGCTCACGCGTCCGTTCTTGAGAACGAATTGTGTCGGACGGATGCCGCTGTCCGCGATACTGATGTTGCCGCCCAACGGACCGGACAATGCGGAAATCTGCCCGACAAATGGGGCGTTGGTGGTCAGATGCGTAATGCTCACGGTCCCGATGGCCGTACCCGACTTTTTCATGGCAACCGAAGAAAGGGGAATATCAGCCGACTGGAGTGACATATTCAGAATTCCCTGCACATTCACCAGCGCCGGTTGCCCCTTATTGCCCCAGGTCAGCGGGAGAAACTTCAGGATGCTCGCCCCCATCGGCGCATTGATCTGCACTTTGCTGGCAACCTGCAGCGGAGATGTCAGCACGTAGGTGGGGGTTGCCCCATTTAGATCAATATATCCGCCAAGATTCACCGTCCCATGATTGGCCGGGATAGCTGCCGGCGTAATCTGGATGCGGCCTGCCGATTCTGAAAATCCGAGCGATCCGGGGCCCAAGTGCGTGCCATCATAGCTGAGTTCTTTGAACGCCAGAGCGGTTGGAGTAATGCTCAACTTGCGGGCAACCAAAAGGCCCGGCGCGGATGTAAGCGGACCCGTGACGGCCAACGGCATGCTTCCACTGCCCGTCGCCGAGAAGGTCGGCGGCAGGAATGGCTTGAGGAGCGCGATCGCGCCGGCAAGATCATAGTGCAGCGTGCCGTGAATTTTTTCCACTCCACCCGGCCCCCAGGCGAGAACCGAATCCCGTTCAATGGTGAGCAGATTACTGTCGGCTTTTTTGCCTCCAGCTTCCCCAATGCGGCAGGTATTCGTAACGGTGAAGATTTTTTGGGTCAGATCTGCCTTGCCGGCCAAACTTGCCAGCAGATTCGTCGGCGGCAGCACCGCTTTCGCCCCGGGCATTGCAATCTGATATCCATTCACGTGAGCGTCAAGCGCAGTAGAAATGATCTTGCCGTTTCCGAGGGCATCGGCATCCAACGCCAACTGCCCGGCGAGTTTTGCCCCGACCGGCAGTTTACCAAGGTTGATGAGCAGATTCTGCAATCGGGCCAGATCTGCTGCGATTTTTATCGATGGGGCGGCGATCTGCGGTGAACTGCCGACGAGATTCATCATCACCGGTTTGTCGATGGTGACCGACAGAAGTTCGTCACCTGATTTCAGAGACATATTCGATAGCGTCACCGAGCGGACTTTTCCGGTATGGATATCGGCGGCCAGAAGCAGATCGAGTTTCGGTTCGGTGAAGGGTGGCGCGTTTTTGACATCCCCCTGCATGGAGATGTCGCTCAGATGCAGGGCCGCATTCGTCACCTCAAGCCGGCCAGACGAATAATTGAGATCGATGGGTGAGTTTTTAATATATCCCGCTAGCTTGTACGCGGGTGTTGAGGGACTGACGGTTTGGACAAGATCCCAGAGCTTCTTGAGGTTTATCATGGCCAGCGTCATATGAAGATGCCGGACGGAGAGAGGCTTGGGGGTAACGGCGGCGTCGGCCTGCACATCGAGAAGTTGCGGTGAATTCAAGCCCATGGAAACCTGGGCGGATGCAAGCGAGCCTTTTGTGAGCACCAGATCCGCCTTAAGAGGTAACGTGATGGTGCTGATACGGACAGGTGACGCTTTGGCCTCCGAGAGATAAACCAGATGCTGCAATTGCAATTTAATATCAACGGCGGGCTTCGAGGTGAGCACATTGCTCAGCGCACCGGCAATGGAAAGTCGGCCAGTGATGGACTTGCCGTCCAATTCCACGAATGGCGATAATTCCTGTTTCAGCAGTCCCAGGTTGCAGTCCGATGCGAGCGAATAACTGATATGTTTGGCACCGCGGGCGCTCAGTACAGATAACCGCAAGACAGCGGACGTGGATTTTGGTTCGCTCTGCGAAACGCTGCATCGAGTCAACGTCCAGCGCCCCGCCTGTCTCGTGGCGGCGGCGTTCATGATCATCGGGTAGATGGACGCGGGAATTTCTTTCCAGCGACACACCTGCGGAGAGAGGCTCAAGTCGAGGGCCAAAGCGGAAGTGGTGCTCCGGCTGCGAAGATGAAGTTGCACCACAGCCCGACCGGATTTGACCTTGAGCGGAAGATGGTTGAGTCGCAGCGTATGGCGGAAGTCATCGGTGAAAAGTGCGGTATTGATGGTTGACGTCACCGCCAGACCGGTGCCGCCCCAATTTCCGTCGGTCGAACGCAGGGCCGAAAGACGGTTGAGGTTCACCGCACCGGATGCAGAAATATTAAATACCGGACATTGCATGGCAAGCTGTTCGATGTTGAGATGTTCGGCATCCCACACCATATCGACCGGAATGGCCAGATTTCCGAGCACCGGATGATCACCGTGCAGGAGCGCCCCGCCAAGTGTCAAAGCGTCAATCTGCATCTGTCCGCTGATGCGCCCCTGATGTGGCGCATGGCTGACCACCGCGAGGTGCCCGTGCAGGGTGCCGTCCATGTGCACCGGCAGATTAAATCGCTTCAGATAGGAGAGGTAGACATGCGACATGTTCAGCGTCAACTGGCCGGTCATCGCGGGAAGAGCCTTGAGATGTTGATGGGCGAACGGAGAAATGGTGCCATCGAGGGTAACCGTCGACGGCTTTTCTGCTCCCCCACCTGCAAATGCATTGAGGGCGATGGTAACCGGTCCACCGGTGGTGGCCCCCCTGATGTTCAGATCGCCATAGGCCAATCTGGCATTTTCGTGTGATGGAAGCGTCCACTTCAATGTTGAAAGCCGAGACTTAAGATCGAAAGAAACCGGCGGTAGGAGAGGCGTCTGCGACGATCCGCTCTTCGCGCCCGGCCGGTGCCCATCTCCGGCGGCCAAGGCGACCGAGAATGCCAGACCGCCGCCAACAAATTTTGCGCCGGATGGTGTTCGCAGCAGATGGGGAAACTGCTCCAATACATGGGAAATAACGGACTGCAGTTTGATTGCCAATTGAGCCTTGCCGATCGGCTGCCGATAGTGGTTGTGGATCATAGCCAGAAGCGTCTGAACGGAACCTGATCCGGTCACCGAGACCGATCCCAAATTTGAACTGGCGATACTGAGTTGGCTCACCTGATAACGTGGGGATACCCCGGCGTAATCGACCGATGCGGCAGTGCGGAAATCAACCCGGCCCAAATCGGGATGATCCCCTTTCAGCGCGGCGCCACCTAAATGGACATGATCGGCCCGGAGAGACATTTTTATTCCGACGTCAGCATGCGATTTCATATCCGCCTGCGCATCGAGGGATAATATTCCGGAAGAATGCAGATGCATGCCCCCGCCGGCCAGCAGCGGATTAAGGCATGCGAGTTCCAATCCCTGCGTTTTTACGGTCATCGTGCCGGTCATTTTTTCCCAAGGTAACAGTCCCTGAGGTCCAAACGCGGCGGCTTGTAATTTCAAGAAGATTTTCGCCGGGGCGGCACTGCCGAGGCCGGCCGCAACAGAAAAAGTCGCCTCGGAGGGTTTCAGACTGCGCGTATTAAAGGCTGCAGCAAAATGGAGACCGGTGGCCCGCAGCGGTGGTTCCCCGGGGGTTATCCAAGTCAGGCGTTTTACGGTGAGATCGATACTCCCCGAGAGTGCCGGCACAGAGGTGGATGAAGCCGCGGAGGGGGCCGTTGGCGTCTTGGCAGCCGGCGTTACCTTGGACGACGGTTTGGAGGCAGCGGCGGGCGCGGACGACGCAATCGCTTGAAGCAGATTCAGTTTTCCGTTGACGGTCGCAAGATGAAGACTGGAAATCGGGATATCGATCTTACCGAGGTGATGCCAATTGGAAATCAATCCCACCAGCGACAGTTGGGTATGGACGGCGGCGTTTTTAACGACGGCCGAACCCTCCGGATCCATCACCGTGAGATGATTGATCTTTAACGGACTGAACCAGCCGATTGAAAGGCTACCGATTTTAACCTTGCCCGCAATTCGACTGTTGACCTGGCCCACAATGAATCGCAGCCCCGGTCCGGTACAGAGTAAGCTTGGTGCAATCGCCACCAGGAGGACAATCAGGGCTAAAATGACTCCCGTCACGATCAACCATTTCCGGCGGCGAGGTTTTTTGACTGCATCTTTCGGATTGGAAGTCGTATTTTCGGCCATAAACTATCGTCCCTTAACCAACCATGACTCTCTACCGTCAGGCTCACGGGCTCAGCCGCTGAGTTTGCACTCGTTTCCTGTACGAGTCTTGAAACCGCACCTGAGTCAGTTTCACTACGGCCGGGACCCACGCCTGGATCACACTGCGATAAAGCCCACACAGGCTGCAGCCCGTTTCATCGCCATTATACCCTTTGGCGGTTCGGGCAGGAGACAGTTTGAAATCGGCCGTCCGTGCCCTACCATTTAAACAGCTGCCGCGGTAGATCGGCGGCTCGATGATGAAGCGTCCGGCTGCTGAATTTTCGGGGCACCGGGTATTCGGAGAGACATAAGATGTCTGCAATTGAAATGAACCTTATTCCACCGCTGAAGAGCACACCGCTCTATGAACCGACCTTTCGCATCGCTGATGTCATCGACGGGCGTGCGCGATTGACGGACGACCAGTTTCTGGAACTCTACGAGAACACCCCGCTGGCACAACTCGGGCAATATGCCGCTGCCATGACCGAGCGGCTATGCCCCACCGATTACCGCACCTACGTGATTGACCGCAACATCAACTACACCAATATCTGCACGGCCCGATGCACATTCTGCGCGTTTAAGCGTAATGATCCGGCCGCTCCGGATGCTTATACATTGGACAGTGAGGCGATCAGCGCCAAGATACGCGAACTTCTTGCCATCGGCGGTACGCAGATTTTGATGCAGGGGGGGATGAACCCGGCCCTGCCGATCACCTACTACGAGAATCTGCTGCAAACGATCCGCGAGAAGTTTCCATCGATTCACATTCATGCATTCAGCCCACCAGAATTTGTTGAATTTTCACGATTCTTCAATATGCCGATCGCTGAGATTCTGCGGCGGTTTCAGGCCTGCGGGCTGGCAACCATTCCCGGCGGCGGCGGAGAAATATTCTCCGAGCGTGTGCGCAGCCGTATCGGACCGGGCAAATGCACCGGCGAGGAGTGGCTGGATGTCATGTCGGAGGCTCACAAACTCGGCATGTATACCAGTGCCACGATGCTGATCGGCCACATCGAAGATATCTCGGACCGGCTGGACCATCTGCACCGCCTGCGCGAGAGGCAGGACTGGGCTT
Organism: Planctomycetota bacterium; assembly: GCA_021827645.1. Classification (GTDB taxonomy): domain Bacteria; phylum Planctomycetota; class Phycisphaerae; order WQYP01; family WQYP01; genus JAJZGD01. The sequence goes on from JAKAVA010000028.1 coordinate 6,865, forward strand.
TGACCCATGCACCGGCGCATTACACCGCGTTTATTCATTGGCCCTACCAGAGCGAAAATACACCGCTGGATAAAAAGCGAAAATGGAATCCCTCGGACGGCAAGCCATTTGAGTTCGACAACGGCAGGACGGTAAGACTGGCGGACGCGAATGAATATCTACGAATGCTGGCACTGGCCCGGCTGTATCTGGATAATTTCCGCAACCTCCAGAGCAGTTGGGTGACGATGGGGCCAAAAATTGGCCAGCTTGCACTCTTTTTCGGGGCCAACGACATGGGCAGCGTGATGATGGAGGAAAATGTGGTGAGTTCCGCCGGAACCACCTACTGTCTTTCCGAAGAGATGATTTGCAGGATTATCCGCGATGCGGGGTGGATACCCGCGCAGCGCAATCAATATTATGAAGTGATCAAACGCCACGACGGCCCTGACGCTCCTGACCGGCGGCCCCACCTGCCGCCTCCGGAACGAACCCGTCGCCATCAGATTACCCCGGAAGAAGCCGCAGCGTATAAATCCGCAGTGCTTACCATCAGCGCCAAGACGTGATTCGGCTTGCCGCGTCGTGAAATATCAAAAATGGCGGCCGACGCCGAAACATCACGCGCCTCATCTGAAAAGTCTTGTCACACCATTCGCCCGAGTGCCTTCGACTATTTGGGTGCGGTAGTTGTGGGGGGCAACGCCGGCAGAAATGCATTGGAACTGATGAAGAAGCTGTAAATCTGCCACGTTTTGCCGGCCTTTATAAGCTTCAAAGTGATCGTCGCCCGGCCATTTTTGAAGCTACCGATATCCGTGAATTTACCGGTTGTCTTTTTTCCAAATTGAGTGCTCAGACCGCTGAAAACAACCCCGATGGGCGGATCGAGTTTTTTAAGCGGGCCGAGCTTGCGATACTCGGTGAAAAGCCGCTTCCCCAAGTCATTTTTCAGAAGCAAAGCCTTATAACTTGGGTAGGCCCGGTTAAGCAGCGGCTTGACCTGCCAATCACGGGCCACGGCGGTAATCGATGTCGTCACGAATTGCTGGGCATTTTTTTGCATGGCCATCATCGGTTTGATGGCGTTGTACGCGAGAATGGCCAGAACGATAATCAGCACAACAAATATGGATGAAATAACCCCGACTATGATGAGACAGGTACGCATAACGCCACCTCCGCACAGTAGAGCCGTCCATGAACCATGACGACCCCGAATTCCCAGCTTGATCCGCCGGCTTGAGACCGTTTGCACACGGAATAATAACGTCACGCTGGATCCAATGCCATAGCGGGGCAGCGGTTATGATTTGGGCCGATACGCGGGAAATACTTCAATAGCAGATCATCGCCATTGTCCATGCTCCGGGGTCTCCAACAACCTCGGCGTCTGGAAGAGTTTCATATGGTTACGGCCACGCACCCTGATCATTTTCACAGTGATGAGAATTTCATTTGCGCAGTTCGGCGATGCGGTCAGATCACGCTCTGCCGGGTGACATCCGTGACACGGGATACACCGTGGTGCTGCAGCAGTTCAAGGAGTCCGCTGCCGTCCTGTGCCCGGGCAAATTTCATCTCGGCATCGGTGATTCCCAGGAGCAGGAGCATTTCCACCTTGCCGGAAGGCAGGTCGAAAAGATGAATATCGGCCGGCGAGGGAACGACAAATATATGTTTAATAGGCGAAGGATCCGGCGGACAGAGTGCCGGTGGAAGATGAATACGATCAAAAATTTCGACCAATTCAAAGGAGACCAACCCCGCGGCAACCAGCATCTGATTGGCCATGGCCCACTGAATGACGCGTACCGCCCACGGCGATTCGGTGGGGGTGAACATGACCACTTCAAAACCCAGACCGCTGGGCTCGGCGGGATTCGGATGTTCACACTGATCAAGTGTTGGATTGGAGAGGCCGGAACTTGCGTAGGCCCAGCAGTTTCGAATCGAATCGGGCGGCGAGGTTACCGCACCGTAATGCAGCCAAAGAGGAGGGGGCTTGAATTCATGAGGGGGAATGGAAAAAAATTCGGCTGGGATCACTGAGATTTCAGATTTCAGCGAACCAAAGAGCCGCGGATAGATCGTCTCTTCCCTCAGTTGCCAGACGTCGGTGAAAAATTTTTCGATGGTTCCCTGTGACAATACCGGGTCGTTCCTTTCAACTGCCTGTTTCGATGTTCATCACCGACGCGCATCTGCGATGCGGCATCACAAAGCGTTTTGCAGGCAGACGAAAATTAAAATCAATACACCGAAACCGGCCATCACAGGCGAAGCGTCTGCATTGAAGCCAAGACGTACGACTATTCCATTTGAAAAAAAGGCGTAAAAGGAAAACGCCCGGACATCACGCCCCGGCAGTTTCGCGTAAACGCTTGATTTCTTTATTCTGCGCTTTCCGTAACTGACGCCGAGCCTTCTCACTGGGCTTTTCGTAGTAACTGGTCCGCTTCATATCTTTGATCAATCCCTCTTTTTCGCAGAGCTTCTTGAAGCGACGGAGCAACTGATCCAGGGGTTCATTGGCCTTGACTTTAACTCTGAGCATTCATACCTCATTTACCATCTCGACGCCTTCCGGTCGAGACCAACATCGGTTCCACGTACAGCGTACGATTTGAAGGCAGACAGACTTTTAAGCTGTCACATACTAGCACAAGCGACAAAAAACGACCAACCCGTTGAATTTCTCAACGGATGTCGAAAACTCATCGCGGATTTGATGCATCGGCGCAACGTATTTGGCCGCCACCAAAACTGACGGTATGATAGCAAAGTGTGAGTTGCCGAGCAACTATGTCGGCACGATCATGATCGGACGCGGTGGTGAATTCTTCTTTTCTGTCCGATTGGGCACGGAACGGATGGGGAAGTACGGAATATCACATGCGAAATTTAATTACCATTATGCGTAAAAATGGGACTTATTCGGTCGCGAAAGAATGGCGAGCCTCTCCGGCTGGATGTATTGCCGATGTTCGGGGGGCTTACGAGCGATCAAGTGATGGCGCCATTCCCATTTCAGAGCATGTGAAGCTCCGCCAGCACGCGGGGTGGTGATCACCGAGCCCGATCGATTGGAGCAATTAAAGGAATCGATGCAATAGTCGGTCGAGTTGCGGCGTTTAACGGGTAGTTTGAATGGCTTTGGATTCGCGGGCCTTAAGTGCCTTAATTCAACGGTGCCGGGCCGGCGACAAAGCGGCGTGGGACGAGTTCGTCGGCCTTTATTGGGAGCGACTCTTCGCCTACGCGCACAAGACCACGCGCAACCCCGATCTGGCTTCTGATCTGGTTCAGGAGACATTTCTGAGAGTTGTGCAGAAAGTAGGTCGCTATACGGAAGAAGGAAAATTTGAGGCTTGGCTTTTCCGGATTATTGTGAATCTAGTCCGGGATCATGCCAGATCTAACTCGAGGCGACCGGTTCGGTCTACTGTGGTGGATTTTGAGATTGGAAAGGAGATCACGGATCACCTGCCTGCGAGGGAAAACGCTGACGATGCGGAGCATCGCGAGGAGCGGGAAAAACTTTATGGAGCATTGGAGCAGCTGCCTGAATTGGATCGCCAAGTTCTGCTCCTGAGACATTATGGAAGTTTGTCATTCAAGGAGATTGCAACGATTATCGGCTGTCCACTTGGCACAGTACTTGCCAGAGCCCACCGGGCTCTGGGCAAATTGCGGGTGATCATGGAGGTGGATCATGAAGCGTCTTAGTCTTTCACAGGCATGCCTGCTGCATGCGGCAGGTGAACTGGGTGAAAGTTCATCCAAGCGACTGATGGAGCATGTCGAAACGTATCCAGCAGCGATGGTGGAATATGAACAGACAGCCGCCAAGCTTGCTCTGCTTGAATCGCTGCCGCCCATGGATGACGAATTAAAACCTCTGGAGAAGGAGCGCATCCGGTCGCAAATAGCCTGCGGAGTTATGGAGAAACAACGCCGTGAAAAGCGGGCTGAATTCAAGCAAAAACTGCGCCCTCTGTTTTATCGCACGATGTCTATTGCATCGGGTGTTGCGGCCGCGCTGGTGGTAATGGCTGGCATTCATGTCGTGCAGATGCGGGCGGCCGCTCGAGAACAGCGGCTCCGCGATGCCGTAACCGATTTCCGTGAATTTGCACAGACCGATCTGCCGGCAAGCAGAATGCTCATGCTGCAAAAACTAGATTCAGCAGGCGGCATGTCATCCGAGTCGGGTGAATTTGACGCCGACGCCCCGATCGGTGCGTCGAATAATCTGATTCAATTCCTGAATGCTTTGGATAGGATAAAACTCAGCGCAGAGTCGGCCGTCAATCCGGCGCAGTAAAACGGCCGGGGAAATAATAGGTATCGGCTCAATGGAACTGGGCCGCATTTTACGATATCCGTCATGGTGATCATGGATTGATGCAGTGACTCAAATCGTGCGGAGTATGTTTTAATGAAATTTTCCATCCGTTGGCCGATGTTGGCAGCCGGAGTATTTCTGCTGGCATCGTTTGCGGTCGCTGCGCCCCAGGCGGCTCAGTCACCAGCGAAACCTTCAGCGCCAAACATTTCGGCAGCCCAGGTCAACCAGATCATGAATTTTCTTAAACAGACCCAGCCGGGGCTCTACCGCAAGGCGCTGATGCTGCAGAAATCAGACCCGACAAAGTTCTACACTCTTATACGTGCCGCGGCTCCGAATTTTCGGCGTTTGGAATACATGCGGAGATATGATCCAAAACTTTTTGCCTATACATTGGAGGACCTGAATTTAACGCATCAGTCCTACTCGCTCGCATGGCAATTACGTAAGAACCCACAATCACCTCAGAACGGAAAACTTCGTACGAAATTGCTCCATGTCGTCACTCAACAGTTCGAACTGCGCCAGACCATCCGCAAACACATCATCGATCGTCTTTTGAAGCGCGTGACCGTGCTTAAAAAGCAGTTGTCACAGAGAAGCAAAGAAAAGCAGAAAATCATCACCGACCGCATCGAACAACTCACCGGCAAGCGGCTGAATGTAAACTGGTAGACTCGGCGGGTACAATTGCAATCGACTGCGGAATTTACCGGATGATAACGCCTGCAGACCGGACATCTGTGTTGCTGTTCAAGGAGAAGGCTGTGAAGCGGTTAAATAAAATATCCATACAGGCGGTATTCTGCTCAATCCTGATCGCCGGTGCGGCGTTCGGCGCCGGCAAACGTGTCGGGCCGGGTGTGCCACCATTTCTGGTGCGGCCGGGGCTGCGCGTCACACTCGCCGCCAAGGGGTTGCAAAATGCGAGATTTCTGCAGTTTGACCCCGCTGGGCGCCTCTTTGTAAGCCAGCCGGGACGCGGGAATATCATTCTGCTCAGTAATCCAGATCACGCGGGGTTTTTCACCCGTCATACGGTTTTTGTATCACACATGCCGGCGGTTCAGGCCATGGTCTATCGCGATGGATGGCTCTGGTTCGCGTGCGCCGGAAAAATATGCAAAACTCGAGACAACGGCAAGCAGTTGCACGCGAGAAAGATTCTGACCGTCATCAGCGGACTTCCGCAGGGAGGGTGGCACTGGTGGCGCAGTCTCTTGCTCACCCAGCATCATCTCTACACCAGTATCGGTGACATGCGGAACATCAATGCCGATCCGCCGGCACTGGGACGGGAGGAAATCTGGCAGTACAACTTCGACGGCACCGGCAAAACACTTTTCTGCACCGGCATCCGAAATACCGAAAAACTCCTCCAGCGCCCCGGCACCCATCAGATTTGGGGATGCGATGAGGGGAGCGATCAATTCGGCCATCCGCTGGGCGAAACCACGGGGCATCAAAAAATTACCGATCTCAACCCGCCGGAAGAAGTCAATCATTATGTTAAAGGGGGATTCTACGGTCATCCATATGTCGTAGGAAATAATATCCCTCGCTACGAGTGGCTGAAAAAACTCGGCGATAAGGCGATCGTTAAAATCGCTCAGCATGCCATTCCGCCCGCGTGGTGCCTTCCAGCGCATTGGTCGGCGGTATCCGCCTGTTTTCTTACCACCAATTATTTTCCCGGCCTCAAGGGTGATCTGGTCGTCTGCTGCCATGGATCTTGGGATAGCCAGCCGCTGGTTGGATATCGATTGGAAGTTGTAACGTTCGACCATTGGACAAAAAACCCCTCCGGACAATTTCCGCTTCTCAAGACACTGCGGCACGGGAGCGACATCCTGGCCCGACCGGTGAATTGCGTCGAGGCGGCGGATGGATCGCTTTATTTCAGTTCAGATTCCAACAACTGCATTTATCACGTGATGTACGTGGGCCCGAAGAATATTTCGATGGTATCGACGCGGTATTAACAAATTTCAAATCTCAAATTTGAGATTTGAAATCTAAGAGTTTGAACCTGTTGCGCGGCAAATTATGCTTGGAATGGGCCTGAATGGATTCGAACCATTGACCTCGTCATTATCAGTGACGCGCTCTAACCAACTGAGCTACAAGCCCGTATTTCTCGTCCCTGCGGTGCATGCCTTCCACACCCCCAAGGAATTCCTCATATTCGCTTTTCATGGCCGGAATGTCAAGCGCAGCGGCAAAGTGAAAAGCTCGCCATCGTGTCGAATCCGCTGCCGATTACGCCATGTGAAACATCTCCGTCAAGTCCACAGCTCTGGGGCTGCTGTCCGAGTTCGTCGCCATGATGTCCGCCATATAAACCCACCACTTTCGGCAGATGGGAGCTTGAGCGATGGCATTCCAGCGTGCTTCACTTTCAATTTCCGCATAGGCAAAAAGCTGGTGCGTGTGCGGGCAGAGATAAATGGAATAGTTATGGACTCCGTGGGATTTAAGTAGGGCGAAAAGCTCGGGCCATATCTCATCATGGCGGCGTTTATACTCAGCCGCCTTACCGGGATTGAGTTCCATGACAAAGGCTTTGCGAATCATCGGCGGGCTCCAGTTCATAAAAACAACAGAGGCTCCCAGGTTAGTTCCGGAAGCCTCTGCAAAAATAATTCAAGCAGCCGAGTTTGGCCAGTGTGCTGTGGCTGAATATCACTCGCCCCGCCGACGGCGCAGCAGCAACATTCCTGCAGTAGCGACGCCGAGCATCGCCAGCGATGCCGGTTCCGGTGTCTGGGTTGGGAGAAGATAAATTCGCGAATGCGACCAATTTTTCGTCTGATTGAAACAGAGGGATAGGTATCCCGCCGCTCATGATTCGCTGGCTTTGTAAGCCTTACTCTGCTAACGTAACGGCATGCGGGAATGTGTGCCGTGGTAATCAAAGAAGGCGATCCCGCATGCGAAACATGAGGATGAACAGTGGCCGGTCCGGGTAAAGGTCGAAAAAACCGTGCGCAACCTGTTGCGGAGCCGACAGTTGCATTTGTTTCTCTGGGGTGCCCCAAGAATCTTATCGATAGCGAACGGATGCTGGGATTGCTGGCGGCGGATGGGTTTGCCATTACCGCCGACCATGATCAGGCGGATACGATTGTCATCAACACCTGCGGATTTCTGGAGGCGAGTAAAACCGAGGCCCTTGGCGTCATCAACGAGGCCCTGCAACTGAAGGCCAAGGCTCAGAAAAAAGGGCGGCAAAAGCGCGTGGTGGTGGCAGGATGCCTGGTGCAGCGACAGCGGGCAAAATTACTCGATGAAGTGCCGGGCGTTGATGCCTTGGTGGGTGTGTTTGATCGCGAAAATATTGTTGCCGCCGTTCGCGGGTCCAAGCGGGATGAGCAAACGCCGGACATGGGGCATTTTCACCCGGTGACACAATTCATTTCCAAGCATGATCGAAGCCGGAAGGGGTATTTCGAAGCCGATGATTCGCGTCTGCGGCTTACGCCGCGGCACTATGCGTATCTGCGGATATCCGAAGGGTGCAATCAGGGATGCACGTTCTGCACGATTCCCTCCATCCGGGGCCGCATGCGTTCCAAGCCGCTCGATGCGATTTTGACCGAGGCTCGCGAGTTGGTCGCCGATGGTGCATTTGAACTCAATCTGATCGGCCAGGATACCACCAGTTATGGAACTGACATCGGCTACGATGGGCCGGGCGAGGGACTTGCCGGTCTGATCAGAACGCTGGATCAACAAATTGGTACCGGATGGATCCGGCTGATGTATGCGTATCCAAGCTGTTTCACGGACGAGATGATCAAGGCGATCCGCGACGCCGAGCATATGGTGAAGTATATCGATATGCCGCTGCAGCATATTAATGATGATATCCTGCACGCGATGCGGCGCAAGGTGACGCGCAAGCAGATTGAAACCCTGCTGGACAAACTGCGACGCTGGATACCGGACATCGCCATCCGCACCACGCTCATTACCGGCTTTCCGGGTGAAACGGATGAGCAACATGCGGAGCTCGTAGAATTTGTAGATGAATTCGGGTTTGACTGTCTGGGAGTTTTTGAATACTCGCCGGAACCGGGCACACCGGCCGGTCGGCTGTGGGAATCGCAGGCGGTTCCTGCCGAGGTGATGGCGGCGCGACGCGAAGAATTAATGTTAGCGCAGCGGGCGAATGTGTTGATGAAGAATGAGGCGCTGGTGGGCGAGAAGCTGACGGTGCTCGTGGACCGCGTTGATCGCGGGCAGCGGATGGCCATTGGACGTTATGATGGCCAGGCACCGGAAATTGACGGCGAGGTGATCATCGAGAAGATCGACGCGGTACCGGGTGAATTGGTGCAGGTGAAGGTTGAGGAATTTTCGGGTTACGATCTTCTGGGGCGGCGTATCAAGACGCTCAGGACCGGCCTGACCCCCAGCACACCCCTGCCCATCTTGGGCGACCGTTGAACGAGCGGAGGTGAGGCGTGCCGACTGAATCTCCATCCTCCGCGGCCCCTCATCGGCAAATCCCGAACCTGATCACCATCGGGCGGTTGGTGGTGACGGCCTTCTTCTTTATCGTGATTAATATGTCGCCGCCCTACCACGCCGTAACGGTGTGGATCGCGGTGGCGCTAGCCCTGTTCGCCATAGCGGTCGCCAGCGACATTCTGGACGGCTATCTGGCCCGTGCGTGGAAGGCGGAAAGCGTTTTCGGGCGCGTGGTGGACCCGTTTGCCGACAAAATATTAATCTGCGGTGCGTTTGTCTTCTTTTCGGTACCGGGATGGACGGCCTGGCCGATGGCGCCGCATCTTAGCGTGCTGGGCGTTTCGCCGACGGGGATCACCGCATGGATGGCGGTGGTACTTATCGCGCGGGAATTTCTGGTGACGGGGATCCGATCATTGGCGGAGGGGCAGGGAATCGATTTTCGGGCCCAGTGGGCGGGCAAAGTGAAGATGGTTTTGCAGTGCTCGGCGGTCATCGGTGTGATCGTGTGTCAGTTGCTGGCGTGGGAACTGCCGGCGGGCATATTAAAATGGTTTCTCTACACGCGCGATCTGGCCATCTGGCTTACACTGGCGGTGACGGTGCTTTCAGCTTGGCAGTATATTTCGATGGCGCGGCGACTGATCCGATGATTGGCAAGTCGAGAGTTTATCAAGTGCAGCGGCGGTGAAGGCGGACTGGAACTGAACGACAACCTGAAAAAATGGATCATCACCGGCGGCGGATTGGGCCTGCTTAAACCGGCTCCGGGCAGCTGGGGCTCGTGCGGACCGGCCCTTATCTGGTGGCTGCTGCTCTGGGGCGGTGTTTCGCCGGCGGCACGCATCGGCATTTCACTGGCCATCATTGTCGCGGCAGGATTTTTTACGGTTCGCCTCGGCCCTTGGGCGGAAAAGTACTTCGGGAAGAAGGATCCGGGACAGGTGGTCCTGGATGAATATGCCGGTTATCTCACGGCTACACTCTTTCTGCCCCTACCCACCCGATGCGTGGGACATCCGTGGGGTGCATGGATCGCTGCCGCGGTGGTGTATCTGCTTTTCCGTCTTACCGACACGATGAAACTGCCGCCCTGCCGCCAATTGGAAAAACTGCCGGCGGGGTGGGGCGTTTTCTGGGATGACATCGCCGCCGGGATTCAAGTTAATATTCTGCTGCAGATTGCCATAAGAATCTGGCTGCATTGAGCAATCCCGAATTGCCCGACCGACAGCAAATACAGTGGGAGCCACCGCGTCCTGAGGATGATCGGCTCAGCACAGCCGCCAAATCCGCAACGCGGTTCTGCCGCTATCGGACTCGCAACAGCACCTTGCCCATCGGCCCGGCGGCCAACTTCGCAAATGCCTGCGGGAGTTGGTCGAACGGAAATTCGCTGTCAATCAACGGTCGGTGATCGCCCCCGGCAAGGGTTTCCAGTACATGTCGCCACGCACTCTGGGCTTCTTCCGCGGTGTAGGTTCCAACAGCGACACCTCCGATGCGCAAACGCCGGAAGAAAAGGCTGGCGGTATTAAATTGAGGCACCGGCCCGGCGAGCCGCCCCACCACACTGATCTTTCCCCACATCCCCATCACGTCAAGCAATTCGGAAAAGCCGGAGCCGCCGATGTTATCGATTGCCAAGTCCACGCGCCGCGAACCGAGATGCGTCAATACGGATTTTCTCCATGTCGGGTCGGCAGGATCGGCGGTGAAGGCGGCGCCGAGTTGGCGAAGTTTTGCCGCTTTATCCGGCGAGCGAGAAAGGGCGATCACATGGTGCCCCATGGCGGCGGCAAGTTGCGTGGCCGCAACGCCGACACCGCCGGATGCGCCGGTGATCAATACCACCAATCGGCCGACGGGGCCGAACTGCGTCAGCGCCTGCCACGCCGTGAGATAAACCAAGCTGGCGCACGCTGCCTGCTGCAGCGTCCATCCGCCGGGCACATGTGCGAGGCAATTGGCGGGTACCGCGACGCGCTGGGCGAATGTGCCGGCACGCTCAACACCAACGGGACCGCGAATAATCAGTGCGTGATCATTCAACTGCCAGCCGCTTACCCCGGATCCAACGGCAAGTACCCGCCCCACACCATCACGCCCCAGAATATGCGGCAGCGCCGGCCGAGCGGGATATGCTCCCTCGGCCAGATATCGGTCGGCAGGATTAAGAGCGGAGTAAATGACCTCCAGCAGCACATCGCCGCTGTGAAGTTCCGGCTCGGGGGCGTCGGCCAATCTGAGATTCTCGATCGAGCCGAGTTTATCAAGCAACCATGCTTTCATATCACATCTCCAATATTTTTCCCGCGAAACGCAATTCTTATCGGCGGCCCTTCCGCACCGGCGGTACATACGTCAGCGGGTCCTCGGGCCAGGGATGCCGCGGATAGCGAGCCCGCAGGTCCTTTCTGATCTGATGATAGGACCCCCGCCAGAACCCGGCCAGATCAGCCGTCGTCTGTACCGGCCGATAGTTGGGCCCCAAGATGCGGCATATCACCGCCACGCGACCGCCCAGCAATTTCGGCGATGAGGCAGTACCCAATAAATCTACCACGCGGGCTTCCATCACCGGCCCCTCGGACGTATAGTCAATCTCGACCCTTTTTCCCGATGGCAGAACCAAATATTCGGGGAGCAGCGAATCAAGCTGATGTCGAATGTCATGCGGCAGTGCAGCAAGATACAACTCTATCATCCGACGCTCATCCGGCGCCTCGCGAAGATTGCTGGTGGTCATAAAATCGGCGGTGGTTTTCGCCAAATATTCGGCGGTCAGTTCCGGTATCTCGGCCCGGGCGGTATGACGCCGAAATAATTCCACGCGGTTTGCCAGTGATATGAGTGCCGGGTTCGTAATCAGTAGGTGCCGCAGGTGCGGGAGAATTCCCTGCTCGATGACACGCCGAACAGAGTCCGTATCCGGTGACGGATCGGGTTGGGATTTTATGCACAGATCGGCAAAGTGGGTCTCGATGAAGGCCGAAACTTTCCAATGCTCGTCATCCCAGATCACCATCTTTTTCCGGCGGAGTTGGGGTGCATCAGAAGCAAGAATATCCTCGGCTGACAGGCGTGCTGCCAGACGGATGATGGCGTGCCTTTGCCGGTCGTCATTTTTATCAATATCCAAGGCGATGAGGGCTTCGGCCATATCTGCACCCCGATGATCGCCGAGTTCGACGCCGGTGCCCCCCACCATCACTCCCCTGCGAGGATCGCGCCGATCCATCACGCAGAGCCGATCGGGAAACCCCACACACACCAATTTCGCAATGAAACTTGGCGATGGAATGGGAGGGAGCTGCTCCGATACGCGACATTGTCGACACAGCCGACGAAACAGTTGCAGGACGGAACCCGATTGTGAACCACCGACGGATTTGCGATCATTGAGGGCCGAAAAGTCCTCTGCCGCCTGCCTCAGATAGAAGGCAATATCCCAGGATCCTCCGTCACGACGATTGGCCATCGTCGATCCGGCATCGGAAAGGAGCGCAGCGATTAACGCAGCCCAGGCGGCATGTCCATTCTCAATCCCGGCGACCAAGATGCGTGAGAGCCGTGGATGTAGCGGAAAATTCACGAGCCGCCGCCCCAATTCGGTCAGCTTGAAGTTGTCTCCCCCGCCGGAAGCCGCTCCGAGATCGCAGAGCAGGTCCTGGGCCGACCGCACGCCAGCCGCCGGGGGCACGGTGAGCCATTTCAGCGATTCAAAACCCGTCGGATTCCAAGCGTAGACATTCAGACACAGATTGGAGAGGTCAACGCGCTCTATTTCTGGCGGATCGGCGGGCGGTTGATGCTTCCACTGGGCCGGGTCCCAAAGACGGATGCACGTTCCCGGCGCGGTGCGACCGGCTCGGCCTGCCCGCTGTTGTGCGGATGCCTGCGAAATCCGCCGGGTTGAGAGACGATTAATACCCCGATGCGGGTCATAATCGGCGTATCGCGCCAGCCCCGAATCGATGACCAGTGTCACGCCATCCACCGTGAGCGACGTCTCGGCAACGTTGGTGGCGAGTATGACTTTCCGCTCCTTTGATGGCGAAATGGCGACGGCCTGTTCGGCGAGCGGCTGGCTCCCATGAAGAGGACAGATTCTCAAACCGTGGTGCCGAGCGACGGATGTGAGTTGTTGCGCGACGCGCTGAATCTCATAAACCCCCGGCAGGAAAATCAGTACATGCCCGGCATCAGTGAGTTGCAATCCATCTTCAACGGCGTCGCGGCATGCCATTTCCAGCGACCGGCCCGCTGGCGGAGCGTAGCGAATCTGCACGGGAAACATACGGCCGGGAATCTCCATACACGGCGCAGCGAGAAAATCGGCGACAGGTCCGGCATCGATGGTGGCGGATGAAATGATCAACTTCAGATCAGGCCGCAGATGGGCACGGACATCCGACAGCATGGCCAGCGCTTCATCGAGATGCAGCGTGCGCATGTGAAATTCATCGAGAATCACTGCACCGATTCCGTCGAGAGCCGGATCGGATTGCAGCCGCCGATTTAATATTCCCTCGGTCATAATGATGATTTGCGTATCGGGTCCGGTGCAATTTTCCATGCGTACCTGATAACCGACTCTGCCGCCAAGTTGCCAGTTATTTTCCGCCGCAATCCGGCTGGCCAGCGCTCGGGTGGCGATACGCCGCGGCTGGAGCACAATCACGCCGGGGTTTTCGCGCGTGAGGATTCCGCTTCGGTAGACTGCGGGTGGAATGCGTGTTGTCTTGCCGGCGCCGGGCGCAGCGACGACCACCAGAGCTCCCGCAGAGCGCAAAGAATCCATCATTTGAGGCAGGTGCTCATCAATCGGGAGAGATTGGGGAGCCGTGGCGGGTGATGCAGTCATCGGTCTGATTGTAACGCCGGCGGCCAATCACATACAGCCGAAAATGAACGCCGTTTCTGTGACTCCGGGCCGGAATCGCAGGTGCACTGGTGGTGTCCACATGATGCGCGCCGTCGTTCCTGCAGCGACCCGGACTTAATACAATTTTCCCGGAATCGGCAGTGGACCGACCAACCCTTTGGCGTAACGCACATAGTCGGCGGAGATATCGCAGCCATTTTTCACCCACGTCGGGTCCAGATGCTTGGTCTGCCGGGCAACATTCGTCAGGGCCGTCGGGAAATAATCCACCTGATAGGGAGAATCCGAAAGGCGTTTGATGGCGACCGATCCGCTGATCAATCCTTCAGGCGCCGCCACCGAGTACTTCACCGCCATGCGCCCGCATTGTCGCGCCTCGTGGGCATCGGATTGGCTTACAATGCCGGGGAAGCTGCGCTGAAGATAACCGAAGGTATCCGCCCGCACCCGCAATTTTGCACCGGATCGCTGCTGAATTGTCGCCCCGAGCTTGTTTTTGACGAGATCGGAAAGATAGTCCCCCAGTGCCCCGCTGCCCGATAGTTGCTTGTTGCCGTGGGCATCCACCTCACCGCCCTGCATCGCCTTTTCAGTCACCAGCGAGTTTTTGTCTCCCACCTTGTACCGAATCCCCTCGCTTACCGCGACGACACAGCGGCCCAATTTGGTGTAAACGCGGTCGACATCTCCGAGGAATTTTTCCTCATTAAAATCCACCTCCGGCACGTAAATCAGGTGCGGGCCATCCTGCGCGTCATGGCGTGCCAACACTGAAGATGCGGTGAGCCACCCCGCATCGCGTCCCATGATGACATCAATCTTTACACCTTTGAGCGATCGATTATCCAGATCATCTCCCATGAGCGCCAGCGCCACGAAACGACCGGCCGACCCGTAACCGGGGCAGTGGTCGGTGGTGCGCAGGTCGTTATCGATGGTTTTCGGCACATGGTAGACGCGAAGCGGATAGCCGGAGGAAACGGCCATCTCGCTGACAATCCGGGCGGTATCGGCGGAATCATTGCCTCCGATGTAATAAAAGTAGCCGACGGAGTGCTTCCGGAAGCTTTCGAAAATTTTCTGGCAATACGCCTCATCGGGCTTATCGCGTGTGGAGCCCAGTGCACTGGATGGGGTTTGAGCCACCTGTTCAAGCAGGCCCGATTCCAGATTATTGAGGTCGATGAAATCGCCGTTGATAATACCGCGGACTCCGTGCTTGGCGCCAAGAATCTTCCCTACCGATTTCTGCTGGTAAAGTTCCTCGATAACGCCCACGAGGGACTGATTGATCACCGCTGTCGGCCCACCCGACTGCCCCACCACCGCATTGATACCTGACGCCATAACACGCTACTCCAAAGAAACCATTTACGGTGCGAAAGTATAGGGAAATAAAGCGTGTCCGACAAACACAGTAATAGGTTTGATGAAATTATGATGAGCGTTTTTTGCGGTTTTGCTGGCTGGCTGATGGGGACAAAAGGAGAAGTTGAGCCAACATAGGCCCGTACTAAGCGCCATGTAATCTGTTTTTTTGACGCGGACGTTGAAAGGCGGCAAGATTTCGTCATCAAGTTTGCTTGCTTCATGGCTTCGACCCCCAAAGGCAGTGGTGCATGGCTTGTCCTGTTTAATTGGCTTCTTGCTATAGCGTTTGGCCAGCCGTGCATCTGCTGCTTTCATCAGTGGATACGGCACGGCCTCTCTGCAGAGCAGGGCGACGAGCCTCTGGGATTGAACCGATTTTCCCCGTGCGATTGCAAGTGGCGACTGGTCGCCGACAGGGCGATCGAATTTTTGACGACACGCCCGTGATGGCGTTCGCGATCCACCGGCACATTGAATGTGCCAGCTAACTGCAAACAGCAACCGGACGCGGTAATTGCAAATGTTTGCCGGCGGCGGCATGTCTGGCATTCCATGGAATTCTGTGTTACAAACCGACTGACGGAAGATCGCGGGACACCTTTACCGCGCCATACGTTCACAGCGGTTATCTCGCCGACGGTCGGCGTATCGGAGTATGCTTTGCCCATTATCACCGTATCCCTGAGCCCGGCGATTGATGTCACCCTCCAGGCGGATCACCTGCGCATCGGCGAACATCAGAAAGTCAAACTCATTTCGCAGTCCGCCGCCGGCAAGGCGATCAATGTCAATCGGGCGCTGACGGCGATGGGAATCCCCACCAAGGCCACCGGCTTTGTCGGCATCAGCGATGCGGACTTTTTTCGTCAGCAGATTATGAGCCAGAAACTTGGCGGCCGTGGGATCGCCACCTATCGACTCATCAGCCTGGATCAGCCGACCCGACAGAACATCACGATTCTCTCCGCCGAGGGGGAAACTCATCTTCGCATGGAAGGCTTTGCACTGGGCGAACTGGAAATGCGACGACTCTCCGGAGAAGTACGGGCGGTAGCGTCACCGGGCGATGTGGTGGTGGTGGCGGGGAGCGTGCCGGAAAGTATTTTGGGAGAAGATGCGGCGCTCTGGATGGACTTCCTGCGGCAGATATTACAGATGGGCGCCCGGATTGCCATCGACACATCGGGCGCAGCACTGCGTGCATGCTGCCGAGAAAAACTGCTGGTCGCCAAACCGAATCTGACGGAATTGGGCGAAATTTCCGACGAAACCATGGCTTTTGATCCCCCGACGATTGCCGCCAAAGCACGACAGATACTGCCGAATACGCGGCACCGGGTGATAAGCTGCGGCCGGAACGGCGCGCTTTGGGTGGATAATAAGCGGGCCCTCTGGGCCCATTACGACGCGCCGCTGCGGGTGTTGCGAACGGTGGGGTGCGGCGACTATCTACTGGCGGGATTTCTCGCGGGCCTTTATGCCGAGCTTACACCAGAAGATTCCATTCGCCGTGGCATCACCACCGCCACGGCTCGCGCCATGAGCCTTTCCGATGCGGCCGAGAGCCTCTCGCCGATGGATATCCGATCGATCGAGGCACAGGTGCAGGTGGAAAGCGTCTGACCGGCGCCGTCCCGCGTGCCCCGCTGCCGCGTTATCCGGCCATGCGACGCAGTACGGTATGGAGGATGCCGCCGTTGCGGTAATAGTCCACCTCCACCGGGGTATCGATCCGGCAGGTGCAGATGAATTCTTTTTTCTGCCCGTCGGGCTTGATCGCTGTCACCCGCACATCCTGTCGCGGTTCAAGATCATCGGCCAATTCAATATTAAATGTTTCATCGCCGGTGAGGCCCAGCGACTGAGCCGATTCACCGGCCTTGAAGCAGAGCGGCAACACCCCCATGCCGACCAGATTGCTGCGATGAATGCGTTCAAAACTTTCAGCAATCACCGCACGCACACCCAGCAGGAAGGTACCTTTCGCCGCCCAATCGCGGCTGGAACCCATGCCGTAGTCTTTTCCCGCGAGCACCACCAGGGGAATGCCTGCCTTTTTGTAATTCAGTGAGGCGTCATAAATCGGCTTGATGTTGCCGTCGGTGAAATCTTTGGTTACGCCCCCCTCGGTGCCGGGGGCAAGTTTATTCTTGACTCGGATGTTGGCGAAGGTGCCGCGGGTCATCACCCGGTCATTGCCCCGGCGGGCGCCGTAGCTGTTGAACATGGCGGGCTGAACCCCCTGCTCCATGAGATATTTGCCAGCGGGTGAATCTTTCTTGATTGAACCGGCCGGGCTGATGTGATCCGTCGTGACGGAATGGCCCAGATAGGCCAGCACGCGGGCGGATTGAATCGGCTTGATTTTGCCCACCTCGCGGGTGATGGACTCAAAAAATGGGGGCTGCTGCACGTAGGTGCTGCGGGAGTTCCATTCAAAGATATTCCCCGTGCTGGTTTGAATCGCTTTCCACTCGCGTGCCCCTTCAAATACGTTGGCATATTGCGTTTGAAACTGGCTGCTGCGAACATGTTTGGCAACCGCCTCTTCAATCTGCGTCTGCGTGGGCCAGATATCCTTGAGATAGACCGGTTTTCCTGCCGCATCGTGACCGAGCGGATCCCGCTGCAGATCAATATTCACGGTGCCCGCCAGAGCGTAGGCGACCACCAACGGTGGCGACGCGAGATAGTTGGCTTTGACATCCGGGCTGATGCGCCCTTCAAAATTCCGGTTGCCCGAGAGCACCGCCGCCACCACCAGATCATTTTCATTAATCGCCCGGCTGATCGGCTCGGGCAGCGGCCCGCTGTTGCCGATGCAGGTTGTGCATCCGAAACCGACCAGGAAAAAGCCGCAATCCTCCAGCGGCTTGACCAGGCCGGCGCTGCTCAGGTATTCCATCACCACTTTGGACCCCGGTGCCAGAGATGTTTTCACCCACGGCTGACGTTTAAGCCCGCGTGCCGCCGCATTCCGGGCCACCAACCCCGCCGCAATCATCACACTCGGGTTGCTGGTGTTGGTGCAACTGGTAATGGCGGCAATCACCACGGCCCCATGCTTGAGGTGAAAGTTCCGGCCGTCATAGGCAACCGGCACCCCTTCAAACCCGCGATCCGGAGCGGCGGCCGTAGCGGCCACGGCTGCGGCTGCCCTGCCCGGGCCCCCTTCCGCCTCCCAGCTTGCCATGGTTGATCCACCGTTGGAGCTGATTTTTCCGTAGGTGATGGAAAGGTCCTGCAACCATTGATTTTTCATGGCCCCCAGCGCGATCCGATCCTGCGGACGGCGCGGGCCGGCCAGCGACGGTTCGACCGTGGAAAGGTCCAGATGCAGCGTGCTGCTGTACTCGATGGCATGCCGGTCATCTCGCCAGAGCCCCTGAGCCTTGCAGTAGGCTTCAACCGTCTGAATGAGTTTTTCATCGCGACCGGAGAGCCGCATGTAGGTAAGCGTCTGTTCATCGACGGGGAAGAACCCGATGGTGGCCCCATACTCCGGGGCCATGTTGGCGATGGTGGCCCGGTTGGCAACCGGCATTTCGGCAAGGCCGGGGCCGTAGAATTCAACAAACTTATCCACCACGCCGTGCTCACGCAGTATCTGCGTCACGGTGAGAACCAGATCGGTGGCGGTGCACCCTTCCGGCAGTTTACCGGTGAGCTTGAACCCCACCACCTCCGGCAGCAGCATGTAGATCGGCTGGCCCAGCATGACCGCCTCAGCCTCGATGCCGCCAACGCCCCACCCCACCACGCCCAAGCCGTTGATCATCGTCGTGTGAGAATCGGTACCGACGAGGGAATCCGGGTACAGCACGCCGTCTTTTTCCCACACCACCTTGGCCAGATATTCCAGGTTGACCTGATGCACAATACCGGTGGCCGGCGGAACCACACGGAAATTATTAAATGCCTGCTGCCCCCATTTGAGAAACTCATAGCGTTCAAGATTGCGTTCAAATTCCAGCTTGCTGTTGGTTTCCAGCGCCATGCCGTTGGCAAAGGCGTCCACCTGCACGCTGTGATCGATGACCAGATCGCATGGAACCAGCGGATTGACCTTTTTCGGGTCGCCGCCGAGCCGCAGCATGGCGTTACGCATGGCGGCAAGGTCCACCACCGCCGGCACGCCGGTAAAGTCCTGCAGCACAACGCGACCGGGCATGAATGGAATTTCAACAGGGGCGGGATCACGGGGCTTCCAGGCGAGCACATTGTGTACATCTTTTTCGGTTACCACACGCTGATCGCAGTTGCGCAGACACGATTCAAGCAGCACCTTGATGCTGTACGGGAGATGATCGGTGGAGCGGCCCGCGGCAGAGAGCGGAAAATAGTGCCTGTCGCCCAGAGGGGTCGCGAGTTTTTGCGGTTTGAACGGGTTGGAACTGCTTGAACTGGACATTATGGTCAGCCTTTCATCAATCGCAGGCGATCATCGCCCGCCATGGTTCCTATCTTATTCAATTGGCGGATTGTTTCCACATGGCCGGGCCGACGGAAGGCCGCACCGGCCTGAATGCGAGGTCGACCGAGGGCGGCAGATGGCGGGGCCAACGTTACCCTCTTCATCTTGTCTTAACACCCAGAGGGTACTATCCTGTTGATGTTGGCGCGGGTAAGGTTGGACTTTTTAAGGAGTTCGGATCGTGAAACAGAGAACCGTGTCTCTTTTTGGAATGTTGATGGCCTTGGTTCTTCTAACCTTGGCGGGGTGCTCTGAGCCGGTGATGCCCACCACACCTGCATCGCGTGATTACATGTCCGCACGGGTGAAGGGGACCATATCCGAATTTATCTCTGCCAAACCGCTGATTAAAAAGCTTATGGCGTCGGCTTATGGATACGCGGTACTCCCATCCGTCGGAACCGGCGCTTTTGTCATTGGTGGAGCGGAAGGACGCGGCGAGGTGTTTGAGCAGGGGCGTTTCATCGGCTATTGCAAGCTGACCAGCGCGTCGATCGGCGCCCAGGTCGGCGGCCAAAGCTTCAGCGAACTGATTTTGTTCCAAAATGCAGCCACCATGGCCGCATTCAAAGAAGGTGAAACGACATTTAACGCCCGTGCGTCGGCAGTCGTCGCGGCCAGCGGCGGCGGGACGGCGGTCAATTATGTCCGCGGTGTGCTGGTTTATGTACTGCCGTTGCAGGGATTCATGGCACAGGCCGCAATCGGCGGACAGCACTTTACTTTTGCGCCTTTGCTGAGTGACTGAACCATTATCGATCTGACTGAGATTGAGACGTCGATGGCGGCAGCCGGCGATGGTGAGCCGGTAATACGCCGAGGCGCTTGGACGGCGTATCATCCTCGGGTTGCGGAGATGGCGTCGATGGGGGCGATATCGGCCATCACGATCCATCACTCCGGGTTTCCGGAGGGATTTCGTGCGACGGGAACGGAAGACGCAGCCGAAAATTTGCGATTCATTCTTGCATTTCACACCGCCCCCCCTCCGGACGGGCGCGGCTGGGCCGATATTGGGTACCATTTTGCGATTGATCCGGCAGGCCGGATGTGGGAGTTGCGTAGTTTGCAATATCAGGGTGCGCATGTGAAAAATCACAATGCGGGGAATATCGGTGTGGTGTGTCTGGGGAATTTTGATCTTCACCCGCTACCGCCGGAGCAGTGGGCGGCACTGGAGCGACTGATTAAGGGCGGTGAGCGGTACTTGGGCCGGGTGCGGATCATGGGACATCGGGATATTGCAGATGAGGCGACGAGTTGCCCGGGCGAGCATCTGTACCATGCTCTTGCGGCGATCCAGCGATAAAAAAGCCCCGCGAGGTGGCGTGACCCCGCGGGGCGGATATATGAAACAGTCCCCCTCCTTTGCAATCCTCTTACCGGCGCAAGCCTCGGCGCGGTATCAGCAGTAAGGCACTTCCGCAGAGTGCCATGAACGCAAGGGCACCGGGTTCGGGAGTGATCACAGATGCTGAGCCAAGCCCGATGACTTCGAACTGATTATTGGGCGCATCGCTCACAGTCCATGCAGTATCGGTGCTGGGATCGAGACCATAGGAGCCGTCAAAGAGCAGCCACTGACTGTCGGTGAGCTGAGAGAGGGCTGTGACGCCGGTGCCGAGAACAGACTGAACGAGGGAGAGAAATGATCCGCTGTAGTTGGCTTGTGCATCGGCTCCGGTCGATAACCGATCCAGACTCGTCGGCAATGCCAACACGCCGTTAGTCATGTCCGCGAGATAAATACCGGTGTCACCATTTGGGTTGGTAAAGGTTTCGCCATAGTAAGTGGGGACGTCGAACGCCGGTGGATCGCCGACAGTTACTACTGGGGACAGAGACTGGGCCAACACCCACGCGGCGACAGGTCCCGCTGGCGCACCGCCAACAGCCTTGGCGTAGGCGGCCGGGGTATTTCCACCGGTATTGGCGAGTGGATTGCCGTTGGTAGCTGCGGGGAATGGCGTCCCGGTGTCTTGGAGGCCGCTTGCCAATACCAACGCGTTCACCCCTATGAGCGGATTAACCTCGAATTGTGGCTTGACATTTCCGGCATAGGCCCATCCCGGCGCCGTTCGGGCTGCCACAATCGTCCATTGCCCGCCGACCAGCTTGGAAGTCACGCTTGCGGAGGTCGGGCCGACGTTGTAGTAGGGCTCCTCTGCTTTGATATTTACGCCAGTCGCGGCCCAGCCAAAGTTAAACATTTTTGGTGCATTGGCAGCGTCATCGGGGCCGCGGGCGACGAAAAATTGTGTCGGTCCAGAGCCCGAACCAGCGACGCCGTTTCCGCCGCTGGCACCGCTTCCACCCGGCCCGCTGTTGCCGCCTGTTCCACCAGTCGGGACAGTGAACGCGGGATTCGATGGCGTTGAGTGATCCAGTGGCGTATTGGCCGGTTGAACCAGCGACGTGGATTGACCCTGGGTCAAGCTCGGCGCTGTGGTGCTCGTGGTAACATCCAGGTTGATGGTATTCTGGCCGCTGTTGTTTGAGGTAAAGTGATTGGAAAAGCCGAACACGACATACGTGTTCGCCCCGAGATTGGTTGGGATGGTGGCAAGCGAAGCACTCCAGCCACTGAAATTATTGCTGTTATCCTGCAGGGTGCCGTAATTAATAAGTTGATAGGTGCCGGTATTAGCGCTGGCACCGGGCGTGATGGAAAGCGAAATTTGAGGGTTGAGGACCAATTGCCCTGTTACGTCGGCCATATCGTTACCGTTGGTGCCGCCGGTCTGGTTGGGGGCATTAAGGGAATAACTCAGGTTGGCTCCGGTCGAAAGCACCAGAGCATTGCTGCCGGAATCGCTGAAGGTGAGCAGGTCCCCCGCGTTGCCGCTGCCAGGTGCCAGCGTTGCACCACTTTGGATGGATGTGCTGCCACCGACGATACCATCGCCGCCCAAGGTGCCGGAGGTGGCCCCACCATTAACCAAGACGGGGCCCGTGCCGGTGGATGATCCTCCCCCGGTGTTTGTCGGTGTGGCGGAGTCATCGGCCAATAGCGTACCGTCGTTGATCGTCGTTCCACCCGAATAGGTATTGGCGACGCTGTTCTCAATGGTCAGCGTGGAAGAACCCTCTTTCAGCAGGCTGCCGCTGCCGGCAATGTAACCGCCGCCGGAAAAAACATAGTTGTTGGTGGTGCTGTCAACGGTAATGCCAGCCGGATTGAGCGGAGGCGTTTGGGGCGCGATGGTGACGTTGGTATTCGACGACCCTGCGGTGTCGTCAAACTGCGCCGTGTCACCGTTGGCATAGAGATTGTTGGCGGTGTTCCAGTTTGCGCTGGTGGTATCCCAGAGATTATTCCCGCTGCCGTTGGTCCAGATGGCGGTGGTAGTGGCATAAGCGGTTGTGGCCATGGTTGCAGCCAACACAGCCAAGGCGATAGGGACTGCCGATGCGGCTGTTGATCGCGGTCGGCGAGCCTGAAGATGAGAAAGACGCGCTTTCATAAAGAGGCCTCCAATAATTTCAGCATTCGCAGGCGCTGCGGCGGCTTTCAGGAATCTGAAAGCAATTGCACCGCCCCACATCCGGCGGAGCTGATCGATGCCAATTCAAAGGCGGAGATTGCCGAAACATGGCAACCCCGTACACCTCATCCCTGAGGTAAAATTAAATTTTCTGCTACCACTCGCTGAGCTTGGCGAAGCCTTTAAACAACGCTTCGGTCCAAACCCAGCGTGGGAAAGTAGGGTTGAACGCACCTGCCCCCGTTAGGTACGTTTAGAAGTCTAATTTGCGTCTGATAAAATGTCAATAATAATCCGCAAGATTCATCAAGCAGTCGTGTTAATTCGCATTCGCGTTTTTATCGATTGCCGAATGGTTGTTCGTGGCGCACGGCACGAATCCGGGATGCTCCAGTTGTTACACGAGAGAACCATTGAGCCGAAAAGCGAAATAATCGCCGGCACCCGAACCGATACCCCTCCCGGTATACATGTATTGTTTTTCCAACACAAACAACCGCAATGGGAAGCGATCCCCATTGCAGTTATTATTTTTTGTCCCGGCGGATGATTCCGCACGTTACCAGGCAAAGTGAGAGAAGGCGCGATTGGCCTCGGCCATCTTGTGCACATTTTCACGGTTGGCGATGGCGGCCCCTTCACGGCGGCTGGCCGCGATGAGTTCTTCGGCGAGGCGTTCGCACATGGGCTTGCCGGTTTTTGCACGAGCCGCTTCGAGAATCCAGCGGAAGGCGAGGCTCTGTTGACGTTTGCGGTTCACGGCCATGGGGACCTGATAGTTCTGACCGCCGACACGTCGTGAACGGGTTTCGATATTGGGTTTGACATTATTGATTGCGGTCTCGAAGACTTCAATCGGTTTCATATCTTTGACTTTTTCGCCGATGATTTCCATGGCGTCATAAAAAACCTTTTGAGCCGTCGATTTCTTGCCATCGTACATCAGGCAGTTGATGAATTTGGCGACGACGAGCGATCCATGGACAGGATCGGGCTTGAGAGCGGTTCGACTGACCGTAAACGATTTAGCACCCATTTGGGTCCCCTTTTTCTCCGTATCGCATCATGCCGATGCGGGATACTTACAGGTTGCTGCCGCTTTCAGCCGGGCAACGGAGCTGTACAGAATTAGTACCGGGCAACGCCGAGTCACCCGATGGGAATATCATCACTTGGGCTTTTTAGCGCCATATTTGGACCGGCTGCGGCGACGGGCTTCAACACCGCCGGCATCGAGCACACCGCGGACGATGTGGTAACGGACGCCGGGCAGATCGCGAACTCGGCCGCCGCGGACGAGCACAATGGAGTGTTCCTGAAGATTATGATCAATGCCGGGGATGTAGGCTGTGACTTCCTTTCCATTGGAGAGGCGCACACGGGCGACTTTCCGGAGAGCGGAGTTGGGTTTCTTGGGGGTCATGGTTTTGACCACCAGACAGACGCCGCGTTTGGCGGGGCAGGCTTCGAGGTCTTTGACCTTGTTGATGCGCTGCAGTGAACGACGCGGCTTACGAATTAACTGATTGATCGTCGGCATAGGATTTTCTATTTCTCCAAAATTCCAAGCCACGCATTATAAACCGAAAGTGAGGAAGTTTGCAATATCGCCGGTAATATTTTTTCCGCTCCGCAACTGAATATCGCGCAGGATTGGGCCTAGGGGCGTGTGGCCTGACCCGCTGCAACGCGTATGCACGGCCGCTGCGGATGAAGGGAAAGCGCCAGGTAAAAAAAAGACCGGCTCAGGGGATACCTGAGCCGGCCATGATGATCAAGGAACATGGTAATCAGTTCCGCGAAAGCGGATAGAAGGACGCCACCGGACCTGTGTTGCCACAGGTGGTAAGCAAACCATTTCAGGTTTGCAACCGAGAGTGTTCTGACGTTCGTGGGTGGATTGCTCCACGTTTCCGACTTCGATCGTCTGTTTGCCAATCCGAAGGACGGGCAATCTCTTCCCAAGTCCAACACGGTTAAGTGTCCCGGGCAGCGCTGTGAGACTCTGCGTCGGGAGCCGATCGTTTAAGCGGAGCCTGATAAGGACTCCTGACAATCGGGGGAGAGGGGAAGTGTTTTGAATAAACTAAACAGTCGATGAGAATCGGACCACGATCCAGATTAATCCTCTAGAAAGGAGGTGATCCAGCCGCAGGTTCCCCTACGGCTACCTTGTTACGACTTAGTCCCAGTCACCGGCCCTGCCGTAGCACCATAGGCGTTTCAGGCATTACCGGCTCCCATGACTTGACGGGCGGTGTGTACAAGGCTCAGGAACACATTCACCGCGGCATAGCTGATCCGCGATTACTAGCGATTCCAACTTCATGAGGGCGAGTTGCAGCCCTCAATCTGAACTGGGCCGTTTTTTACCGATTTGCTCCACCTTACGGTCTTGCATCAGTTTGTCAACGGCATTGTAGCACGTGTGCAGCCCTGGGCATAAGGGCCATGAGGACTTGACGTCATCCCCGCCTTCCTCCGGTTTAACACCGGCAGTCTCGCTAGAGTGCTCAGCATGACCTGTTAGCAACTAACGATAAGGGTTTCGCTCGTTATGGGACTTAACCCGACACTTCACAGCACGAGCTGACGACAGCCATGCAGCACCTGTGTTGGAGCTTGTTACAGCGTATATATTTCTACATACTTCACCAACATGTCAAGCCCAGGATAAGGTTCTTCGCGTTGCTTCGAATTGAGCCACATGCTCCACCGCTTGTGTGAGCCCCCGTCAATTCCTTTGAGTTTTAGCCTTGCGACCGTACTTCCCAGGTGGCAGACTTGTCAATTTCTCTACGACCGCAACGGGGTCAGACCCGCTGCAGTCTAGTCTGCATCGTTTAGGGCGTGGACTACCGGGGTATCTAATCCCGTTCGCTACCCACGCTTTCGTGCCTCAGTGTCAGAACCGGCCCAGTTACCCGTCTTCACCACTGGCGTTCCAGACGATATCTACGCATTTCACCGCTCCACCGTCCGTTCCAGTAACCTATACCGGCCTCAAGCACGCCAGTATCAGAAGCAATTCCCGGGTTGAGCCCGGGGATTTCACAACTGACTTAACGCGCCACCTACGCACCCTTTAAACCCAGTGAATCTCAGTAACGCTTGGGACCTCTGTATTACCGCGGCTGCTGGCACAGAGTTAGCCGTCCCTTTCTATGGGCTAGATCAACGCCGGAGGATATTAGCCCCCGGCACTTTCGTAACCCTAACAGTAGTTTACATCCAGTAAGGATCATACCTACACGCGGCGTCGCTCCGTCAGGCTTTCGCCCATTGCGGAAGATTCGTTGCTGCAGCCCCCCGTAGGAGTCTGGCCAGTGTCTCAGTGCCAATGTGGCTGGTCGTCCTCTCAGACCAGCTATCCGTCATAGCCTTGGTGAGCCATTACCTCACCAACTAGCTGATAGAAGATAGCCCGCTCTAAAACCGATAAGCCTTGCGGTCCTCATCTTTGGTTGCAACCCGATGCCGGGTCGCAACATTATCAGGGATTACCCAATCTTTCGACTGGCTATACCTGTGTTAAAGGTACGTTAGCTATCCATTACTCACCCTTTCGCCACTGGGTATTGCTACCCCGTGCGACTTGCATGCCTTAACCACGCCGCCAGCGTTCACTGTGAGCCAGGATCAAACTCTTCAATTAAATGTCGTTTACCGATTACTCACCGCCGAAGCGGCTTTGGCCGGGTCACATACACCTTGAAAAGCTTGCCTATTGGCAAAGCTATCAGATGACACGCATTTGACTGCGACCATCTGACCAACTGCTTCCACCGGTGCTGGCTAGAGCATTCGGCAGAAGACAAGTTGTATTTTCAGAATTCTCAAAGTGACTTGGCTTGCGTTTCGATTTCAGGGTAGAAATCGAAACGACTTTTCAAATCGACTTACACACGAGAGAGTTCTGATATACCAGCCGGTCAGGGCTGGTTTATCATGTGCAGATTCACGTCGCGACGGATGAAATCATCCGCGTGTGTTGCAACGCATCTGCCACAATCTCGTGGCGTCCAAACCATGTTCACTTGTCAAAGAACACATCTACACCGGAGAACCCGGGAGATTTAGCAGAGGGCGTCTGTTTCATCGCCACCTGATAAATCACCCGCTTACTACCCGAGGAATAAATCCCTCAAACCGCGGTACTCTGTCGACTTTTCGTCAACTTGTACCACTTGGCCGAGAATTACTCAGGCTCTTCCGGGGTACGTCTCACATCGACATCATCGATGCGAGAGTTGAATGATACCGTCATTCAACTTTTTGTCAAGCGGTCGGGCTAAAACCACCGTTTTATCCAAACCACCTGGCGGCCCCACCATTACCGACCGAACCAGCCGATATCAGTTGGGTGAGGCATTGTATGGCAGAGCGAATAAATTGCAAGTGTGCTAAAAAATAGAAGTTGCCGTGCATTCACCGTCCCTCTGCCACGGTGCGGCGCACTCACGCAACACTCTCATCAGCCACCGGTGTTGCACACTTCATCCAAGACGCGTTCCTCAACGAATATTTTCACGCCTGCCGAGAGTGCCAGCGCCACGGCATCGCTGGGGCGGGAGTCGATTTCAATACGTTGTTCATGCTGCAGGACGACCAGTTTGGCGTAGAAGACGCCGTCCTTGAGTTCGTGGATTACCACGTGCTGGAGTTCACCGCCGAGTTCGGAAATAACATTGCCGAGCAACTGATGCGTGAGCGGCCTCGGGCTGCGAGCCTCGCGGACGCGGTAATCGATTGCTAGCGCCTCCGACTGACCAATGAACATGGGTAAAACGCGGGATCCGTGACGCTCTTTGAGGAAAATGGTCTGCTGGTCGGTGGTTTCGGTGATTACGATGCGGATGAGTTGCATTTCAATCGGCATAACCGATGTCCCCTCGGACGCGGTGACTGATAGATTCATCAACCATGCGGGGAAGCATTTCAGTCGCTGCTCACCGCTGCTGCGCATGATACTGCCAGTACGGGCGTTTACGGTAGTCGAACATAAAATACCCGATACGCGGATGACGGGGTGTAATTAAGGCTGATGGGCGCGCTGATCTGCGGCCCCGCCTCAACGCGGATGACATTGGGACCTTTGCGGAGGTGAAACGGGGCCACGTAAACCGTGCGCGGCAGCATCTGCCAGTAGCGGGTGTCGGCCTGCGAACTCGCTGCAATTGCCGCCCCGAGGAGCGAGGCACCAAGCCCGGCCAAGGCGACGGTCTGATCGCGATTATAGGCACCATATTCCGAGGCTGCAAGACCGCCAGCCATCAGTCCCGTGCCCACGACCGCTTTTGCCTCGCGGATGGTATCCATGGTAAGCCAGCGTTTTTCCTGAGCCAGGGCAAGAAGATTGGCCATGGCACTTTGCTGCACACCGCGGACACGGTGCTGATTATCCCAGACAATCAGTGGCGGCGGCGGCCCGACCTGCCAGGGGGCGGGCGTAAATACCGTCTGCTGCCCATACATGCCGGCAGGACGGCGCCTCGGGCCGTGGCCATAGTCGACAAAGATCAGGGCATTGGTGCGCGGATCGTCTATCTTTGCAATCACGGGAGCCAGATCTGGATCAAGACTTTGAGCACGCTCAAAATTGGCGCGGGCCAGATGCGGGTGCCCCAATTTCAGATAGCAGAGGCCGAGGCCGAAATAGCCAAGGGTAAAGTTGGAATCGGTGCGGGCAAATCGCTGGGCGGGTGGCATGGAGACATTGGGGTTGCTGTATTTTCTGAGCCGAAAGAGGCTGTTTTGAAAAGCGGCCCGCGCATTTTGATATTCCCCTTTGATGAGAAAGATCAGGCCCAGGTAATAATGGGCCATGGCCCGCTCAAACGGCTGCCCTTTCCAGACTTTGAGCCCGTCATAGAGTACGACCGCACCGAGCACTCGGCTGCCGGTGTTGACGTTGACGCTGTTCATGATGCGGTAAGCCGTGAGAAACGCCTGCTGGGCATGATTCAGATTGCCAGCGGCCAGGGCGCAGGAACCGTAGCGGCAGTTATTGAGGACAAAATCACGATTTGGCTTTTTGATCAGCGGGGCCATGACGGCGGCGGCCTGGCGGTACTGCCCGGAATAATACAGTTCCGTTGCTTCGCGCACACGAAGACCGCTATCGCTGCATGCCGCCATGCAGGCGGAGAGAATGACCGCGCCGGCGGCCAGGGCGATACGGGGCAGCCGGGCGCAGATGGGCGTGCCCGCCACGGGGGTTATGTTATTTTTTTCATGCCTAGCCATCCGCATACTGCCCCGTCAATATAAAAAACTGCTGTGAACGACTTTTTGCATTTCATAACTCCCCTGCCAGATGATCCGTCCGCTGTCGATGTGGGTGAGATAAAACGTGCACAGATAATAATCGCTGCGGAGTTTGGGCGCCACATGGGTATCGGCATAAAAAGTGGCCTGGAGTGCGTACTGCGGCACAAGCCTTTCCGACCCGCTCCCGCCGGCCATGGTCTGCCGGTGTACCTGCAGGAAGCGACTGCGGCTGATGACAAAAACGAATCGCGACTGGAGCGACCGGTGGGACGAGAGCAGCAGGCGTATCCGATGCAGAAACGCATCTCCCTGCCCGCGGGTGATGATGGAATTGGTTTCATTGACCAGGGGCGTCAGGGCGATGACCATGGGCCTGCGGGCGGTCAGGCGGGCGAGAACCGGGCTTGAGGCGATATCCGCGGCCATCCGGTCGGTCATGACGATCAGATTATGCGAATCGATGAAGGTGTTGCGGGCGTGCGGATTGATGGCATCGGTCGCGCAGCCGGCGAGCAGGGCCAGCGAGATTACACAGGTGATGCGGCAGGCGGCGAGGAGCCAACGCCTCTCCAGCCGGCAGATCGGCCGGAGATTGCCGCTGGGGAGTGGGATGCAGGTAGGCATGATGCTGTTTGCTCCGTCAGGAAAGAGCACGACCGGGACCATCGACGCGGGTGCCGGGAGAGATACCGGGCGGGTTCATGCATATCCCGGTCGCAGCCAAC
Source organism: Planctomycetota bacterium (assembly GCA_021827645.1). Classification (GTDB taxonomy): domain Bacteria; phylum Planctomycetota; class Phycisphaerae; order WQYP01; family WQYP01; genus JAJZGD01. The sequence goes on from JAKAVA010000028.1 coordinate 36,884, forward strand.
CAGAATGTTTTAATATAGATTCAATGTACGCACCTCGTACTTTCCGTCCCAGATCAACTGGCCGGTGCGAATATCGACCAGTTGAAACTCACAAAGGTAATAGGTGGTGGCCGAATTGGGCAGATCGTAAAACACGCCGGTGAGGGCATACTGCGGGATCAGGCGGCCGGAGACGGGCGCTGCACCGCGGCTGCTTTGTTCAAAGCCGCCGGTATTGGGCCCCAGCGTCTCCTGCTGCAACTGGGCCAACTGCTGGGGTGGCAGGGTAAAGGCGATTTCATTGCCGGCATATTTGGCCAGCAAGGTTCGCATGCGGGCGAGATAAATTTGATCATTCTGCCACGGGGTGCTGGTCTGGTTGCGGATGCTGGTGACCTGGATGACGACTTTATTGGGGTTATTGGCGATCTGCGGGATTTTAAGCAGGTCGGCGGCGAGTTTATCGGTCATGTCCACCAGATCGCGGCTTTGGAGCCCCGCATCACCCGGTACAAACTGCGACACCCCCGGCCGGTAATAGCTGTAGCCAGGCGATGAGCAGCCAGCGAGCAGCAGCAGACACGCCGCCGCAACCGTCAACGCGAGGACCTTAAGGAAATTGGGGTGATTATTTTTTCTTGCCAACATGTCCATCTTCGCACACATCCTTGAATACTTTTTCGGGCCCACCATGCCATGAACCGACGGCCACATCCGAGTTCGGAACGGCAGCGAGCCGGACCCTACATTATGTTAAGGCGCGAGCGGCCAATTTCCACTCCAGCCAACCTACCATGAGTTTAACGCCTGCGATTCGCTGTTGTTACTCCTGGGATGAGATTGGCGAAATTCGGGCGGAAAGGCCCATTGTGATTGGGCTCGGCCCCTCGAGGGGAGGTGAATCCTGAAATTGCCGCCCAGCTTGCGAGCGGCCATCATACGCAAACGCGAATATTATAAGTGAAATTTGCCGCCGATAAAATCATGTATTAAACTTCGCCGGGGATAAGCAGAGCAACAAAAGGTTTGGGACTCGAGTCGCGCGCGGATTGAGCGAAGGCGGCTGGTGTCTGCGTGGCTGCCCGCGATTGCTTTTGCGCGGGAAAATCAGCTGATTTACCAAAAGCGTCAGCCATCCAGTTATGGGAAGGATTTTTATGTTTCAGGGTAAAGCTAAATCGATCGGATTGGGAATCGCGTTCGCCGCTGTCATTGCGGCCGGCAGCATGTCGAATGAGGCGCATGCCACCGTGGCGGTGCAGACGGTTCCAGTCGCCATGACCATTACACCAACGCAAAATATTGACAACGCGTTTGCGATTTTGGGGACCGCGATCCCGAGTTCCAGCAGCGGGAGTTACTTCAATGGTGATTTTGCGTATTTAGGAAACCTGAACAGTGGAACCAGTTACACGGTCAGCAGTCCGAGTGTAGAGGACAATGGAAACATCTATGGCACGATTATCGGGTTGGCGCCGGCGCCGGCAGGATCAACCACGCAAAATGTCATCCTTGGATTGGGAAGTTCGTCTGCTGACAACGCCATCACGAATAATGTGGCGCTTTCCACTTACGTCAACTATCTTGCGGCACTGATTCCCTCGTCTTTCAGCTACACCAACAGCACGGGTACGACATTTACCGTATCGGGCATCAACATCAGTGCCACCGACCCCAAAACATCGGTGGATGAAATCCTTAACGGAACCTACCCCGCAACTCTGACTGTATCTTCTGGTGGAATAACCTTCTACGACCAGTCAACAGACGTGATTCCATACTCAGTCACGGTTGGCTCGAAAACGTACAATCCCATTTCGGTTGGGACGACCTTTAACTTCAGTCTGCCGATCAGTTCGGATGTGGCGACGGCGCTGAGCCAAAACGCCATTTCGCTCAACTCCGGTGGGGAATTGGTGAATTTTGACAGTCCGACTAATGTGGGCACGATATCCGTATCCGAATCCACGGCCACGCCGGAGCCGACGGCCGCTGCCATGCTCGGTTTGATGGCGGTTGGGAGTTTGGCTTTGCTGCGCCGCCGGAGTTGAAGCGGGCCATGGTGCCCACTTTAAGGGGTAAATCTGCCAAGAATCGACGTGTGGAGCCAGTATTCGGGCCATGGGACTTAGGCGGTCTCGTGGCCTGAACTTTTGGCCTGCGAGTGATCCCTTGCTGAAGCGAGTTTTTGCAGCCGGATGCCAGGAGTTTGGGAAGCATTTGCCGAAGCGATTTGCACCGAAGTTTCTAAAATTTCAAAACCGCTTGAAATCCCCCCCGGCCAGTCACTACCATATTGGTTTATGGAGTGATGTGCTTTTATGAGCCAAACAGAAACTGCCCCTTCGACTTTCGAACCGTCCATTGATCAAACGACCGCGCCCAAAAAGAATCTTGGCGACATCTTCGCCTTGGCCGTGGGAACGACCACCACCATGTGGGCGACGGCCTATCTGTGCCGAATACCGGGTGCGCTGGTGCCGAGCCCCGCGATCCTGGTTTTAATGCTTCTGATTTTGGTGGGTGGAGGAGTGGTTGGCGGATGGCGGACGGCGCGCGGGCCGCGGGCAGGGCTTTATTCCGGTTTAATCGTCGGGCTGTTGAATCTCATGATCCTGGGATCGCTGGGTCATGATCTTTCCAATGATCAGCGTATCATTCATTATTACTGCATCTCGCTGCCGTTATCGGTCATCATCTGCGGCGGACTCGGTTTTCTCGGGGCATTGATCGGCAGCCGCCTTAACCCTGAGCGCAGGCAACGAATCTATCCCATCGGCGCATTTCCTCTGGTAACGACGCTTGCCACGCTCTGGCTGATCATGGCCGGGGGCATGGTCACGGGGATGAACGCCGGTTTATCGGTACCCGATTGGCCGGACACCTTTCACTATGGGATGTTTCTATTTCCGCTGGCGCATATGACGGGGGGAGTGTTCTTTGAGCATACGCACCGACTTTTCGGCTGCCTGGTGGGACTGGTAACCCTGATCCAGGCGGTTTATATCTGGCGGCATGAAAATCGACGATGGGTTCGCTGGTTGTCCGTCACGGCATTGGTTATGGTCATTATTCAGGGAATGATGGGTGGATTGCGGGTAACCGGGCACTTTACTCTCGCAACAGCCCGACACGATATGGACCCCAGTTCCACACTCGCCGTTGTTCACGGTATTTTCGGACAGATGTTTTTTGCGGTACTCGTTGCGCTTGCGGCAGCATGTTCACGGGCATGGCAGAGCGGTCTGGTGCAGAAAGCCCGGCCGAGTGCGAAAGTCGGTGTGATGGCGGCCTGGGCACTGGTCGGCATGCTGCTGATCCAGCTGACACTTGGAAGCATTCTCCGGCACGAAGGAAAAATTCTGGCGTTGCACATTACCGGAGCCATCATCGTATTGATATTGAGTGTATTCTGCGGGGCACGGGCGTGGGGAGCCAACCCGGACCAGCCGATCCTGCAACGAATCGGAATTGCCCTGATCACGATGGTATTTTTGCAGGTCATGCTGGGTGTATCGGCTGTCATTGCTCTCGGAGGGCAGGGGCCGCTGAGGCATCCCGATATGGCTCAGGCGATTGTCACCACCACCCATCAGGTGGGCGGAGCGGTACTGCTGGCGATTGCCGTTCTTCTGGCCGTCTGGACGATGCGCCTGGAAAAGCCTCTCGAAACCCAAAGCGCGTGAGCTGCGGGATCGCCCCATAAATCCATGCAGTTCGTGCGTCCATTCGAACGATGACGATTGGCCGATCAACGCGGCTTAACGGCAGCGACTATTATCGCACCATTGATCATCCCCACCGCCGATGGCGGCACGTCATCCGCCGGATTAATAATTCTTGCTAAACTCTCTGACCCACTTCGCCGAATAGATAGTTGTCAATTCCTGATGGTTCAGAAGTGAACCGGAAGAATGAAGAAATACGGCGAAGAGCTTCTCATGCGTATGGAGATCGTTTTTCGCCTTTACCAATGCGGGTCAGGCCCGGGGAGTACGAATCATGAGTATCCAAGAGATCATCGAATTGTCCAACTCACACATCGTAAAGGGAAACCTCCGCCATGTGGTGGATCCCGTGCGAGGCGCCGGTGACACCACCGTCATCGAATCGGTATTCGAGAGCGGCGGCCATTTTCCTCCGCATTCGCATGAGCAGGACCAGACGCTGATTGTTCTCGGTGGAGAGGGAATTTTGTTTATCGGTGAAGAGCCACATACGATCAACCCGGATACGGTTATCCGCATTCCGGCCGGGACGCCGCACTGCCTTTACAACACCGGCTTGACGAAACTGCGGACCTTGAATATCTACGCCACCAGCGAACCGACGCTGACCTTTGTGGACGGCCTGTTTCCCGAATCCCGTCCGTTACCCGATGAGGTTGATCAGTTGGAGGAATTGGCAGCCGTGGCGTAAGGATGTATCTGCTGGCCACGAGGGAAGGCGGGAGGAGGTGGAAGCCGTCTGCTGCGTCCACGATTGACCATACTGAAACCGGGCAGTTAAGAACTCCCGGTTTTTTTCATTTCTGCGTTCTGGTCCCTGCGTAAAAGCCTGAGCAAGGCGCTCTTGTGTGAATGAAGTAAAATGTTGCGGCCGGGTTATTGGAAAATAGACCGGTTCCCGGGAGATTTAGTCGATGAATGAGTTACCGGTTCGCACACGCAGGCGATTTTTTCCGTCATGGTCCGACCTGATGCTCGGGCTGAGAATTCTTCGAGCCCGCATCCGCGCCGATCGGACAACCCAGCAGGCTGCGGCGATGACGTATAACACGCTGTTCAGTCTGCTGCCGGTGCTGGTGTTGGCGCTCGTGATTCTGTCGCTGGTGTTATCCAGCAAACAGATTGCCGGTACGGAACACAGCCTGATCGGCAAACTGGGTCTTTCGGCGGTGCATAATCGAGGTACTGCCGGCGGCAAATCGAGTCTGTTTGTGGATACGATCATCAAGCAGATTGACAAGATGCGAAATGTTCTCCGCAATCCGGGGACGGGGGTCGTCGGATTTGCAACGCTTCTCTGGGGCGCCATCAGCCTGATGAACGTCATCGAGGCGGCGTTTGACCATATCTACCGGGTGCGAAACCGGCGAAGCTGGGGCCGGCGTGTGACGCTTTACTGGTGTGTGCTTTCGCTGGGGCCGCTGGGAGTGGTCGGATCGCTGTTTATTACGGCCAAACTGGTTTCCATTGCGGCCGGGGTGCCGAGGCTGGCGATACTCATCGGGCCGGCGAATTTTCTGGTGGGGTATCTGCCGGATTTCATCATCATATTTATTTTTTACAAATTAATTCCTAACACTCATGTCGCCTGGAAGTCGGCAGCGGTCGGCGCACTGGCGGCCACCCTGTTGTGGGAACTGGGCAAGATCGGCTTCGGCTTTTACGTGGCCTACGCCGCGGGATACGGCAAATGGTACGGCAATCTGGGCCTGATTCCGCTGTTCATGCTCTGGGTTTATCTCACCTGGACGTTTCTGCTCATCGGACTGGAAGTGGCATTTATCCACCAACATTTCCCGCTTCTCAAGCGTCGGTACGGCCGCCGGTCTGATGCAAGCGATCTTTATCTGGCCGACCCGCGCTGGGTGCTGCCGCTCTCGGCACTTCTCGTGACGCAATTTCGCAAGGGGAGCGGGGTGACGCTGGATGGCGCGTCGGAAGAGCTCGCCCTGCCGCTGGACACCACGGCACGGCTGTTGAATCTTCTCAGCGAGAGCAAGCTCGTGCATGAGGTTGGCGATAATCCGCCGATGTATGTGCTGGCAAAAGCGCCGGAGAATGTCACGATTTCAGAGCTGCTTTCCGTGGCGCATCATTGTATCCAAAGCCCCGCCGATCAACGTGTCTCGGCGGCCGGTCTGCTCGGCGGCATGACGGATCTGCCAGTCATACGCGAGCTCCACGAGATGGAATCAAAATGGGCCCAGGCGCATACCCTTGCGGACATCGCCCCGGCAACTGTACCGTCTGTTGCCGCCCCACCGGCGAGAGAAACAGACACCACCGCGCCGGGCGTGCCTGCATGAGAAGCAAAACACCACCGGATTTGATCATCGGTCTCATGAGCGGCACGAGCGTAGACGCCATCGACGCGGCCCTAGTCGAAATCGGCAGTCCGATTGACGTGTCCAGCGTCAGAATCCTGGCGCATCATCGGCACCCATGGCCCGGAAAACTCAGGCAGGAAATTCTGTCCGTCATGGCACCGGCCCCATGCTCTGCAGACCGAATCGCTCTGCTGGATATGCGCGTCGCCCGGGAGTTTGCATCGGCGGCGGAGAATCTGCTGCAGAACAGCGGGTACCGCGCCCGGCAGATCACCGCCATCGGAAGCCACGGCCAGACGATTGCCCACGTGCCTCCACTCGGCAGACGCATCGGCTCCACGCTGCAGATCGGCGATGTCTCGGTCATTGCCGCGCTGACGGGTATTGCCACCGTCGGCGACTTTCGCCCCGCCGACATGGCCTTCGGTGGGCAGGGGGCACCGCTCGTACCGGCAGTCGATGCTCTGCTGTTTGCAGATCCGGAGCGCACGCGCTGCGTGCATAACATCGGCGGCATATCCAATCTGACCTGGCTCCCGGCGAAAAGTCGGCGCCGGCAACTGCCACCCATGGCCTTTGATACCGGACCGGGCAATTGTCTGATGGATTCGCTGGCGCAGCGGTTATTTCAGATTCCGTGTGATCTCGGCGGCCGCATAGCCTCCACCGGCAGGATTGATGAACCTCTTCTTGCACGACTGATGCAGAACCGATACTTTCAGAAGCAGCCGCCCAAATCAACCGGTCGGGAAATGTTTGGCGCCGCCTTGGCGGATCAATTGCTCGCCCGAGCAGACAGACCTTCGTCCATCGACCTGCTGGCGACGGCAACGGAATTTACCGCCCGCACCATTGCCGACGCCTATCGAAAACTGCTTCCCACTGTGCCGGATGAAATCATTTTCTGCGGCGGTGGAGTGGAGAATAAATTTCTCATGGCACGCATCAGCCATCACCTCAATATGTTTGCCCGGCCGGAGTTGCGGACAATGGAGTCCTTCGGCATTACGAATGCGGCCCGCGAGGCAATGTGCTTTGCGGTACTGGCGGCGATGACGCTGCGGGGCATGGCCGGGAATCTGCCGAGCTGCACCGGCGCATCACAGGCAGCCATACTGGGTGTGATCAGTGATCCACGCCGCCGGAACGGAAGTCGCGGTTAATATATGTTTCGAAGTCCGGGGGGGGAGTCGCGGAAGCCCCGAGATTCCCTAATCATCCGCGAGCGCACGCCAGAGAGCCGCCATCAGCGACAGCAGAGTGGCCATGGTCAGCAGCATCCAATCGCCGAAGGTCAGGTGCCAGCCGAAAAGATGTCGAACGATGGTCTGTTCGATCCACGTCACCAGCCAGATCGGCACCCAACAGCCAAGGACCAGGAATATCCAGAGGAAGAGCCCGGTAAAGCCGCATTCCGAGACGGCATTATCTCCCATCTCCCAACCGGCCGCGCCGCCAAAAATCGCCCCAAGCACCGGCTCGATGAGCATGAGCGGGCCGGACGCGAATATTCGGGCAATGAGATAGACAATCACCCAGCCGGCGGCGATCCAGAGTGATTTTCTTCCGACATAGATAAGCGTACGCCGGAGATATTCGGCTGCACCGTGAGATTGTGTCAGCGGCATCATTTCAGCTCCTTCATCGGCTACACCTCTCCGCCATCCAGGCACTGATATGTACAACAGGACACCCAAGTGGGCGCATGGCGAGTTGAATTTTTGGACGGCAGCGCGGGTGCCGATAACGGGGATGGCCGAAGGCGATTTGCGGCATTAAAAACGGGCGATTTTACGCATAAAACCGGGTTGATAGAGGCCTTCGAGTTCAGCATGGGCGGCACCGCCCCCCCACCGTATTCGAACCCGCGCAATAGCGCACTTCTTCATCAATACGGCTTGGCCAGATGCAAAGCACAACTCCGAGAGCCAGCCTCCCAAGATGGGTTCATGGCCGACGGCCGCAGCGCACGGCGGGAGATTTTTGTGGCGTCTGAGGAGATCGATCCAATCAGATGCAGGCCCACCACTGGCAAGCAATGGCGTTATTTCCGGTTCCTGTTCAAGTCGAAGGGCGGAGGCGAGCAACTCCGCCGTCTCTCGGGCCCGCAACAGGGGTGAGGTGAAGATCGCTCCAATATCGGGCGCGGTGCGTGCCAAGACCGAAAAGATGTCGCGAGCATCGTGGCGACCGGATTTGGTGAGGGGCCGCGCCGCATCGTCACCGTCTACGGCGGGATGCGCCTCCGCATGACGAATGAAGAAACAGAGTATCTCGCCGGGCTGATGCGGTGGCTGTTTTTCACGCGGATAGGGAGTTTCCATTTTGTACCATTTCCCTTCGCTGCAGGTGCATGCAGGATTATGACCCATTTCGGCAATCGACCGTCGAAATCCGAGCGAGGCTTCGCCTTCAGGGCATCATCGTATCATACACGGGCAGCCGCCTTCGGCGCCCGCGCCCAGATCAGCGTGCGCCCCGATGCACGTAAATGGTTTCACCGCTGCTGTAGGCCAGTCCGCCGTCCAAGGCCGCATCGATGGCCCGAGCGACATCATCGGGGGATAATATCTGCGCGGCGGGAATTTTGTCGGCGTACGGCAAACTGCGCAGCATGCTGGTTTCAGTGGCCGCCGGTGCGATGCAGAAGGCTTTGAGTCCGATGGGCTGTCCTTCTCGGGCAACGACTTTAGCAAGCATATTGAGACCGATTTTGGATACAGCGTAGGCCCCGAGGCCGGGAAACGGATCGCGAGCGGCTTCGCTGGATATTAACACGATGGCTGCACCGGTAAATTCCTTGCGGCTGTCAGCGTCCTTATGCTGGGCATCGAATAGAGGCCAGGCGCTGTGGACGATGTACATGGCGCTGGATAAATTTCGGTCCACAATATCGCGCCAATCGCTCGGCGTGCTTTGCGCCAAGCTAAGGTGCGGGGCGTATCCGGCGGTGTGGATGATCACATCGAGACGGTCTTTCCACTCAAATGCCCCCTGAACCGCCTGTGCCGCCTGCTCCGGGTCGGTAAGGTCGGCGGCAAATAATTTCAGTCGGTGTGCATCGCCAAGTTCCGCGCCGAAGCGTTCCAGCTTCTCCGCATCGCGTCCGAGAAGGACCAGCGAATACCCCTTATTCCAAAGAAGCCGGGCTGTGGCCGAGCCGATACCGCCTGCCCCGCCGGTGATCAATGCAACTTTTGCCAAGGTTAAGGTCTCCATTCAAAGCACGGGGGATTATAGTACGGCAAGTTGCGACATGCGGGCGAGGCACGACGGTAAGTGCTTTTTGCACCGCAGGGGGCGCAAAGGAAATTGGGGGCGGGCGCCTCGCACACCGTTTGATTCCGCCTGCCCCGCGCGTTACAGTTCTCCACAGATACTGAAACGCTGGGGCTCGTATGGTTGCGATCAATGTTATCCTGTTGCCTGGATGCACCGGTAAGGAGTGCGGTGGCGATAACGAGATTTCTACGGACAGTCGCGTCCACCACCGCAATGCCGAAAACCGAGCACCGGTAACCCGCAACCATCGCAGCGCCCCAATCCTCGGCCGGTGGATGGAGCAGGACCCGGCCTAATATATTAACGGTGCCAACAGTTACCAATTTGTCGATTCCTCGCCGGTGGGGAATGTGGATGCGGAGGGGCGCTGCAGCTGCCAGCAGAACGCGCTGAGTGCACCTAACGGCGCGCTGTCCAAAGCAAGGGGAGAGTTTTTGGCCGATGTCAGCGGTGATGGGATACGGGTACACAGGTCGCGATCGACGATAACGCGGCGTTTGACTCCGGATTCCGTGGCGAGCTGGGCGGTGGAGCGCCGGGGCTCGGAAATGCCTACGACGCGCTATCGGCGATTGAGAAGGCGCTCCATGCCGCCCATACGGGGGTAGGCCCGCTCTCGAAGCACATCGCTCAGATGGCCAGGGAGCTCTATGCCGCCCGCGTTGCGTCTGCGCTCAGAGCCTAGGCGAAGGCCCTGGCAAACTGTAAGTGCAAATACAGGGGTCGGGTATGATCTGCGATAATGGGTGATTAGCCCGGAAACGTTCCGTTGCCGCGGCCGTTCACACCGTTAGGGAGGAAAACGAATTGGATAACATTTCATGCCTGATCATTGGAGAAGCAGCCACTTCCGTGGGTCACTACAGGGGCCTTCTCCTGTGGTCCATTTTCTGGGTCATTGCCTGCTCGGTCATAGTCGCGCTTATAGTGACTGTTGTTACACCATTACGCCTCGGTCTGTCGAGGGCAATAAAGGGGCACCCCCGCCCGTCGGCCTTTGTTCTGCCCATCTGTTTCTCACTATATTCCACTTACCTCTTGGCCATTTGGATATTTTCGTCGTCTAACGCCAAGCTTTCCATGCTCATAGACGGGCAGATAAGAGTCGTTTTTGGCTTGGTATTTTTCCCGCACGGCCAACTGAGCATTCATGCCATAATGGTCTTCGCCGCCTGGGCCGGCTTCCAGTTGGCTGCGATCCGGATAGCTTGGTGGCTTTCACCACGCCGTAAGAGACCGAGAACGCCAGCGCCGGCCAAAATCTCCCATTGGCCTCTGTCTCTCCGCCGCTACCGCCGGTTTTATTTCCTCCTGTTTTTCTCGGCGGCATTCGCGTCGGCCTTATTTTTGGCTGTGCGGCTGTATCCGGCACAGCGAAGGTTCGATCACGACATGGCAATAAACGAGGCCTCTCTGATACGGCTATCCAAGGCCCAAGGCGAGATCAACGCGCTCGTGGCGCGCCATAGCAGTGCCGGTGAGCTCCTCGCCGCCGGAAAACGGGCGGAGAAACTCGCGGCGGCATCTGCTTCCATAGGCCGGCGACTCCAAGCTGCCAAGCAAGAGCGGGACCGGAGGTTGTCCCGGCTCGTGGACGCGACTGTTTTGGTCCTCGCGATTTGCCTCCTGTTTTTTGCCCGGCGGATGCAGGGGTTGCTCTCAGGAGTCGTACGGGGAAAAAGAGGCGGCGTAGCGTAAAGCCTGGATTTTCCCATCGTTTTTTGGGAGCATGCCACCCTGGAGAGGAGCATGGCCGAGGCGGCGGTGCCATTGAGGGCATTTTTTCAACGGTGAGACCGATGGTAGGCGTCAAACTCCGGCGAAGCCGCGGATTACCCGTGGTTAGGTAGCGGAACTGCATAGCGCGTGGATGCCTGCACGGTGTAGGCGCTCGCCTATCGTTGGATTTTCATGAGCAGCTCGATGGATCGGCGCGGCAGGAAGTTTACCATACCGGAGCGGCAGGCCGATTTTGCGGCAGCCGCCCTTCGCGGCAGCTTGCCCGGATCGCCCCGGCGCGTTATGGTTCTGGCAGGGATTCCATTTTGAGGCCGTGTTATGGTCGCGATCAATAAAGTATCAATGCCCACCCGGGGTGGGGGCCGCCGCCTAACGCAACCGCCGATGAATCATCCGTATCAGGGGATGACGCTGGATGTGGTGACGGGTGATGAGCGCTTACGAAATTACATCCCGACGCTGGGAAGATGGACGAGCCAGGACCCGCTGGGATATATTAACGGGGCGAAACCCTATCAACTTGTCAATTCCTCGCCGGTGGGGAATGTGGATGCGGAGGGGCTGGTGGGCGAAACCAACCACACCATGCGCTGGGCGTTGAAGTCGAAGCTTCCAGTAGGCACCGTCGTTGAAAGCACCACCATTATCAGCATATCACCGTTTATTCCGACCGGGCCCGGAAAGACTACCGAAAGCGGTTGGATTTACCGCAGCTACACAACCACTACACCGGGTGAGGTTGTAGACACGATCAGGGCGATCGTGATGGAGCCAGGCTCCAAGTGCAACCAGGCCGTCCGCCCCCACCAGTTCACGGCGGCGACCCGCAGGATAGTCACCAATGACTCGGAGGCTATCGGTTGGATAGCGTCCGGCATACGCGCAGTTGGTACGGTTGTGGGTGGGATCACCGCCGCCACCGGCGCGGGCGCCGTGCCGGGAATAATAATCGCTGGCTCTACCGCGCTTGTGGCTGGGGTTTTGGTCACTGCCGAGTCCTATCCCCCAACAGGCGTTAGCCTTAGCTACTATGGAACGGTCGTAAACCCCGATCAGATGATCTCGGTTGAGCCGGAGGAGTAGCGGCTCCACCCCCGACATTCCCGGCCGGGCAAAAATGGCCGTTCGACCAGCCGCAATTGCCCGCCATATACAAGGAGACCGAAATGTTAACGCACTGCCAGAACCTTATGGGATTCGAGTGGGCCTTTTTCAGCCTGCTTGTTGCGGCAGAGGTGTGCTTCGCCATTCTGGCAGTCAAGGCGCGGCGACTGCGTAAATCAATCGAGCGGGCCCGGCAAAAAGGTTGAACCGCTGCCAGCCCGCTGGCGGTTGGCGATGAAAGGAGTGCATTGTTTGTCAAGCCTGTTTATAGCGTTTTTCTGCCTCGTCTGGTCGACCACAATAATCGCGGTTTGGGCGGGATTGGAGTTGCGGATGCTCGGGCGAGCGATCGAGAACCTCCTCGCGGCGCGCAAGGAAGAGGGGGTGCCCCTACCGGGGGCCGGCTGTGATCGCCGTTCCATCGATCCCGCTGGCGTTGCGAGCAGGCTCGACAACATCGAGAAGCGACTCGAACAGGTGGAAAAGCCCGCTGAGGGGCTTGGAATTGGGACGTGACAGGCACCGGTTGGTGGTGGCGCCCGGCGAAGTGCATCCGGCGGGCATTTTCACATCGTGCAGGTTCCGATCCGTCGATTGGATTTTCAGGGGCAGATCGATGGATCAGCGCGGCAGAAAGTTTACCTTACCGGCGCGATGGGCCTATTGGTTGCCGACCGTGCGGTAAGCACGCATCACGGGAAATCGCGCATCACGTCAGCTTTCCCGGGTCGCCACGGCGCGTTATGATTCTGGCGAAGATTCCATTTTGAGGCCGGGTTATGGTCGCAATCAATGAAAAATCAAGTCAAGATCGAGAGGCGGAAGTTTGCGATGCGGGGCGTTAAGGGCGACTGATGGCGAAGGGTGTGCATAAGGCCGTCGGTGGGCGTAACCCGGTACGGGTTTACGCGGACACATCAGTTTATGGGGGTATATTCGATCGCGAGTTTGCCATTCCCAGTCGGCAATTCTTTGAACTCGTGGAGGCCGGGCGATTCCAGTTGGTTACCTCCGCGCTCGTGGCGGAGGAAATATCGGTTGCCCCGGAGCGGGTAAAGCAGTTCTATCAGGCCATGGAGGACGTTTTATTGGTCGCGGAAATTAAAGCCAGTGCGATCCGCTTGGCGGAGGCGTACATCCGGGCGGGGATTGTGACGCCGAAATCACTGACCGACGCACGGCACGTCGCGCTGGCAACCGTTTCACACTGCCGGCTGATTGTCAGCTGGAACTTCAAACATATTGTGCAATTCGAGAGGATTGGGCGGTATAATGAGATGAACGTAGCGTCCGGTTACGGCGCCATCGGGATTTTCAGCCCGCTTGAGGTGGTCGATGATGAAGAGGACGAGATTGAAGGCGAAAAATAGGTTTGACTGCGTGGCGATGAAACGGAGAGGCGCTGCGCGGGTCGCTCGGCACATACATGGCATGACCGTGTCGGAGGAAGTCGCCTATTGGGCGCAGCGGACCGCGGTAATGAAGAGCCGTCGTCGCGGCTTGCCTCGCGCGGAGGCGCGGGGATCGCGAAGAACCTCCAGAGTCGGGCGAGACGCCCGCACCCCCCGAACCTCTGCGAACCTCTGAGTCCCCTGCGGTTAAATCGGTTTTTCTCTCTCCCTTTCCCTGCGGTGAAAAGAATACCCGACCCGCGTCCATTGGGATCCTGCAAGAGGCTACGGTTACAATACCGCCTTCGCGTTTTTTGGTAACTCGTTGCCACGGCACGTCCATATCAGACCGCGCGAAAAAATGCCGTGCCCAACAAACTCGGCAGACTCACGTCGTGGAAAGTACCGGCCATTCCGGCTATGTTTATTGCGATGATCACTGTGCGCAACAGCAACCGGGGGATGTTCACGGCAAGAGTGGAGCAAAATATTCCGCTTTGCGAGGAACATTATCGACTTGTGCTGAAGGTTAAGGAGTTTCCGCCTTCGAATCCGGGGCAATTCGTTGAACTGCACACACGGCCCGACGTACCGGAGCCGGGATATCTCATCACCGAATGGGCACCGGGAGCCCGGCCGCCACAGCTTGACGCAGAAGAGTTCAGGGCACCAGCCCCCCTGCTACGGCGTCCGTATTCCATTGCGGCACACACGGTTGATGGGGCTGTATCTACGGTCGAGATCATGTATCGGGTGATCGGGAAGATGACGCGCACGATGGAGGTTTTACGGGCGGGTGATTCGGTAAGTCTGCTGGGCCCGCTGGGGTGCGGGTTTAATATCCCATCCGGGACCTCGCGGGTGGTGCTGGCTGGAGGTGGTGTGGGGATTCCACCGATGCTTTATCTCGCCGAACGCCTTGCAAAAGCAAACATTCCGACGATTGCGCTGGTTGGTGTGCAACGAAAGGAGCTTCTGCCGCTGCAGGTGATCGATGGTGGGCCATCGACGCTTCCGGTGCCGAGGCATTGCATCGAGGAATTTGCGCGGCATGGGATAGAAACGATTGTAACGACGGACGACGGGTCATTGGGTGTGGCGGGGCGCATTACCGGGGCGTTGGATGTGGTCTTGAGCGAGCACACCGGACCCGGAGTTGTGGTCTGCTGCTGCGGTCCGACCCGGATGATGCAGGCCACGGCGGCGTGCGCGCAGGCCCATGGGGTGACGTGTCTGGCCTCGCTGGAGCAGCCGATGGCGTGCGGCATGGGGACCTGCCAGAGTTGCATTATCAAATTCAAGCCGCCCGGCAGTACCGATTGGGTTTATCGGCTCACATGCACAGATGGGCCGGTATTTAATACACGTGATATCATCTGGAACTGACCGGCTCCGACGAGAATCGGGGCGGTCGATGGAATGCGGGCGAGGCGACGTTTTGAAAGCACTGTTACATGTTGCAGATCCGACGATCGGCCGATCCGGCCTGCAACTGCTATCTGCATTGTGGCATGCGGCGGATCATGATGCGCATCTGCTGATATTGGGGCACTACGACGGGATCGCGGCGGCGATCCGGGCCGGCATAACGGGGGAACGGATATTGTGGCACCGGAGCCTGGGGCGATATGACCCGGCCACGTATTTCGGTGTTGCCGGGGCGGTCAACGCCATCAAGCCATACGCCGTCGGTTTGTGGGGGAATTGGACTCAGCATACGGGATGGGCCGCGGCAAGGCGCGTGCCGCTGTGTATTGATTTTATCCCACCTTCACAGCCGTATCTTTCGCCGGCATTCTACGCGCACTGGCTGGTGCCGGGGCGACGTGTGGCGGTCGGTTTTGATCGGGGTGAGGCGTTGATGTCCGGCTCAACCACCCTGCGCTACTGCGTGCAGGGTTGGTGCGGACGGATGACCGCAGATGCAGCGCCGACCGCTGAAGAAAAGCCTTCCGGCGAAGGGGGCACATCCCAGGCGACGGCTCCTTCGGCTCAAATCGATGAAACGGATGGTTCCGGTGATCGCCATCCAATGCCGGAGAATCTTTCGCAATCCGGTGGACCGCGAATATTAATAATCACCGATGCCGGGCCGGCGGTGCGAGTCGATATTGCATTATGGGCGGCCGCGATTGTGGAACAGATCATGCCGGATGTAAAGGTGCTCATGTCGCTGCCTGCGGGACATTGGGGCATCAACCGGGAACGACAGAAGCGGATTCTGGAATTCGTGGGGGATCTGGCGAATCCGGGGCTCGTAGTGCTGGAGCCGGAAACAACGCCCTGGCATGAACTGGCTGCGGGTGCCGATGTCTGCGTGCTGGCGGCGGAGGGGCCGGTGATTCTGGCGCCGATGCTGGCGGCGGCCGCGGTCGGCACGCCGGTGATTGCCACTGCGACGGCCCAGATTCAGTCCGCCCAGCCGCTGGCGGGTTTGGCGGCAACCGCTCCACCGAACGACCCACGTCGTCTGGCCGCCGCGATTGTGAAACTTCTCCGTCGGGGCCGTCCGTCGCGGAATGAGCTGATAGCCACAGCCGAAAGCGAATGCCAGCGCCGCAGGGAGCAACTGGCGAGCTTGATGCGCGGATTATGGGCGTAACTTGGCCGGACGGGAAAGGCCACGGCCGCCCCCGCCATCCACGGCCGCTTAAAATTCGGAAACCGCCCCGAAGAGTTCTATAATAGGGTGGGCCGCGTGGCGATTGATGAAAGGTTTAATCGATGGAATGGCAGCAGCCGATCCCCAAACAGTATCTGCAGATGCCCAGGGCGACCGTGCTGGAGCGGATCGCCGAGCACAAGAAGGCGCTTGGAAAACGGCTTGTAATCCTCGGGCACCATTACCAGCAGGATGATGTGGTGGCGTTTGCTGATTATGTGGGCGATTCATTCCAGCTATCGCGGCAGGCGGCGGAACTGACCGAAACGGAATTTGTCATTTTCTGCGGGGTGCACTTCATGGCCGAATCGGCGGATGTGCTGACATCTCCGCACCAGAAGGTCATCCTGCCGGATATGGGGGCCGGTTGTTCGATGGCGGATATGGCACAGGCGGACGATGTGGTCGATGCGTGGGACATCATCACCGAGGCATGCCGGGATCTGGATCAATTTGAACTCATTCCGATCACCTATGTGAATTCCAGTGCAGCGGTGAAAAGTTTTGTGGGAGAGCATGGCGGTGCGGTGTGCACCAGCAGCAACTGCGAGAAGATACTCACCTGGGCACTCAACGGGCAGAAGCCGGGGGACGTTCCACGGCGTAAAATAATATTTTTTCCGGATCAGCATCTCGGGCGGAATA
Source organism: Planctomycetota bacterium (assembly GCA_021827645.1). Taxonomy (GTDB): domain Bacteria; phylum Planctomycetota; class Phycisphaerae; order WQYP01; family WQYP01; genus JAJZGD01. The sequence continues at coordinate 53,742 of JAKAVA010000028.1, forward strand.
CCGCCTATAAGATGGGTTTCGGGCTCGACACGATGGTGACATGGGATTACCGGGCCATGCGCGGCGGACTGAACGATGAGCAGATTGCCGAGGCCAATTTTATTCTCTGGAAGGGACATTGCAGTGTTCATCAACTCTTCCGCCCGGAACATGTGGACGATATCCGTCGGCGGATTGAGGGCATCCTGGTCATCGTCCATCCGGAATGCCGATGGGAGGTGGTGCAGAAAGCCGATATGGTCGGATCGACCGAATTCATCGGCCGCACCATTCGGGAAAGCCCGCCGGGAAGCAAATGGGCCGTGGGGACGGAAGTGCATATGGTCAATCGTCTTGCCACATCGCATCCGGACAAGCAGATCGTCATCCTTTCGGATTGTCAGTGTTTGTGCACCACGATGTACCGGATCGATCCCCCCCACCTGCTGCACGTGCTGGATCATCTTGCCCAGGGGCGGATTATGAATCAGATCCGTGTTAATGATTATGACCGGTACTGGTCGCGTGTGAGCCTGCAGCGAATGTTGGATATTACCGGCGGCAGGCCGGTGTCGCCGCCACCCGAACCGAAACCCGCCCCACGCCACGATGATGATGCGATGTCGGGGGCGAACACGTCGCACCATCTCGCCGTTGTCGCGGGATAAGGGCGCGGAAATACATGCATAACTGAATATTGATGTCTCACTGTGAGGATGGGTATGAAATCATCGCGATGGATGGTGGTCGCACTGTTTATGCTGCTTCCGGCCGGGAATGCGGTATGGGCCTCGCCTCAGGATGCGTATATTGCCGGCTACGCGGCTGCAGAGCTTCAATACGCGGATCATTTAACCGCTGCAGCAATTAAAGTTCGCGATGGGATCATCTACGTAAGCCTGCCGCCACATATCGCCGGCGTCAATCGGCAGGCGATTGCCCGGCAACTCGGCAAGATCAAGGGCGTGCGGAAGGTTATTTTCGCCGCGCCCGCTGCCCATTCTCAAGCAGCGCCGGCCATCGGCACACAGCCGGCAACCTCCAACGCACCGGGGCCCCAACCCGTCGGCATGGAGCCGTCTGTTCCGGTGAGCGTTCCGATCTCCAAGTCGTTGCGGCAGTCCCCCTGGGCCTTTGGATTCAATGTGCTTCACCGCCGCCATCTTTACCGGATGCCGACCGGCTTTTTACCGCCGGGCCAATTGTTTACCCCCCTGCTGGCGGACCCGAAGTGGCCGGGATTCTCAGCGGCCTATGCCAATTACGCGCCCTACCACCCGGCGAACCTCAATGCGGTGGTGCAGGTGGCGATCGGCGGAACGGTGCCGTTGTATCGTGGAAACCTGGGCCGCCACTGGCAATGGGAAACGGGCATGTTTGGGACCGATTACGCCTATTTCAACACCAATGCCCCGAACGTGGATCTGCAGAATAATGATTATCAGGTGGGGGGATATTTCGCATTCAGGCACCGAAACTGGTCTTTCTATACCCGCTTCTTTCATCAGAGTTCCCATCTGGGCGACGGGTACATTGCCAATATTCTGGGCGGTACGCAGGGTATTTCGGTCTTTACGTATGAGCAACTTGGTGGATACGTGTCGTACAGCTTTTATCACCGGTGGTTCAGGCTGTATGCCGGCGCCGGTTATTTTTTTGATACTTATCCCTATGATCTGGGCAAGGAGATTTTTCAATATGGAGCCGAATTTCACGGCCCCGCCTTTGCCCGCTTCCACAGCCTGTACGTATCACCGGTGGCAGGCATTGATTTGAAAGACTGGGCCCAAACGCATTATTCCACCGATATTTCTGCGCGGGCGGGGTTTCAGTTTGACAATGGTTCCATCTCAAGCCCCACGATGCAAATTCTGTTTGAATATTATCATGGACACTCTCCATTTGGAGAGTTTTACAATAATGTCATTCAGTATGTCGGCATCGGCCTGCATGTGCAGTATTAAAACCGCGGCATTTTTTGGGCGGGTGGCCGACGGAACCGGCGGCCGCCGTTTTCACCGCAGAAGGTGTCGGCATCGGCACCGCCGTCAGCCGTGAGGGCGAGGCCTTGTGAGCCTTCACCGATGAGGAGTTGCCGCCGGAGATTAAACGCATTAGCCTTACCGCCTCGGTGAGGCGAACCGTTGAGGATAACGGCGGCACCGGCTGACGAGGATTTTATCTGGAGATGGGTTATGACGATTGATATTGCGGTTTTGCCGGGAGACGGCATCGGCGTTGAAGTCATTGCTGCCGCGATGAAGGTGCTGGAGCATGTTGCCCGGGGAGGTGGTCATCCGATTCAGGCCACTTATGCGGATGTCGGCTGGGCCGCCATCGACAAGCATGGCACCGCCCTGCCGGCGGCCACCCGCGATGTGTGCCGACGGAGCAAGGCCATTCTGTTCGGAGCCGTCGGACTGCCGGACCGGGACAAGACTCTTCCGCAGGCGCAGCGGCCGGAACGGGTCGCCCTGCTGGAATTGCGTAAGGGATTATTTGCCAATCTGCGGCACGTGGTGCTGCCGCCCGGACTGGCCGAGCATTGTCCGCTCAAGGCGCATTTAATTGCCGCCGGGATCGACATCATGATCATACGCGAATTGACCGGCGGATTGTATTACGGCAAACCGCAGGGAATATCCGGTGATGCACCAAACCGGGCGGCGGTGGACACCATGGCGTACAGTGAGAAGGAAATCGTGCGGATATTAAAAGTGGGGTTTGAGACAGCCCGAAAGCGCCGGCGGCGGCTGACCAGCGTGGACAAAGCGAATATTCTCGCCACAAGCCAGTTATGGCGTGAGACGGCGACGGCCATGGGTGCCGACTATCCGGATGTTCAGCTCGAGCACATGTATGTGGATAATGCGTCGATGCAGTTGCTGCGGCGCCCGACCGAATTTGATGTGATCGTCACGGAAAACACCTTCGGCGATATTCTCAGCGATGAGGCAAGTATGCTCTGCGGATCGATCGGTCTGGTGCCCTCCGCGTGTCTGGGAGATGATCCTTCGGTTGTACCGTTTTATGAGCCTATCCACGGTAGTGCGCCGGATATTGCCGGGCAGAATAAAGCCAACCCGATTGGCGCCATTCTCACCGTTGCCATGATGTTGCGTTATACCTTTGGCCTGAATCAGGAAGCGACCGCGATTGAGAAGGGATGTTCCAAGGTGCTTAATGCGGCTAAGGTGCTCACCGGTGATCTGGGGGGCAAGGCGAGTTGCAGCGATGTGACGGCTGCCGTTATCGCGGCGATGTGAAAGTTCTGCGGCCAGCTTATGGCGGCGATTCTACGACCGTGTACAGTGCGGGAACTGCGAAACTTCAGAGGCAAAGAGACCATCGACTCCGGTCCGTGTGCGAAGCGTGAGTCTGATAACGTCATCTGCTGGCTGGCGTACGTCTTTGACCGCCACACGTTATGGAATCAATCAACACGGATCAATGCTGTATCGGATGCCAGAGTTTGCCGTTGATCCGCAATTCAGCAGGCTTTTGACTGGAAATCAGCGCCGGTCCATTTTGCGGCGTGGCCACCACAACGGAGAACCGTATGGAGTAAATTTCGTTCGGGCGGCAGATCAGGTGGTTCCCCACCACGTTGCTTTTTCCCAGGGGAGTTCGATCCGAGACAGAGGCACCTCGAAAACAACCGAAAGTTTCCGGCAGACCGACCGGGGTCGTATAAAAAATTCCTATCCGATTGGCGGTATCAATATTGGCAATCCATCCCTTTGAGATGATATTGTGTCCCGGCCACTGCGGTGCCCCTTTCACAAGTCGAACGTGCCGCCGCCAAGCGTCTGTCGATTTTCCCATCATTTTATTTCGGCCATATGGAATCCGCGTCGGATACATGAAGGCATCGGTGCGATCGCTATAGAGAGTCGGGATTTCGGTACTCATCCGAAATGTTCTGTGGCCGTACCGCTGGAACCGATAGTGGAAATGAGCGACGCCATGACGGTCAATATGTACCTGTTCAGTGTACACCCAGTGGGTCGGGTTGCCGGTGTCGTAATCCAGAGGCCGAACAACCGCAAAAAAAGTATGCCGAGTGGCTTTCCACCGCACAACATGACTTCCAGTTTCCGGAACGTTCACTCCATGTGGATGTCCGGCGAAGGCTTGGTTGCCCAGTGCCCCTGCCTGTGTCGGGTTTATAAGCAGCGGCTGGGGACCCGGCGCATTGTGGAATAAAAATTCATCCACCTGAAGTTCGCGGCCTACATCGTGAAAATCGACGATGTTGAGTTCATGGGCGACGTGCTTATCCGCGATTCCGACGACCACCGCTCCCCAGGCGATATTAAATGCAACCAACATGCCTCCATTGGAAATAATCACATTCTGATTTTTTGGCGGGGGCTGCCACGGAGGCTGATGGTTGATCGCTGCGCCGGCATTCCAATCACCAGCTGAAAATAATAGCATCGCCAGAATGATGCCCACGACGGACAGACGACGTGCATGTGAACCCATTATGGCGGACTCCAAATCAAGAAAATCCTTCCCGCACCCGATAGACGACCCCAAACTAAGTTGCGTCTACACAATCGAGATACTCTAACTCAAAGGTATCTGCCCGCAAAATAAAAACGGAAATCAGGTGTTTATGGTTGAGTTTGTTTCCACATGAGTAAGTGGTATAATCTTCGAACAGGGTCGGCTAAACGATTCATCTTCCCCAAAGTTAGTCGAATATCCGGTAACAGGCGGGTGTGGTGTGTTAAAAAAACCCGCAGATTTTTTCCATGAGGTATTATGTCAACGACCGTCGCAGGACTTTTAGAAATTAACGATAAAGGCATAGGTTTTTTACGAAGCGAGCAGCGAAAATATAAGCCCGTTCCGGCCGATCCCACCGTTCCGGCCGAAGTTATCACGAATAACCATCTCAAGGCCGGACTGCAGGTCACGGCGGTAGCCGAGCCGGGCAACCGCGGGCCATCTCCCATCGTCAACGAAATATTAAATGTCAACGGACGGTCTCTGCAGGATTACTGGCAGATGGCATCATTTCCGGACCTGACCGTGATTGATCCCCGGGTGAAGATCCAGCTTGAAACGCCCGGCGGTCCGGCTGCGATGCGAATCATGGACCTGCTCACTCCCATCGGCCTGGGCCAGCGCGGATTGATCGTCGCCCCTCCGAAAACCGGTAAAACCACGCTCCTCAAGCAGATTGCCGAGGCCATCTCCACCAATCACCCGGATGTCACTCTGCTGATTCTGCTGGTGGATGAACGACCGGAAGAGGTGACGGATTTTCGGCGATCGCTCAAGGCTGAAGTATGGGCGAGCAACAACGATGAGGACGTGCCGTCGCATATCCGCACGAGTCGACTGGTCATTGAGCGTTCCCGGCGACTGGTTGAATGCGGCCAGCATGTGGTGGTGCTGCTGGACTCGATTACCCGCATGGGGCGGGCGTTCAACCATTTTGTGGGCAGTTCCGGCCGCACCATGACCGGGGGCGTGGATTCGTCGGCATTGCAGGAACCGCGGGCGCTTTTCGGTTCCGCCCGGAACATTGAACATGGCGGCTCATTGACCATCATCGCCTCGGCACTCATTGAAACCGGCAGCCGCATGGATGATCTGATCTTTCAGGAATTCAAGGGCACCGGCAACATGGAACTGGTGCTTTCACGCAAACTGGCCGAAAGACGCATCTGGCCGGCCATTGACCTGGGAGCCTCCGGCACGCGAAAAGAAGAATTGCTGCTTGGCCCGCAGGTGGCGCGACAGACGGCACAACTGCGGCGGCAACTGATCGGCCGCGATCCCGTTATAGCCATGGATGCGCTGATCAAAGGCATTAACCGATATAAAACCAACCGGGAATTTCTCGCGTCATTCAGTTCCGGTTCGCACCGACCGGTAGCCCTTGCCGACTGATGGCATGGATGCCGATGACGCGCGGCATCTACCCCCGTCGGCCCCGGCGTCTTCACGGCAACACGCTTGCCAATCCTCAACCCGAAGCACTAGGATGCACGCCATGTCAGAACGGTTAATGATCAAGCTGAAAACTTGGCCGACGTCGATCGAGCAGGAACAGATCGAGGCGATGGGATTCTTCAACCGGCGTGGTTGGCGGATGTTCTGCGATGATGATGAATTGCCCGCCATCGCGGAATGGCTGAAAGAGAAACACCTGACCTTCAGCGTGCAGCAGACTGAGAGTGTCGGCAAGTACGAAGAATATCCGCGGTTATCCGAGCAACTCCTGCGTAGTGACGGCGGCACGCCCACGGCGTGTGCTCTTTGCGGCAGGGACGGAGTGGCCTGTTACCAACATATCGAGGGAGATGATTCCGACCGCATTGAACCGAACTCAAGGCGATTTTATCTGTGTGGGAAATGTGTGCAGGACAAGGTTGTTCCTCACGGCCGGCTTTATATGCATGCAGATGACGTGCTGTGACGCTAAGAGCGTGATAACCACAATCACCCTCCCACGACTGCCGGCGAAGTTGATATCGCGGCTGGTGATTGCGGCTGATCTGGTAGGTGAAGAACACAAAGGGTCCGCCAGTGAACCCAGTCGCTTTATCTCTCCGCCCCCGATGAGGCTTGCAGTTCGGCCGGGGCGGCGAGGCTTGACGAGAACCCCAACTCACGAGGGCACTTTCACCGTCACCCAATTGGACCAGATTTTTGGATGCGCGAGTTCGACCCGCACATGATAAACACCCGCAAGGCTCATGTCGTACTGGCAACTCAAATTGATTGGCACGACGTATTTGTAGACCACCCCGGGTTTCAGATCATACGTCTTCTCCGGCAGCTTTTTCGGCGGATGCTTCACCAGCCATTTACCGTAGGCGGTCAGTGGCGGAACCGCGTATTTCACCACGACCTCGTGTGGCTTTGGTAGCAACAAATGCTTGACGCGGTCCAAGTCGGACGGCCCGCGTACATGGACTAAACCGAAATCGGTTAATGGATCACCGGCCAAGTGAACCTTCACGGGCCTGCGGCCAATGTCGACCAACTCGACGCGGACACTAATCGGGCCCGGGCCGGCGATCGACGGGTGCATCAACATAACGCAAAGGCCCTGTTTCCTCGCCGACGGCAGTTTGGCAGAGGAATGGTTGAGCGCCTGGATGGCGGCTGCCGGAGTTTTGCCGTAGGGCGGCAACACCCTGATAGTGAATCGTTTGCTTTGAAGAGGGGGAAGAAGCTTTGCCTTACCGGCGGAGATTTTAGGAAAAGGAATGACCTGCCAATAGACGATGCCACCGGGCATCTTGCACGTGAGCCGGGCCACTTCAGCCGGATTGTTGACGCTGTAGAGCCGTCGGCCGGTGATGAGCCGCAAACGATATCGGCCAGGGAGTGTCAAATCGTAGAGCCTAGAAAGAGAAAAACGCCATGTTCTGGCCTTCCTTGGGTAAAGCCATGCTTTGGCCAGCGGGGATACTACAATTACTGCCGACGCAGAAACGTACCACATTGACGTCAGGACGTTCGTGCGCTGAAGCGTCGCAGCGATATTGCCCTCTGGGCCCCGAGAATCAGGCGCGAGCCAAAAGCGGACGGCGTTGGGTGTGTCCTGGTTCCCCACCCAAAGCGGGACATGAAAATGATTTTCGATTACTGCCTTTAAAGGTACCGTGCTACCCGAAATTACATGAGACCGTTGGGGCAACACACGCAACAAAGAGGTTGGATTTGGCCGGGCCTGTGCGATTCGCGAACCTACGAACAGCACAACCAGCGCCGCCACCACCGACGGGCTCATAATAACCTGACGAGGATCCGGACGCATGGTGTATCTCCTGGTAAACCGATTGCTTAATAATTTAATTCGGCGGCGTCCACTCGCTGGCATTTAAGACGCCATTCCAGACCGGGTAATTGTCTGTGGCGGCGGCCGGGGCGCTGCCTGCCGCCGCCGGCTTGGCCCCCGTGAAGGCCCAGCTACCTGTTTTTGCGTTCCAGGCTGCAGTCCCACCCCAAGGCCAAGTACACGAGGCAATCGGAATGTCGATCGACCCGGGCACACTGGGGGTGTACATGACCCACATCGTTGGACTGTCGCCGGCGGTAATCGGCGAGTAGTTAACCTGGTTGACTTTGTCGGTAACGAACTGCGGCGCGTCTATAGCCTCGTCGTCACCCGCGAACGGTTGGTTTTTTTCGTTCACCGGGTAGGGGTCGGAAGTGTCGAGCATTGTTCCGCTTGTGGCCCAATTCACCGTTCCGTTGATGCCGGTGTACGTGTGCTTCCACGTATACACCTGAACGAAGTACGATGAGCCCAAGAACGTCTGGCTGCTTAAAAACGGGTGATAAAAGACGATGCCTGCCTGGGAGTTTGAGGTGAGGTTAGGGCCGAGGGCGACCGCACTTGTCTGCCTCAGATATATCACGCCGTCCGGCCCCCCATCGATCGGATCCTTCGTTACCCGTGCGGGGTATTGGTACTCTGCCGTCAGCGTAGTGCTCGGTGCCGCCACGCTGAAGGTGGCCCTAGCGGCGGGGATGCCAGCCCCCTGCGGCGTGACGCTCGCGCTTTCACTGCACGATTCGGTGTAATAGAAGTGTTTCAGCTCCCCCGCCGCTGAAGGGTCCGGGAAAGTCGAAAGTGTGTCTGTGGAAGGGTCAAGTGGGACGACGGCGGCCTGCGCGTCACTGCTTGAGGAAACGGCCGTACCGGTTGCCGTGTCTGAGCAATATCCGTTGATCGCTGCGGAGCCATTTCCGCCGGCGCCACCGATGCTCCACGAAAACTGGCTTGCCAAGTCAGAGGGCGCAAGCTCAGCTCCCAATTGGATGGGCCAGCCTGCGTGCACGTCAACTGTTTTACCGGTAACTACCGTGTTATTGTCCAGATCGTATTCGTTGGTCCCTGCCGCGACGCCTGTGTAGGTGATGTCGAAGGTGTAGCTCGTCAAATTCTCTGGTCCGGCGTTCGCGCTGCCGGTCCAATAATACCCAGCGGAGTTATCTACCGCCGTTACACCGCACTCGGTGGTCACCCGCCAATAGCCGGCCACCTTGGGTGTGAACTCCAAGGTGGCGTTCCCACTGCTGGAGTCAGGCTGGACGATGGAATACGCGTAGCCTCCAGACGCTGGCGCCCACGAATCACTTTTCGCCGCGCGAAACTCCACGGTGTCGATGCTCCATCCGTAGCTATAAGTAACCTGATCCTCGGGCACCCCCTCCACCGGAACCGTCGTCGCGCTGAGCGAGGAGGTCGCGGTGGCGCCGGGGCTTCCACTCGCGGCGTCGGGAGCTTGCACCGGATTAGGCGAGAAGCTACCCATATTCGCTGTCACCGTCAAATTGCCGGCGTCGTAATACTCGGCGTGCGTCACCGACGGCCATAATCCTACCGCGCCAGCCACAGCGCGAAGGCGCCGCGATCGTAGGCGGCGCGCGGCAACGTAATCAGCCATGTCCAAGCCTCCCGGAGTTTGCTGCCCATTCGTGGCCCTTGACCAAAAATTGCCTAAGGCCCTTCCAGCCTTTGAGGTACGCCCAAAAGCCCCGGTTCATCATCTTGTCGAAACACACCCTGTCGTGGTGCGTCCAAATGTCAAGCCGCCAACGCATGCGTGCCAGAAGCGCCGGCGGCATATCATGCGCCACGGCGTAGCGGTAGCACATCAGGCGTACTGTTTCCCGCATCAGGATGCCGCTCGGTCCGAAACTACGCTTAGCGGCGTTCCAAACTGTGAGAATCTCCGGCGTCTCTTTCGTGTACCCCTTGGGCAGTTTCGGTGGACAATAGTCAACGCCGCCAAAACCGGTCATCGCACGCTTGTCGAAAGCCGTCCTCGCCGCGTCCGCCCGGTCTACAAATGCTCCGCTGAGTTCGGCGTTCAGGCTGGCGTTACGGTCTATCCTGAACATATATTGCCCCGGCCCGGCAACAGCGAACCGGATGT
>JAKAVA010000066.1 GCA_021827645.1 Planctomycetota bacterium
CCCCCACGTATTGATAACGTGGAGCCATGCACGCCGGGGGAACCGCGCATGTCCACGAAACGCTTTGATTTAATTTCGGGTAAGGCCGGCCAAACCTCGCCGGAGGTTTCCGGACCGCTGGCACGCTGAGCCTTACCCGACAATAAATACCGACAACTTACTGAGCGAGGTAATAGCCTTGTTGTTTTTCCTCTGCAACCGCCCGTAGTCTGGCTCCCACTTTTGGGGCGGGTCGCCACGGGAGAGGAGCGAGCCGAATGCGGGACGAGCCACGGCCACCGGCGGATTTAATCCGCCGGCTGACATTTGCCATTGATGATGGGGACGCCTAAAGTCATCGCGTCGATGATGTCGTTGTAACCTTCAGGCAAGGAGCATTTATGCAGAAGATGTTGGCGATGCAGGTGGGAAAAGCGCGGGGAAATTTTGAGCTGGTGGAAAAGCCGATTCCCGAGGCGGTCGGCAATCTGGTGCGGGTGAAGGTGGAGGCCTGCGGCGTTTGTCACAGCGATGTGATCGTCAAGGACGGCCTGTTTCCCGGTATTAAATATCCACGTGTGCCGGGGCATGAAGTGATTGGCGTGGTGGATGCCGTCGGACCCGAGGCGAAGAATTTTTCGCCGGGGCAACGTGTGGGCATTGGCTGGCATGGCGGCCAGTGCTTTACGTGCGACAGTTGTCGCCGGGGAGATTTTATTACCTGCGACAAGGCGAAAATCTGTGGCATTTCCTATGACGGCGGTTACGCCCAGTATATGGTCGCACCGCAGGATGCGCTGGCCCGCGTGCCCGACGCGCTGGGCTCCGTTGCCGGCGCACCCCTGATGTGTGCGGGCGTCACAACCTTCAATGCCCTGCGGCACAGCGGCGCCAGGCCGGGCGATGTGGTCGGCGTGCAGGGATTGGGTGGGCTGGGGCATCTGGGAATTCAGTTTGCAAAGGCGATGGGTTTTCATGTGGCGGCCATTTCCACTTCAGATGGCAAACGGGAATTGGCGATGAAACTCGGCGCCCATGAATATATCAACACCTCGGTGGAACCGGCCGCCCGAACGCTGCGGAAACTGGGCGGAGCGGCGGCGATTTTGGCCACCGCACCGGATTCCAAAACCATGCACGCGCTGATTGAGGCTCTGGGAGCGGGTGGAAGGCTGCTGGTGATCGGGGCGGGGACGGATCCGATACCCGTTACGCCGATTGACCTCATCATGAAACGCAAAAGCATCATGGGGTGGCCGAGCGGGCATGCCATGGATTCGCAGGAGTGTCTGGAGTTTGCCGCTTTAACAAAAACGCATGTCATGGTAGAAGAGTTCCCATTGGAAAAGGCGGCGGACGCCTTTGAGCACATGATGTCCGGAAAAGTTCGCTTCCGGGCCGTGCTGAAGATGACCTGATAAGCGACTGACACATTTGGAGCAACTATGGCCAACATTACTCTCAAAGGCAATCCACTTCACACCTGCGGCGATCTGCCTGGCAAGGGAACCGATCTGAGCGGATTGAAGGTGACCAAATCGGATCTTTCGGATGTTGAACTGCGCAGCTTTGCGGGAAAAAAGCTGATTCTGAATATCTTCCCCAGCATCGATACCAGCGTCTGTTCGCAATCGGTGCGGCAATTTAATAAAGATGCCGCCGGTTTGGGCAATGTAACGGTGTTGTGCGCTTCGATGGATCTGCCGTTCGCGTTGAATCGCTTCTGCGGGGCGGAAGGGATCAAAAATGTGCTCACCAGCTCGGTATTTCGGCATCCGGACTTCGGTCGGAAGTTGGGAGTGACAATTCTGGACGGCGGCATGGCGGGATTACTGGCCCGCAGCATCGTGGTGCTTGATGAGCATGGAAAAGTGATCTACACCGAACTGGTTCCCGAAATTGCTCAGGAACCGAACTACCAGGCGGCTCTCGCGGCGGCACGCTGAGCAGAGACCAACGGCAACCGGCAGGCTGACACCGGAGCGGGAACCGTACGGCGCCCGCTTCGGCAGGCATTTTTAAGAAAGGCAAATGGATGACCACCGGCATTACCACAAAGCGGATGACGATTGACCCCGGCGTGCTGATTTCGGCGGCTCACCCCGCGGAAAAATCCCCCATTGTGATTATTCTGCACGAAGCGTTCGGTCTGAATTCGCATTTCGATGATGTGGTGTCGCATGTCGCGTCGCACGGGTTTTTTGCCATCGCACCCGACCTTTTCAACGGCCGCGTCATTGATTACACCGATATGGCCGGGGCAATGGAGGCCGTGGGTGGCTGTTCGGATGACAAAGTGGTGGAGATCATCCGAAAGGTGATCCAATGGGCGCACCGCCAACCGGAAGGTGCCGGGGCACCCGTCGCGCTGCTGGGTTTTTGCATGGGGGGCCGTTTGGCGTTTATCGGCGCCCGTGAACTCGGAGCGCAGATTACCAGTGCAGTCTGCTGTTATGGCGGAGGCATCGGGGCGGAGGGGGACGTGGATCGGCGCGGCCGCCCGGTGCCGATTGCGGCAGGCAATCTGAATAATATCTCCGCCTCGCTCATGTTCATCTACGGCAATCAGGATGCGCACATTCCCCCTGCGGAACACGCCCGCATCGTCGCCAAACTCGGCGAGCATCAAAAGCCATTTGTTCTTGAAACCTATCCGGCGGGTCATGGCTTCATGAGTGACCGGCCCAATTATTATCATCCGGCGTGCGCACGGGATGCCTGGCTGCAGATATTCTCCCACCTGCTGCGGCATATGGAAGATGCCCCGTCCGGCGGAGCCGATTACCAGTAACGGCGGCCTACTCCATTTATTTTACAATATATTTGACCCGCCCCCGCCCATGGCGGCCTATCAGGTGATCAGTGCCGGGCGTTCAGAGAATCTCTCGCGCACGGCGAGAATGGAATCTTCGATCCGCAGAAATGCTGCAATCACCTGCGGGTCAAACTGCGTTCCTTCGGCGGAGAGAATGATCGATTTGGCCACCTCGTGACTGAAGGCATCCTTGTATAACCGCCGGGAGGTGAGCGCATCGTAGACATCGGCCAGGGCCACGATTCGGCCGCTGAGCGGTATTTCTTCGCCGCGCAGCTGCATCGGATACCCGGTGCCGTCGATGCGTTCATGGTGTGTGGCGGTAATTTCGCGGGCAATCTGCAGGAACTGCGCCTCCGGAAATCGCCGCAGGGCGATATCGATGGTGTTGGCGCCCAGGGTGGTGTGCGTCTTCATCAGCGTAAATTCGCGGTCGGTAAGCCGCCCCGGTTTTAGCAGCACGTAATCCGGGATGGCCACTTTACCGATATCGTGCAGCGGGCTGGTCAGATAGACCCAGCGGATGAAATTGGCGGTGATCGTCTGATGATGATCGGGGGTGAGCGCCAGTTCCTGGGCCAGCAGACGGGAATAATTCTGCACACGCTCCAGATGCATGCCCGATTCGGGATCGCGTGATTCGGCCAGCTTGGCCATGGCAAAAATCGCCACATTGCGGGTATCCAGCGCCAGCACACGTTCGCCGGCTCGTGCGCGGGCGACGAGTTCGTCCGGTTCAAACGGACGATGCAGAAATTCATCGGCCCCGCTGTTAAGCCCCCGCACCCGCTGCTGAGAATCGTTGGATTCCGTCAGCAGGATCAGATAAATGTAGCCCCACATCTCCTCATGCCGAATCGTCTGGCACAATTTCAGTCCCGCATCGGCACCCCCCAGGTTCCAGTCCACCAAGACCAATCGGCATAACCCCTCGCGAACAATATTCTCGGCCTCTTCGGCCGAATCGGTCACCAGCACCTCAAAGCCCGCTGCTAGGAGCGTATTTTTTATCAGTCGAATGCTGAGCCGATCACTGTCCGCCAGAAGTACGCGCATGAACACCTTTCCGCCTGCCGTTATGCTGAGGTCCATCCTCCGCCGACTGATCTTAACAAATTATCGGCAAGATGCAGCCTCGGCTGAAATTTGTCGCAGAAGCGTTCGATGGCGGATGCTGGTGGGTAAATTGCAGTGTTGATTTAATCGCGGTTTTTCGCCGGTTCCATCAGCGGTGGTACACTCAGGCGGTATGAGGCGAGCGGTTTATATCGAGACGAGAGTTCCGAGTTTTTATTTCGAGATACGCCCTGAACCGGAAATGATCGCCCGGCGTCAAAGTACCCGGCAATGGTGGCAAGAGGCTTTGAAACTCGTCGAGCCTTTACCCCTCTGCAGGTGGTGAATGCCGAGCTCGGGCTGTCGGTTCCTGTCATAACGACCCCGGACTTATTGATTGCGGAGAACGATCATGACACATGATGATGCGGTAGTGGAACGCGTGCGCGCCGCACGGCAAAAGATTGTTGATCGCTGCGGTGGCGATGGACATCGCATCTTGGAATGGGCGCGCAGGCTTGAGGCCGAAAATCGAACTCGCGTTGTGCGCTACGAGTCAACGGCTGGGAATCGCCGCGGAGGCCGATCACAGGCCGGAACGACGCGATCTACCGGACGGGGCTGCGGCCCGCTTGGGCACGGGGGCGATGCCATTTGCGGCCATGCGTGAACAGTATTACCTTAAGTATGGGTGTTGTCGTGGCGCGGGCGGTCGGCATGGATCCGGTTGGCGGGGCAGGCCGGCTGATTCGGGCCCGGTCCGTCAGGAAAGTGTATGACACAAACGGCTGCAAACTCTTCCGAATTAAGGCTGCTCCCCTGCCCGATTCGCGGGTGCGGCCAGTTTCTCATCCCCGAGGGGGAGTTATTCCGCTGCAGCAAGCATAAATTGTCGTACCGTATTCTGGATTTTTCCCCGCCGCCGGACACAGTTGAAAAAGCCGATAACCTCAATGACCGCTACGCCCCGTGCACCCAGCACCCCGATCGCCTTGCCACGCAAATCTGCCGCGGTTCCGGCAACTACGTTTGCCCGCTGTGCACCGCCATGATTGACGGTGAGCCGTGGAGCTACGCGTATCTGCAGACACCCGCGGGCCAGAAATTACTGAAAGATAAATACATTTCGGTGCTGCCGCGGCCGGATCGCAATATCCGGACGCTATTTTTTTGCCTGATCCTGTTTCCCGCGACATTCATCATGCTGATCACATCCATCATCTGCGTGCCCTATCTCGCCGTACAGCTTGTGGCCATCATCCGATTGCGAAGGCGAAGCTGGATGTACCGGGCACTGGTGCCGCGATATCAGGTTGTTGCGATGGTCGTCGGACTTCTGGTCTGGATCATACTGGGAGTCATGATCTACCGTCTTATGTTTTTAGCGCAGGGGTCAATCCAGTGATTAAGATTGAAACGCAACCAAAATCGCCGCCCCGCGTCTGGAAATTGAGCCCGCGTCGCAGGGGTCAGTGGGCCGTTATCGAAAGCGAAAATTTCGTGCTTACCACGCCAGATAAAGACGCGGATTGTATGCACCGTTTGCCGCTGCGAGAAATAGCACGTATCTATATCGCCTGGGAACGGCGTGACTATGGGGTCTTGATCATCATCGCGCTGATCATACTGGGCATCCTGACGATGCCGCTATGGGGGCCGGGGCACCTAAACGGTTATTATCACAGCTGGCTGGCGCCCATGACCGCCATCCCGATCGCAGCTATCGCGGCCTACAATTTCTACCTGAGTCTGCTGCCAAAAACATTGATTTATGTCATCGACGGCCCGCAACCGTGGGGCGTTCGCGTGCGGTTGCGCAAGCGAAAATTGGATGAGTTTATCGCCGCCCTCAGCGCCGGAATTGTCCGGTGCCAGTCGGCGGCGGAAGGCGAAGAGGGGCAGATCTCAGACGAAGGCGAGAAGAGCGCTGAGACGGTGCGGTAAAGCGAGCGGAATCACTGCGGAAGCCTCTGCGGTGAAAGCGACTATTAACCGCGGAAGGAGAGGCCGGTTGAACCGCAGGGGTCGCTGAGGAACGCTGAGGACGGGCGGCTGCGCCGCCAGGCCGTGCCTCACGCGGAGGCGCGGAGAAATTCCAGAGTCGGGCGAGACGCCCGATCCCCCCAAACCTCTGCGCACCTCCGTTATCTCTGCGGTGAAAAACACCACTTACATCACGCGCCAGCGTGATGCAATGCGGTAAGGCAGGGGACTTGCAGCACTTGCCAACACGCCGCTGCGGGCGTATTTTCCGGGGCAGTCGGAGGATCAGGCCGGCAAGGCGAGCATGGCATTCCGACGAATCGCGAATCGTGGACTGGTTCAGGGAGTACACGGCATGACACAAAGCCCCGCTCCGATTTCGGCTGAGCCGATGTCGCCTCAGTGTCCCCGCACCGACTGTCGCCAGATATTGCGAAAGGTTGGCGACCGATGGAAGTGTCCCCAACATCCCAACACACTATTTATTGTGGATGAATTCGACCCGGTCCCGATGCTGGCTCCTCAAGCAGAAACTGCGACCGAAGAACATGCCGTCTGTGCTCACCATCCCGAGCATCGGGCTATCGCCATTTGTGCCGGCACCGGAAATTATATCTGCGCCTTGTGCACCGTAGAGATCGATGGCCAGACGTACAGCGTGCAGTTTCTGGATTCACCGCCCGGCCAATCCGTCGTGGCGCAGCGGTTTACCAGTGTCCTACCGCGGCCCGATCGCATCGTCTGGCAGATGCTGGCCTGCCTGCTGATTCTGCCGATCACGGCGCCGATGCTGTTTCTGTTTTTTATCTGGGTTCCGGTAGGGTTGTTGAATTGGTTTCGCATCTTGCGACTGAGGCGCCGCAGCACTCTGTATCGGCGTATCGTGCGGATGCCGCACGTGGTGATCATGCTGCTGGGGTTAATGCTGTGGCTGGCGGCCGGGGTATTTTTGGTCGTCGCGCCGCATTGGAATTTTTATTTTAACCGTTGAGAGACAAACGTATGGCAGATGAACGTATCGACATCCCGGCCGAAGCGCGTCTCTGGCGCATTTCCAGCCAATATCCGGCATGCCGGGCGGTGATTGAAAAAGATCATCTGATGCTTCTGACCGGATCGGGCTACCGCGACAACATCCGGCGAATATTGTTCAATCGCGTTGAGAGAATCCTGGTGTCCACCGGCCGGCGATTCAACTGGCGCGTGTGGCTGGCATTGGTGCTGGTGTGTCTCGACTTACTGGTGTTTGTGATCGCCGCGGGAACTACCATCAGCTTTCATCTCAAGATCATCATTTTGCTGCTCGTTGGCTGGCCGATACCGGTCTTAATTTATTGGATGGTATTTTCGATCTTGAACCCGATTCGTCAGATATACATGGTTCGTGCAGGCCGAACCCATCAAATCAGGGTAGCTGTTTCGTCCACCAAATTTTTCACTTTTTACGCGGAGCTATGCCGCCGCATACGGGACTATCAATCTCAATTTCCATCGGCCGGGCAGGCCGTCATCGAGAACAGCGCGATGCCTTCGCCGGAAACATCCACGATTGAGGTGCAGGCGGGTGAAACGGCAGTTGGAGAACCACCGCCACCGGAAAGCCCGCCGCCATCGCCACTTGAGCCGGGTCCGGAAACGGCTCCGGATGCGTCAGTATGATCCGGCGGCGTAGAGTTGATGCATAAAAATATATTGTTCCACCGCGGGATGCACCAGTCCGGTCATCGGGTGGCCGGACGCCATGCGGCGGCGGATATCGGTGGATGAAATGCCCGGCACATCCACCGCCAGGCGGCCCGCCCGGAGCCGCTCCAAAACTTCCGGCGGCCAGTGCCGCTGCACTTCCTGCCAGACGGCCGACTCATTACCCGCATTGGCTGCACCGGCCCGCGGCACCATCAGCACCTGCACCTCCCGTGCGATGTCGGCTCCGCGATACCAGCGGTGCAAGGCTGCGAGTTGATCCAGGCCGATCAGCAGCGCTATCCGCCTGCCCGGGTTGGCGGCTCGTATTCTCTGGAGCGTGTCGTAGGTGTAGACCGCCCGCCCGCTGTTGATTTCATCCTCACAGATGCTCACGCCCGGCACATCGGCGAGCGCCAACCGCAGCATGGCAAGCCGGTGATGCGCAGGGGCGGCGGGATGATCCGGTTTATGGGGCGATTGATACGCCGGCACGACCACCACATGCGCCGAGCCGACTGCCTCCATGGCGGCGGTCAACATGGCGGTATGTCCGAGGTGCACCGGATCAAAGCTGCCGCCAAATATCACCAGCGGACGCTCCTCGGATGCGGCGAAGGGTGGATTTGATTCAGGCGGCACAGGCATCTAAACTTCCATCACAGTCGGCGCTGCGGGATTCACCCTGCAGGCGGACGACATCCTCGGAGCGAAACAGCATGCGTATATACACCAAACAGGGCGACGAAGGCAAAACATCGCTCTTTGACGGCAAACGGGTCGAAAAGTGCCATTTGCGGCTGGAGACCTACGGCACCCTGGACGAACTCAACAGTCATCTCGGTTTAGCCATTGCCCAATGCCGATTTCCACCGTTAACTGAGATGCTGCAGCGGCTGCAGCATGAGCTTTTTGATGCGGGGTCCGATCTGGCCACGCCTTTGCAATCCCCCAACAGCGGAAAAATTCGCCGGATTGATGTCGCCGATTATCAGCGGCTTGAGAGGTGGATTGACGAAGTGACCGAAAAATTGCCGCCGCTGAAAAATTTTGTCCTCCCGGGTGGAGGTGTGCTTGCGGCTCAACTGCACGTGTGTCGAACCGTTTGCCGCCGGGCGGAACGGCATCTGGTGGAACTGATGCGGGAGGAGGATTTGGGGCCTGCCATATTAATATATCTCAACCGCCTCAGCGATCTGCTTTTCACGCTGGCGCGCTGGGCCAATTTGCTGGACGGAATTGACGAGGTGTTCTGGGCCAAACGCCCGAAGGCCGATTAGCGATATCGCGGTCGAGATCATGGCGCAGAATTTTGCAATCGACGCTAAGATAACAGTGTTGTCAGGCTGGTCGTACAGGAGTTGACTTCATGACGGTTCAATCAAATTTTTCAGGTCTGTCCATCGGCGAGAACCGCCTTACGGGAAGCGGTCTGGTGCCGATTGTGGTTGAAAAAAGCGGTCGCGGCGAGCGATCTTATGACATCTTTTCGCGTCTGCTCAAGGACCGGGTTATTTTTCTGGCGGGGCCGATTGATGATGACACCGCGAACCTGATTATTGCCCAATTGCTTTTCTTATCCAATGAAGATGCCAAAGCGGACATCAACTTCTATATCAATTCACCGGGTGGGTCGGTAACGGCCGGTCTGGCCATTTATGACACCATGCAATTTCTGCGGTGCGATGTATCCACCACATGCGTCGGCCTTGCCGCAAGCATGGGGGCGTGGCTGCTGGCGGCCGGGAAGAAGGGGAAGCGATATTGCCTGCCCAACAGTCGTGTCATGCTTCATCAACCTCTGATTTCCGGTGTGATGCAGGGGACGGCCACGGATCTTTCGATTGAGGCCAAGGAGATCATGCGTCTGCGGAAGCGGATGTTTGAAATCATGGCAGAACATACCGGACAGCCGATGGAGAAGGTGCATAAGGATTGTGATCGCAATCTGTGGCTTGAGGCCGAGGAAGCCATTGCATACGGCGTGGTGGATCGTACCTTGCAGCAGATCGGCGAACCATTAAAGGGGCACGGTGGCGATATGGCTCCCCCCGGCGGCGAAACGGAAGTGGCGGACCAATAATCAACTTCAACCTCGGGGGCACAGCTGGCGATGAAGATTCATCACCTGGATCGAACTCGGCTCAGTCCATGGATGAAATTGACTGGCATAACGGCGCTGGGATTTGCCGCCGCCCTGCTTACGGGCTGCGCCAATTACGCCCACAATGCGCCTTTTTATGAGCGGAACGTGGAACTCACCAACGCCAATTCCCGGTTGAAAGGGGAACTGGCCAGCGCCGAGGCTCAAATCAAGCAGCTCCGGAAAGCAGTTGCGGCGAAAACCCCGCGGATCGCCACATTACCTCCGCCGCGTCTGGCGGAACTCTTCACGGTGAAAAAGATTCAAATTTCATCGGATACCCGGACAGCCCACCTGCACAACAGCTCCACCCGCAACGGCTTCCGGGTTTTTGTAAAAACATTTATGGGGGGCTCCATGATTCTCCCCGCCACGGGCACTTTTAACATACAGGCGTTTGATCTGTCCAGCGGTGTCAAGCACCCGCTGATCGGCCGATGGTCTTTTTCGCCGATGCAATCAAAAAAGTGCTGGTATGGGCTTTTCGGCCTGGATGAATTCGGGTTTGACTGTCCGTGGAAAACGCCGCCGCGACACCCGGATATTACCTTCCGCGTTAAATTTACCGACGCATTGACCGGGCGTGTATTTTTTGCGCAGCGAGTTTTGAGAGTTCATATTCGGCACGTAAAAGGTTAAGTGCAGGCGGACTTCGGCGGCACCGTTCACCTGCAAACCGACGGAATATGAAATGTTTTTTCAGTGATGAGGTTCTCTGACGATGGCCAATAATGCAGCGGTGCGGATTGAACATGATTCTATCGGTGATCTGCCGGTTCCCGTAGATGCTTACTACGGCGTACAAACTTTACGGGCCGTGCATAATTTTCCCATATCCGGCCGCGGTATGCCGGCCATTTTCATCCGCAGTCACGCCCTGCTGAAAAAATGCTGTGCGGAAGTCAACATGGAACTTGGCGTGCTGGATAAATCCATCGGGGAATCCATCTGCAAAGCAGCAGCTGAAATTCTGGAAGGGAAGCTGGCGGATCAATTTCCGGTGGATGTGTATCAGACCGGTTCAGGAACCAGCACCAACATGAACCTCAATGAGGTGATCGCGAGTCGGGCCAATGAGATGCTCGGCGGCCGACGCGGAGACAAAAAACCCGTCCATCCCAACGATCATGTGAACATGGGACAATCCAGCAACGATACCATTCCGACCAGCATTCATATTGCGTGCATCTTTGAAATCGTGCGGGTATTGGAACCGGCGCTCCACACACTCGAGGCCTCGCTGGCAGAAAAGAGCCGCCAGCTTTGGGATGTCATCAAAACGGGCCGCACGCACCTGCAGGATGCCACTCCGATAAGATTGGGACAGGAATTTCTCGGCTATCGCGGCCAGATTGAACGTTCATCCAGGCGTCTGGCGGCGGCATTGGCGGATCTGAGCGAACTGGCCATCGGCGGCACGGCCGTGGGCACCGGCATCAATGCGCACCCGCAATTTGCCGCCAAGGTATGCGAACGCCTCTCCGCGGCATTGGGATACAAGGTGCGGGAGACGACCAACCACTTTCAGGCGCAATCGACCCTTGACGGGCTGGTGATGACTTCGGGCGTGCTGAAAACCATTGCCGTAAGCCTGACCAAAATCGCCAACGATATTCGCTGGATGAGTTGCGGCCCACGGGCAGGATTGGGCGAAATTGAAATACCCGCCGTTCAACCGGGCAGTTCCATCATGCCGGGCAAGGTAAACCCCGTGATTGCGGAGAGCCTGATCATGGTCTGCCAACGGGTCATCGGCAACGACGCGACGATTACCGCGGCCGGCAGCAGCGGCAATTTTGAACTCAATGTGGCCATGCCCGTGGCGGCGGCGGCAACGCTTGAGAGCATCGCCCTGCTGGGACACGGGATCAAAAATTTCGCCCAGCAATGCGTCGATGGAATAAAGGCCACCCAGCGCGGACCTGATCTGGTAACGGCGGGGTTAATGCTGGCCACTGCCTTGGCGCCGGTTATCGGCTACGAAGCGGCCGCCAACATCGCGAAGGAAGCCTCCGCTAATGGAAAAACCATATTGGATGTGGCATCTCAGCGGACACAACTCTCACCGGAAGAACTTAAAAAGCTGCTCGATCCGATCAAAATGGTGGAACCGTCCGATACCATTATGCCGGTATCCGGATAAGCGACCGCGCTGCCAGCCGGCCGGATGCCCGAGCTGCGGGCCAATCGATGGCGGCGCAGCGGCTTGCGGTGGACGGATGCAGGCGCGTTCATTCAGTCATCATGAGCTGAGGGGGTTTCATGCTCAGAATCGGCCGGGCGTTTGATACGCGACTTGATGGACTGGCGAATTTTTCCCCACGGCACTCTTTCAAGCAGCAGCGGAACCGCCGCCTGAGCCACCGGCGCAACATGCTGCCAAAAGCCGTCGCCCTGTGATGTTGATTTTTTATCAGATGCCGCCGGTTGAGGCGGAGCGGGAGTTTCCGCAGGTGGCCCGTCCGCGACGGCATGCCGCTGGCGAACTGCCGAACCGACCAGGCGGGAGAGCATGACCCATATTTTTTTCTGTGAGCCGGATGCCAATAATCCCGCCGACACCGCAGCTCCGATGGCGGCATACGGAAAGCGCCGCACGAAATTGGTGATGGAAAGCGTTTCCTTCGTGTCGTGAATTGCCTTCTCGACACGGCCGTCTATGGCCGAGAGGCAGGCATCGCGGCGCCGTTCAAGTGAGGCAATTTCATCATCGATCGACATGTGATTCTCCCGGCGGGGGTGTCGGCGCCTTGAATTTCCCGCGTGAGAGCAGAATCCCCGCACCGATCAGAAGGTGCACGACGGCAAAGAGGACGCATATCTGCCACACCCGTAAAAAATCCTCCAATATCAGGAATATCCCAATATAGAGGAAGACGACACCCACCAGCAGAGCAACGACCGCCCCACCAATCACGCAGGCTTGAACCAGAGCATCTCGTGCAATTCGGGCGCAGCGGAGTGTGACAAGCTGCACTTCGAGTTCAATTAATTCGATGAAATAGTGCAGCAACGGCTTGCCGGATCGCTGCTGCGTGCTCCGCGAGCTTTCACCATCCGCCGACGGAGAATCCTGGCTATGAACTGGCCCCTGGGTCGTCAAAGGATGTAAGCTCCCGTGTGAAACGCAACCGCGAAACGCGCAAAATACCGTTATTCGCCGAAACCCTCAACACTCCGCCCCATTGCAGGCGGAAGTGCCGATGAGGTTTACCCCAAAATCAGCGGCTGCGTCCGAGCAGAATTCCCAGCGCCAGACCCGCCCCCGCGGCAATGGCGATCGACTTGTACGGATTCTTCCGCACATAGGTCAGCACCGCTGCCTGGGTGTGATCAAGCTGGTCGTGCAGAACTTCCTGCTTGCCGTGCACCCATTCACTGGCGCGTCCCTTGATGTCGCCGGCGTAGCTGGCCGCGACTTTGGTCGCCTCGGCGGCCAAGTCTTTTACCGCCCCTTTGGCAACGACGTACTTGCCGCGCAGATCAGGATCCATGACTTGACTGTTCTCAGCGAGGACTGGAGTTGGAGCATGTTCCGACATGATAAAACCTCCTTAAAAAATTCGGCTCTCTCAGAGAGTCGTAACCAACATCTTCTATATCAATGTATGCATGCGGGCGTACCGAAATCAAGGAAAAACTTCCATTTTCGGCCAAACGCAGCACCTCCGACAGCGATATCGGCCGTCAGAACACCGGGGTCGGATAGGGAAAAAGCTGATTTTTGTTGCCGGGCGGCGGGAGGAACTTTTCCATGGTTCCGATCCCCCCGGACCGACCGCCGCAAAAGCAGGTGTGAATCAGTATCCATGGCTGACTCATACCCAGTTTCATGACGGCATCTCCGGGATAAAGATGGCGAACTTCGGTACGTCACCAAAGCTTGCATCAATAAGTTCATGAAAAGCTTCCCTGGCGGTACATCC
>JAKAVA010000084.1 GCA_021827645.1 Planctomycetota bacterium
TCACCGACAAACGCATCCGCCGTGGCGTATTCAAAAGCGTCCCGCAGTTGATTGATGCCATCAACGAGTTCGTTGAACATCACAATCAGAGCCCAAAGGCTTTCGTCTGGACCGCCAAACTCGAACGCATTCTGGAAAAAGTTGCCAAGGCCCGCGCTGTCCTGAATAATGCTCAATCTATTTGATTCACTACACTAGCTGGAGGTGATGAACTTGATCAAAACTTGCCGAAGGATAGCCTTGGCGGGGGTGCTCGCTCTCTGCTGGTCGGGGGGCACCGCCCAAGGCCGGAGCTTGGACCGATACCGTGTCCGAGAGGTGAAAGGCCCACTGGGTATACATTTTGTCTGGGTGCCCGGCGGGGTGTTTCTCGATGGCACTTGGCTGGTGGGCAAGACTTGGCACGGCATGGGGACTCGAAGATTAAACAGGCCGCGGCTGCTGTCGATAAAGGGATTTTGGCTTTCGACGACACTGGTCACCAATCACGAGTTCTTGAAATTTGCACGTCGCCCGCACCACGATTTCAGGGCGGCTCCGAGCTTTTCATTGCCAAAGAATTATCCACTTGGTGATAACACCGATCTTGTCGGTGGCTGGCCCAGCGAGAAGTTTCTGGCACAGTTTTCGCGCCCTTCACTTCGCAGATGGCGCGGTGCCGACCTCCCGGTTACCTGCGTGAGCCTCGCGGACGCGCGGGCGTTCTGCCGTTGGCTGAGCCGCCTCGCGGGCCGGAAGTATTACGTGCCGCATATCTACCAGCTTCAGAGAGCAGCAATGCTTGGTTACCCCCGCGCTGGCCACACCGCTCTGGTCGCATTTCAACGCTCGCATAACTGGATCGCCGCAAATTCCGGTGGCCACCCCCATTCGGTCAGCTCGAAGGACCCGGACGTTATGGGCCTGCACGACATGCTCGGGAATGTTACGGAGTGGACGGCTACGCCTGTTCCCACTTACCTTGACAGGGGCATTCTCGCCCGTTTTCACCCGTATTTGATTTTCGGCGTAGACTATGCGTACAAACCCCGCCTTGTTACGGATCGACGTTGGGCGGCGGCGGCATTTACGTTACAACCGCCGGGGGCGCGAGAAGAAAACCTTGGTTTCCGGATCGCGTGCTCGGGCGCAGCTCCACCGGAAGCGGCCACTGGGAGGGCACCGCGACAAAATCGCAAGCCCAGCTCACGTTGACTGAGGTACCACGTCTGGTGCCCGTACACGGGCGAGGACGTATTGTGAAATATTACCGATCGGCGTAATCAGCCTGGGGCGTCTTGGTAAGCCCCAGCCAAGGTGCGTCTCGGGGGCATTTTTGCGTCGGGAGGATTCCGACCCGTCGGCGGGATTCTGGGGAGCAGATCGATGAATCAGCGCGGCAGGAGGCTAAGATTACCGGAGCGGAGGGCTGATTTTCCGCAACCACGCATCGCGGCAGCTTTCCCGCTCTGCCCCGCGCATTTTCGTTCTACCAACGATCCCATTTTGAGGCCTTTATGGCCACGGCCGTCGGCTTACGGCGTCGGTAACCCCAGCTTCCGTGTACCACCGCGTCCCCTGCGGTAAAAATAATATCAAATCAGGGCCGCAAGGCGCACAGGGACGGTGCGATAAAGTGGGCAGGTCCCGTGACGGAATCTTCGCGCCTTCAGCCTTCCTGTGAAACAAATGAATGACATCATGCCGCAGGCATGATTCAATATCTCACGCAGAGGAACGCTGAGACCGCGAAGAAATTCCAGAGGCGTGCGAGACGCACGCCCCCCCAAACCTCTGCGTACCATTGCGACCTCAGCGGTGAAAAAACACTCCTTACATCATGCGCCAGCATGAAACGTGCTTGCTCAACTTTCTCCTGCTCAACTCTCACCTGTTCTGGCCGGACCGTCGGCCCATGTCTCACACCAAGGCCCGAAGATCGCCAAGACGGTACCGTAAAGCGAATGAATTCACTGACGAAACCTTAGCGCCTTTCGTTCTTAGTGTGAAAAAAAAACAGATTACATCACGCGCCATCGTGATTCAATATCTCGCGTGCAGGCGCGAAGATTGGGGAGGCGGTGCGATAAAGCGTGTCGGTTTGTGCCTGAACCTCTGAGTCCCCTGCGGTAAAATCCGTCTCTCTCTCTTTCGCTGTGGTCAGCGGCTACTCATCGCGGTTGGCGGTTATTCACCGGACCGGCGGATTTAATCCGCCGGTGGCCTCGGCGAGCGCCAAGACGACACGACAACACGCATGGATCCGTGCCGGAACCTCTGCGCACCATTGCGTCCCCTGCGGTATGAAAAGCTGGCTCCATCGTGCGGCAGCGCTACGCCTGCATGCCCTGCTTTCACCCGTTCCCCAGCTCTACCGTCCTGCCGACCCGTCCCCGCCGCGTCCCTTGTCAATCATGAGTTTGTCAACTACAGTGCCAACGGTTGATGGCCGGTACTGACAGGCGTTGCTATCGCTGTCGGGCTGGATAAGATCATCGTTAGATCTGGGTTCTGGGTAGGCGGGATATCGACTTCTATGTCATCGGAATTTTCGCTCAACAAAGGGGACGACGCGGATTCAATCGCCAAGCTCTCCAGCGTGAAAAATGCTCATAAGCCGGACGATGCACCCGCAGCGCCCGGCGAGGCACCGGTTACCGACGCGCCAGCCCCCGCGCAGGAGCCGATTGCCATCATTTCTGATATCCATGCCAATCTCGAAGGCCTTACCGTGGTCATGGACGAAATCCGGCGCCGCGGCATCAAAAAAATCTGCTGCCTGGGTGATGTCATCGGCTATGGTCCCAACCCGCTCGAATGCCTCGATATTGTGATTGAATCATGCGAATTCACCATCATGGGGAATCATGATTTCGCCATCTTCTATGAACCCTACAATTTTAATTCAGCGGCGGAAAACGCGGCGTTCTGGACTCGTTCGCAATTTGAAACCGATCCGGATCGCCCTCGCCGCAATCGACGCTGGCGCTACCTGGGCAGCATGCAGACTCGTTTTAACACCGGCCGCTTTCTCGCCGTGCACGGCTCGCCCCGGCGACCGATCAACGAGTACATCTTCCCCGATGATATCTATTCCGCCCAGCAGAAATTGTCGCTCATCTTTGATCGTATTCCCCATCTTTGTTTTGTGGGCCACACCCACGTCCCGGGGGTTTTTGTCCAACATCCGGATTTTTATCCGCCGGACGATCTCGGCGGAAAATATGTTATCAGCGACGAAAAGGCGATCATCAATGTGGGCAGTGTAGGCCAGCCTCGCGATCATGATCCTCGTTCCAGTTTTGTCATCCTCCATCATGATCATGTCGAATTCATCCGAATTCCCTATGATGTGGCGACCACGGTTGAGAAAGTCCGTGCGATTGATGCCTTGGATAATTTCCTCGGACAGCGTTTGATCGAGGGAACCTGATCTTAAAGGCTTGAATGAAATGGAAATGACCGACGGCGGCTTGCAGGGCAGGCCCCTGTGCCGGTGTCGGCTTTATTGAGTGCGGTTTATGGATTGGAAAAAATTCTTTACGGTTCTGACGCTCGCGGTGGCGCTGGCCCTCATATTCAACCTCATCTTCGGGAAGTTTTTCGCCCCACCTCCGACCGCCCCCGTTGGCCCGGCGCACAAACCGCAATCCGGCTTTTTAGTCACCAATTCGCATCATCATCAACCCGTCAAATCACACATCATCACCATCGGCGGCGATCAACCCTCCAGCCCCTGCATGCTGAAGATGAAGCTTTCCAACCACACCGCCGGTATCGAAAGTATTAAGCTTAATGTCAAAAATTATCGCGAAACCTCGGAATCCGTTAAGCCGCTGGTACTTCTCCACCATCTGGATCACAATCCGCTGGCGTTTGCCATCAGTCGGCTGGTGATCAACGGTCAGAATTATTTCCTGCGCGATCTGAACTGGGACATTCTCCCGGTGCCGGCAAAAGAGCGGGGCCTTGAAGCCAAGTTCGCCTTTACGCTCAATTCCCCCGCTACGGGCAAAAAAATGCTGCGCGTGGTACGGGAATATAAAATCAAACCCGGCAGTTACAACGTCACCATCCGTCAGAATCTGCAAAACCTCGGCTCGGCTCCATTGGATGTGCAGTTGGTGCAGTACGGGCCCACCAACCTGCCCCTGCATGACCGTCAGGTGGATCAACGCGTTTTTCAGTGCGCCGGGTATAACACCAAGGGACGCTACGTCACCACCAGTGGTTATCCGGAAATTTATCAGCCGTCGCTTCTGGGCGCCAACACCTCACCCCATACGCTGGGGTCTTTCCACGGCGTCAATCGTCTGTTGTGGATTGCCTCCAGCAATCGGTTTTTTACCGCCATCATGCGGCCGCTGCCGTGGGGGAAGGTCCATTACGATCTGATGGATGACGGACGCAAGCTGCCGCAGGTTCAGGCCTGGGGTAAGGCCATTTTGCGGCGGGTGGGGCCGGAGGCAGCTGCAGCCGATCCGCGCGGCGCCTCGGCGGTGATCATCCACACTCGAACCCTGCAACTCGCCCCACATGCCGTGACCGGCCTTCCGCTGACGGTCTATTTCGGGCCCAAAAAACGCTCGATCCTCGCCGGTTCCGCCCATGCGCCCGCCGGCAGCAGTGCAGCGGAATTCAATCTCTATCAGTACATCAATATTATTCAATTTGATCAGGGCAGCCCCTGCGCCTTTCTGACATTCTCATGGCTGGCGCTGGCCATCATGAAACTGCTTACCTGGATTTATATGGTGGTGCGCAATTACGGCCTGGCCATCATGGTGCTGGTCATCGCCGTGCGCATCTGTCTCCATCCGCTTACCCGCATGAGCCAGGTGAGTATGGCCCGTTCGCAGCGGAAGATGGCGGTTCTTGCGCCCGAAATGCAGTTGCTCAAGGAAAAATACGGCAAGGATCGTACCAAACTGAATCAGGAAATGATGGCTCTCTACGCCAAACATGGGGTCAATCCTGCCGGCACGGTTCTCGGCTGCCTTCCCATGGTGCTCCAGATGCCGATCTGGATCGCCCTCTATTCCGGGTTGGCGGTGGATATTGACCTGCGTCAGGCGTCATTTATTCCCGGCTGGATCAACGATCTGGCCAACCCCGACTCGATTGCCGTCTTTCATACGCCGTTCCACATCCCGATACTCGGTTACATGTACCATGGTCAGAGCTTTATGGCGTTGAACCTGCTGCCGATCCTTCTGGGCATTGTATTTTTCTTCCAGATGCGCTTTCAGATGCGCCTCGCGCCCAAGCCCACCGATCCCCAGCAGAAGCAGGCCCAGGCTATTTCGCAGTACATGATCCTCATCCTGCCGATCGTCCTGTACAACGCCCCGTCGGGCCTGAATCTTTACATCTGTGCCAGTACCCTCGGCGGTCTGCTGGATATGTGGCTGGTGCGCCGCCACATTAAAAAACTTGAAGCGGCGGGAAAAATGCCTGCCCGCTGACGGCTCGCCACCCCGTGCTTCAGAATCGTGATCCGGTGTGTTCGGATACAATGGGTTCATGGCTCGCAAGCGTACCGTCAATCAAACGCCGCCGACCGATATCGCGGTTCCGGATGTGCCCTCGCCACCGCCGCTGGATGCCGCTCCGGATGAATCTGAATCGGCATCGGATGATTCACCGCAGCGTGAATTTCATATCCGCCACGATCTGATCAAGCGCCTGGACCTCTATCTGAAAGATCGCCTTCCGCATCACAGCCGAGCCTCCCTGCAAAAACTCATCAAGGCGGGAATGGCCCGGGTCAACGGTCGCATCGCACGTGCCAGCACCGTGCTGCGGGCAGGGGATGTTGTTGCGGTTCAAATGCCTCCCGTCTCATCTCACGAGGCCCTTCCCGAACCGATTCCGTTATCCATCATCCATGAAGATGATCACTTCATCGCCATTAATAAACAGCGGGGATTGATCGTGCATCCCGCACGCGGCAACTGGAGCGGCACGATGATCAATGCCCTGCTCCATCATGCGCGCGTGACCGCCGGTACCCTTTCCACCGGAAGTGATCCCTGGAGACCGGGAATCATCCACCGCCTCGACCGCGACACCACCGGCATCATCCTCGTCGCCAAAACCGATGAGGCCCACTGGCGGCTGGCCGGGCAATTTGAACGCCGCACCATTCGCAAAACCTATCTGGCGATTGTTCACGGTTGCCCCGCGCTCGATTCCGATCTCATCGATGCACCCATCGGCATGAATCCACATGACCGCGAAAAGATGGCGGTTCGGAAAGATACCGGACGTCCGGCACAAAGCGTCTATACGGTCGTCGAGCGATTCCGCGATTTTTCACTGGTGGAACTCTCACCCAAAACCGGCCGCACGCATCAGCTCCGGGTGCATATGGCGTTTATCGGCCATCCGATCGCAGGCGATGTGGATTACGGTGGGCGTCTGATTCGTCCCGCTGATCTGGCCGTAACACAAGTTTCCCCGCAGGACACGGCACCGATTATCGACCGTCAGGCGCTTCATGCCTACCGGTTGCAATTTGTTCACCCCGTCGAATATCGCCGCATGACGCTTGAGGCGCCGCTTCCTCCCGACATGACGAATTTTCTTACGCTCCTGCGATCACTTGGCCGATAGACATTCTGCCGGACCGGATCGGTTGGATCAAATCTTGGATCTCGGCGCAGTAGATTTTCGGCTTTGGTGGTGCTAAAAAAGCATGGTTGCAGACTCTGTTTCGGTGGGTTTCCACCGGGTTTGTAACAGGCACCACGCAGTCCATGCAGGTTGGCGACGCCGCTCGCCCTGCTTGCCGGTACGCAGTGCTAAGGCAATCGGGGCGTTCAGCGTCACAAAACCGCGGGCGATCAAGCCGCCGAATATTTTGATCGTGAAGACACCATCTTCACATCGGGAGAAGTTTCGCCATGGTGGACCTCGAGAGCCTCAATAGGTGCGAAAAGATCATCGGCTACAAATTTAATGAAATATCGCTGCTCGATGCGGCGCTGACGCATTCCTCCGCCGTCGCTCATCACCTTCATAATTATGAACGTCTTGAATTTCTTGGTGACGCTGTCCTCGGGTTACTCGTATGCGATCATGTTTACACCATCTACCCCGATCGCCGGGAGGGGGATCTGACGGTGATCAAAGCCGCAGCGGTCAGTCGGAAAACCTGCGCCCAGATCAGCAATGAGATCGGACTTTCCGCTCTGGTGCGGGTGGGCGCCGGAATGAATCGCTCGGGCGGGCTCCCCATGAGCGTCGCCGCCGGGCTTCTCGAAGCGATTATCGGCGCCATGTATGTCGACAGCGGCGGCAGTCTCAACGCGATACGCCAGTTTCTTCTGCCGCTGATCGGCAGGCATATTGATGAAATTATCCGCAATCAGCACGATCAGAATTATAAATCCATCCTGCAGCACCACGCGCAGCGCGAATTGGGTACCACCCCGGTTTATCATCTTCAGTCAGAATCCGGCCTTGATCATGACAAGCAATTTCAGGTCTACGTCACCATCGGAACCGATCGCTACGAATCACAGTGGGGCAGCAGCAAAAAAATCGCCGAGCAACTCGCTGCCAAGGCGGCGCTCGAAAAACTCGGCGTTGAACTCTCCAATCTGCATTGATGCGGCAGATGAAACGGGCATTTGGGTATCCGGCGCTCCGGCTTCCGCCACCGCTCAAATGTGCTCAACATCGCCGATGAGTTCTTCCACCAGGTCTTTGATCGTCACCATTCCGATAATTCTTTTTTGCCGTGTCACCACCAGCGCGATCGTCTGTTTGGAAGACTGCATCAGCCGCATGGCCGACCGCACCGACTGTTCCGCCAGCAGAGTCAGCGGCGGGCTCAGATGGCGGGTGATATCCAGCGGCGAGGGGTCGGCCAGCACATCCACCACCGCCGCAAATCCCAGCACCTCTTCAGGAGTGGCCCCCAGCACTGGAAGACGTGATACGTTGTACCGCCTCACCACCGCCGCAAATCCCGCCCGGCTGATGGTTTTCGGTATGCCGACCGCTCGGTTCCACGGCACCATCACATCACTGACCTTGACGTTGGATAACCGCACACTGCGCTGAATCAGATCGTACTGCGTCTGGCTGATCAAACCCACCGCACTGGATTCGTTGGCAAATGCCATGAGCGATGTCGTATCTCCCTCCGTATCCTCCGGCCCGCCCAGGATTTTCTGTGCGAGGATATCCAGCAGCTTGAGCGCCGGCAGCAGTGGAAGAATGGTGATGACGATCAGCGATCCCTGCACAAAACCTGATACCCGGTAGGTCCAGGAATCCGTATGCGTAAGAAATAAATCCTTCGGTAAAATTTCGCCGAAAATCAATACCAGCGGCGTCACAACGAGCGTTGAAAGAATGATCTGCATCGCATCGCCCAGTCCGGCCCGTTCCATCAGTACCGTCGCACCCGCCGATGTGAGAAAGTTGACGATGTTCTGCCACAGCAGCAGGCCCGCGAGAACATCACCCGGGCTTTCCAGCCACCGCTTCACCCGCAGCGCAGCCCTCTGTCGGCGCGACACCCGCCAGTCCAGCCGCAGCCGTGAAAGGGTGTAAAGGCCGGTCTCCATTCCGGTGAAGATGACCGTCACCCCCATGCTCAGGATGACAAGCGTCAGCCAGAACCAACTCGAGGAAAAAACCGCGTCGGACCACGCAACCGCTGGAATGACATTAACCATGGCCGCCACTCCGTGCGCCTGTGCCGCTGAGACGTACGCGCACCCGTGTCACCCGTCCCTGCTGCACGTTTTCCACCACCAGTTCAACATTGCCGATTCGCACGCTTTCGCCCCGGTGAGGAATGCGATGCAGTTCGGAATAGATCAGCCCTGCCGGTGTGGCGGAGCGATTCCGTCCTGCTCGCCGGCCGAAGAGTTCCGGATAATCATGAATGGTCAGGTCGCCGGGAATCAGCCATTCCCCGGGACCGACTTCCTCCACACTCGGCGCGTTGATATCGCCGGGCTCGTAAATCTCGCCGATCAACTGTTCCACCACATCTTCCAGTGATATCAGACCCGCGATACCCCCGAATTCATCCACCACCATGGCCAGTTGGCGGTGCTCCTCCCGAAAGATCCGCAACAGCCGGTCGAGTCGCATCATCTCGGGCACAAACAGCACCGGCCGGATCAGCGGTCGCACGTCCCGCTCCCCGTCTGGCCGATCCAGCAGAAACGACTTGGCGTATATCACGCCGAGAATATTATCAATATTGCCGTCATAAACCGGAATTTTGGTCAGATGCGTATTGCGGAAAAGCACGGCCAACTGCGTCGGCGGCCGGGCAATATCAAAAGCGATCATTTTCAGCCGGGGGATCATCACCTGCCGCACCTTGACATCGCGAAGGCGCAAAACATTTTCCAGAAGCTGCGTCTCATTCGACGCCGCGCCGATTTCCCGCTGTGAAATCCTCAGCAATTCTCCCACTTCGTCGATATTCAGGTTCGACGTCGAACTGCCGGCCGAAAGCACCCGATGAAACGGATCGATGACGATTCGCTGCAGCACCGCCGCCGCCGGCCCGAATATCCGCATCACCGCGGCGATGGGAACGGCGACCACCGGCGCCAACGCCCGATTAAAGCGCCGCCCCGTCATTTTCGGCAGCACTTCTCCGAAATAGGCCACAATCAAAACCGGCACCATCGCGCCCAGCGTTGCACCCAACGGCCCATAATCTTCACCAATCCGTCGCAGCATGATCGTGCTGAGCACAAAAATACCGATTGTGCTGATCATATTGGCCAGCAGAACCACCACCAGCAGCAACCGCCCCTGATCCCGCAATTCCGCCGCTATGATGTTGAGCCGTCGGCCCGATGCCCGGAGTTCCTTGAGTTCGTGGCGCGTGAGGGAAAAAAGCACTGTCTCCGAGCAGGCGAAGAAGGCCGCCGCCGCCAGCAGGAGCAGCATGGGTATCAGAAGGTCCAGATTATCCAGTATGTACCAAAGCATGAGAAATGTTTCGGCGCCGCTCCTATTGACCAGATTCAATTTTCATCCCGGCCTTCAAGATAACCCAATCATCCGCCGCCGTCTCGCCTGCTGCGTTCTACGCTATATTTCCATAATTCTCGCGGTGGGCTTTTACGCCGCGCTACTTTCAGGATGCAGTCATCCCCAAACTCTTGAATCTCTGCATCCATCGGCGCAGAAGACCGCCCGCTGGATCAGACACTTCGAAGACCCTGCCACCCGCTTTGCGACAAAACGGCGGCTCGATCATCGGCTTATTCTCGCCGAGGGTAAAGAGGCACCCGCCCGAATTGCCGCACTCGTTTTTGACATCTCCTGTTATGGCCAGAGCGCCCGCACAAAAATATATTGTCTTGAAAATCTTTGGCAGGTGGATCGCCCGCTTGCCATCGACCTCATCGTCGACCGTATCCCGCACACGAATAGCTGGTCGGTGCTCAAGGCCGAGATCAATTTCGCCTTGCAGGTCAAACGCCCATCCACCCGTCGAGTCGTCGCCGGGGCACTGATTAAATCGCTCGCCCGCAGGGCGCGGCGCTATACCCTTGCCGATCGCCCGGAAGCGCTCGCTCTGCGGCACCTGTATCGCGCCCGCCTCCGGGTAATCCTATCGCGCTGGATTTCTTACCCCGGCAATGTTGCTCCGCGTTTTGCCGCCATGAAGGTGATCGAGCAGTGGCGCGGTCGGGCGGCGCTCCGACATCTCCTGGTGACGTATCGGGGAAATGATCCTCTGATGCAGTATCTTCGCCGCTATGCGGATGATTTCGCATTTGTTCCCCGCACCGCGACGCAGCTGTTATGGATTGAACAATGCTGCCGCCGATATCCACCGGGAGCTTTTGCGTCGGCCCGCCGGATCTTTGCGGAATTGCATATTTGGCAACCGTCCGTTTCGCCATTGCAGCTTGTCTGGTTAAGGCGCCTGGCGGAAAAAACGGTCCGCCATCTTCCTTCCCCATCGCTACTGCGGCGCGAGATCATTGCCGGTGCCCGCGGCCATCGACACGTAAAGCGGCCGCCCTGGTACGCCGGTGCCCCGGATGATGTTCACTCCGATGTGCGTCACAGCGTTACGCATCTGCGGTATCTTGATTTGTGCATGCTTCACTATCTGCAGTCCTCGCTGGCATCGCAGGAGTTTGATCGCCAAATTTGGCAACAGGGCCGACGAGCCGCCATGAACCGATTGGCAGAGCCCGGCGGGCTGCTCACCTTTGCTCCCGCCGGCTCCGGAACCTCCGGCGCTACTTCCGCTCTGCCGCGGCTGGTGTTTATCCCATCCGCGCTCAACGAAGGGGACGGCATCTATGTCGCCCCTGCCACCGTTTTCAACTCCGCACCGGCTGCCGTCTGCCAATTCATCTATCACTTTCAGCATACGGACAACGCCCGCTACTGTGGCCCGGCCATCGGCGATCTGCAATATTCACGCCATACCGCCTCGCTGGTGGTGATCTTCACCAGCATCGCCCGCCGCAAATTTGATGTCACGGTCGACTTGCCGTCCGGCCCGGTTGTTGATTTGGGCGTTTATCACGTCAGTGCCGATCAGAGGTGATGGCGTTTTCCGCCGGGCGATCGACGCCGCCACGACGAAATTGCAGGTGGCACAGCTAAATTCCGCTACATCATTTCCCGCGGGCCTGACAGTAAAGAATTACCCCATCCGTGAGAGTTTGTCGCTTTAGTTTCCTTTTGCAGGAGTGAGATTCCACAAAACCTGTATGTGAATTTTATTCCCGGAGCGAATCGCCCCAAGTATCGCTGTTGGGGGGCTGATACCGAAATCCGTCATCTTCAGTACCGTTCGGGTTTCAATCGCGATCGTCCCGTTGCGGGCGGTGAGCACCTTGAGTTGAAGATGAACTTGCTTCGAGTGGCCGGCGGCCGTCAGGATGCCCGTGACATTCCAGAGCGTCCATGGAACCCCCGCGTGCGGTTTATGACACAAAACCGCTTTTTTCAGCACAAAAGTAATCTGCGGATCCACTCGGACCAGGAGTTTTCGGTAAATGGTTTTGTCCATACCGCTGCCGTCATCACCCTTGAGAGACAGCACGGCGATCTCGAGATGAATATTTTTCAGTATAAGTTGTGTGGCATGTCCCTTGGAACTTTTTGAAAACTTCACCGTTCCACTGAGTCCGTGCGATCTGATTTTCCAATTGTGAAGTGTGGAGGTGCCCTTGATCAGGACATACCCCGGGTTGGCCGCCGTCTTGTATAAGACGGTTTTGGCAGACACATTCCCGAGAGCCGGTGAAATGATCATGGCGACCGCAAGCACAAAGCTCCGCCATGACGGGGCCCGTGGGGAGCGTCGGATAGGTTGTCGCTGTCGGAAGGGACGATTTTCGGATGTCAAGTGGCCACACATAAAAATCTCCTGAAAGGTCAAGACATTCGACACCTGATTCTATCCAATGTTTGTCGCTTTTGGAGGTTATGCCTACAGATCAATGGGCATAGCAATTTTTCGGGCGAGCTGATATGGACGCGGCAGGCGGCGCCCGCAGATCGGGTGAATCACGATTGGGGCAAATGTTAGCCGATGGACTTAATCCGCCGGTGGCCACCGTCGTGGGTAACCGCCAACCGCAGGGAAAGAGAGAGAAACCGATTTAACCGCAGGGGACGCGGTGGTTCGCAGAGGTTTTAGGCATGTGCCGTCGTTAATGGCCCCTAAGTTTTTTTTGAATCATTGAACGCGAGGACATTTGTGAGATATTGGGCGGTCGACCCCGAGGGGCGGATCCGATGCAGATGTTTTTCGGTAGAAGGGGATGGCCCGGCCTTAAGCTTGCTATTTGGCCCATCACAGTAAGGCCAAAAATTGCTCGACCGTTAACCCACTTGCGCGAACCAGACCACGCAACGTTCCTTTGGCAACTTCTTTGTGATCGGGAACCGACAGGGTGGCATGGCTCCCATCCTTGACCAGAATAATGTGGCTACCATGTTGCCGCGCCACCTGCCAGCCATCTCTGCTGAACGCACGAACAACGTCGCGCCCGCTTAGGGCCAGTGCAAAAATAACTCCGTGTTTTTTAACAGCGAGTCGTGTATACTCGAAGGTGTCAATGGATTGACGAGGAGTATAACAAGATGCAGGAAGCGTCTATTCATCGTTGCCGATGTTCCGTT
>JAKAVA010000071.1 GCA_021827645.1 Planctomycetota bacterium
CCACCATCATGGTGGTGCACGCGATGTTTGCCACCATCCTGGCTGCCGCTCCCCGCTATGAAGGTAAAAGTCTCTCGCCGGTGAAACTCTCCAAAATATCACGGGCTATCTATTCCGGCCTCTGACGACGCCGTCACGGATCGGCTGCCGGCACGGTGCGGTCCACAACCTCATCATCAACCCCGAATCGCTGCCAAAACCACGCGATGTGAAAACGTCTGCGCCGAAACCGAGAAAAAACGCCCACCACGCCCCGGCGACCATCGAACTGCGGCGAGAGCCGACCCGGCACGCGCACATATATCAACATCCGTCAATATCATGCCGCTCGAAAACCTTACATCGCAACCGGCTCTCGCGCGTCTGACTTAGCAAAGGCAAAATGCGGTTTCGTCATGCATCGGGCAGGTTCACCGCACCCGCGCTGTGCTAACAGCCTCAACAAATTGCCGGGCCAGTGCGGTGATACCGGTCCAGTCTCCGCGTGCCATGAGGTCTTTACTGACCAGGGACGAGCCGGCGCCCACAGCAACGGCACCGGCTTTAATCCATTCATTCGCGTTTTGTACCGTCACACCACCGGTTGGGATCATCCGTAGAAACGGCATAGGTGAGAGCAAATCCTTCAAATATTGCGGCCCCATGGTGGTCGCGGGAAAGACTTTCACGATATCGGCACCTGCGGACCAAGCGGTGAGAATCTCGCTGGGTGTGAATGCACCGGGAATGGAGACTTTTCCCAGTTTGCGGGTCATTTCAATAATGCTGGTGTCGAGTACCGGCGATACCACAAACTCAGCCCCCGCCGCAATCGCGGCTGCCCCGATGGCGGCGTTCAGAACCGTGCCCACGCCGATGACAGCCTTGGCGCCCAAAACGTCCACAAGTTTTTCAATACCCTCAATCGCCTTGGGCGTGCTCATGGTTACTTCGATAGCCACGACGCCACCTTTAACCAGCGCCTCGGCGATATCCAAGAGTTGGTCTCTGGTTTGGGCGCGTATCACCGCCACCACGCCACACTGTAAAACTTTATTCATCGTTATTTCGCGTTCCATGAGATGCTCCTGTAGAGTTAATTTTCGACCTTGCCTTGATTTCGCCACTGCGACGGCGCCACGCCTACATAACGACGAAATACTAACGCGAAATGCGCCGCAGAGGCAAAACCCAAATCCATAGCCACATCGGTCACGCTCTTTTTGTCCGTGCGCAGGATAATCTTGGATAATTCCACGCGGCGGCGTGCGAGGTAATCATGCGGGCTCAAGCCCATCTGCTTATGAAACAACCGACGGAATCGACTGGTGCTGAGGCCCGCTGCCTCAGCCATATTCTTGACGCTTAAGGATATTCCGATGTTCTTTTCCAGATAATCCAAGCTGTTTTGTATCTCCGGCGAGAGCGCGGGTATGCCTCCCCTCCTATCGACTGCATTTTGGGATCGCAGCAGATCGCGCTGCAACCATGCGAGGAACTCCAGAAAGGCGCCACGCGTAGCCACCTGCATTCCGATGTCTCTGTTCCGGTGTTCATCGATAAGCTTGCGCAGGCTATCGCCGAGAACGCTCGAGAAATTGAAAATGGGAGTCTCCACGCCTGCGATAGTCCGCCTGATTTCGGCGGTTTGGCGTGGGGACATGCCGGGCAACGCGGCCGCCCTGCCGCAGGGAATTTGAAAACGGATGCTGTTATACCAGGCCCGATACTGGGCGTTCCGCGCCCCACCGTGCCATTGACCCGGCTGGAGGATGATGCCATAACCACTCCGGATGGATAATATGTTTTCCGGAACATCAATCCATAATTCTCGAATTCCGTCGTAGATCAGATGCACCTCAAACTGGCCGATATGACGATCCGCTTTGAGTGCATCAGGCACTACATTCTTGAGGTTGAATTCGCCAACAAATGGAACTTCCGGCAAAATCCGTTTCGGCCCTTCAAAAATATCCCAACACCGCAAACCGGGCCAGATTCCTCCAGCGGACTTACGGCCGGTGGCATCAGGAGGATTATTTGGCATAACGCAACTCCGCCGAGAATCAATCCCGAAGTCTTCCAGTCGTCTCTTTTTTAAGTTCTGCGGGCACCCGATGCAAGCGACTGCCTGAAACCAAACAGGTGGCGGGTGGTCACGGGCGATCCCCCCCCACCGGTTCGATACGATCACTATGATGAGTACTCGTCTGCCGTAGGGTAAATGTTTATAAGGCGATCCATCGGGGAAAACAACCATAACAATTCAACCGGCGCGTTTTGTTATAGCGTAGTCATTACCAACGATGTTATTCATATTCCAGCGAAAACTCTGAGACGCTATGTTGATGGAGTGGTTTTAGTCGCATCGAATCAGAATCTGAAATGGTGGAGCATTGATGGCTAAGTATCACAATCGGCGGTATCACCGACGCGACCTAATGAAGTTCGCTGCGTCAGCAACTGTGATGGCGGCTTTGGGAGCCGCGAGTGAGCATTCATCGAACAGAAATGATTACCCTCAAATCGCCAGCGGAGATCCACCAACACCCGAATTCCACGGTCCACGTGTCGTAGGTACCACTCCGGGGCGAGACTTTATCTTCAGAGTGCCACATACAGGCCAACATCCGGTGACAATTTCTTGCGCCGGGCTGCCTGACGGGTTGACCATGAAAAACGGGATCATCAGAGGAGTTGTAAAGCACGGCGGCGAATATAAGGTCCGCCTGACGGCTGCCAACAGCCTGGGCACTGCACATCGTACGCTGCGAATTATTGCCGGAGAGCATAAACTCGCGCAGACTCCGCTGATGGGGTGGGAAGCTTGGAATGCTTTCGGGACGACCAACGACGTTGAGAAGACGCGCCAGACCGCGGAGGCGCTGATTCGAAGCGGCTTGGCCGCAAAAGGCTATAACTACGTCATTGTTGACGAAGGCGCGCAGCGAGGGCGAAATGCCGACGGAGAGTTGGAGGTTCCAGCGTCTTTTGGTGGCTATCAGGCACTTAAGGGACTGATTGATTATGTTCACAGCGAAGGCCTCCGGTACGGTACGTACTCGTCGCCCGGTCCCAAAACCTGTGCGGGAAATACCGGGGCGTTTGGCCATGTCTATCAGGACGCAAAGACCTATGCACGCTGGGGAGTGGATTATCTGAAATATGACTGGTGCAGTTACGCCGAAAAGGTCCCGCCACATCCGGACCTTGAACAGCGTATCAAGCCGTATCGGGAGATGCGATCGGCACTGGACCGCATTGACCGGGATATCGCCTACGCTCTTTGCCAATATGGCTTGGGGCATGTATGGACGTGGGGAGGAGAGCCGCCGGTCTGGGGCAATACATTCCGTGTGAGCACCGATATTACCGATTCATGGGGGTCGATCTGCCATAACGGGTTTCACCGAGCCGGTCATTTATTTCCATTTGCCGGGCCGGGCCATTGGAATGATCCGGACATGTTGGTAGTGGGTTATGGCTGGTTTGAAGATGGACCGACGGGGAGCATGCACTGGACAAGGCTTACGCCGCATGAGCAACTCACGCATATCACCTTATGGTGTATGCTTGCGGCTCCTTTATTGCTGGGATGCGACCTGATGAGGCTAGATAAATTCACAACGGACTTGATGAGCAATACGGAAGTCATAGCGGTAGATCAGGACGAGTTGGGAATGCAGGCACAGCGCGTCGATCGGCAGGGACCGGTAGAAATCTGGGCCCGGCCGCTGTGGGATGGAACCACAGCGGTTGCTCTGTTTAATCTGGCACCGAAGCCAACAATCGGAGTCATTTCATCGTGGAGTATGCTTGACCCGGTAAATAAACCGGGTTTTGCGCTGCGCGGAGCACAACCGGTGCGCGATTTGTGGAAACGACAACACGTCGGCGTCAGAGATTCTTTCAGAGCGAAGATTCCGTCGCATAGTGCCATCATGCTGAAAGTCGGTACTCCAAGCACTTTTGACGATTGACAGATAAAATACCATCTCCGCCTCGGCGTTAACATTATGATGCATTGGTGATTTGGAGAATCCAGTTGGCTATAAGCACCCTGCGCATCCTGGCGTCGATACCGTCGCTACATCCCGGCACCATTATTCATCTTCATGCCATAGATATCGCGATTCTTCTGGTTTATCTGCTGTTTGTCATCGGGATTGGTGTGATCACGGGCAAAGGCCACCAGACGAGCGAAGATTTTTTCCTCTCCGGCAGGCGTATCCCGGCTTGGATTACCGGACTGGCATTTATTTCCGCCAACCTCGGTGCACTGGAAGTTATGGGGATGTCCCAGCAGGGGTATGAATATGGAATGATGACCGCTGATTATTATTGGTTAGCGGTGCCGGCGATGGTATTCATGGGTATCGCGATGATGCCCTTTTTCTATGGCAGCAAAGTCCGCAGCGTACCGGAATTTCTAAAGAAGAGGTATAACGAGGGGGCGCGATTTATTAACGCCTTTACGTTCGCCATTTTCACGCCGGCCATCTCCGGTATCAGCATGTACGCGTTGGCGGTGGTACTGCAGGACTTTCTGGGGTGGCATTTTGGTCCCAGTGTGTGGTTCTCGGCTGCAGTGGTATTGGTTTACACATTTCTCGGCGGTTTGACGGCCAGCATTTACAATGAAGTCCTGCAATTTTTTCTTATTGTCTTCGGCATTGCTCCCATGACCATCATCGGTTTGATCGCCAATCATGGCTGGGCTCATTTCAAGGACTGGCTTGCGACCCATTCCCTACCGTTTCTGACACCCGATCAGACCGCCACGGCCGCCACACAACCCGCGAAGGCTATACCGCAAATGAGCGGCAGTCAGTGGCTGCATACTTACTATCACACGCTGACAACGAATAATCCGATGCACATCACCTGGCCGGGTATTGTCCTCGGTCTGGGCTTTGTGCTTGGATTTTCCTACTGGTGTACTAATTTTCTTGTAGTCCAGCGGGCTTTGGCCGCGAAAGACATGAATGCCGCACAGCGAACGCCCCTTCTGGCTGCATTTCCCAAAATGATTTTTCCTTTTATCGTGATTCTTCCCGGTGTGCTGGCACTACCGCTACTGCCGCATTTATATGCGGGAAATGCGGTGATCAATGGCCACATCATTCCTCCCACGGAATCTTACAATAATGTCATGCCGCTGATGATGGCGAGATATTACCCCGCCGGATTACTGGGGCTTGGTCTTACGGCACTGATGGCATCATTTATGTCTGGCATGGCGGGAAATGTTACGGCCTTCAATACAGTCGTCACGTATGACTTGTATGCCGTGTTTATCCGTCCCAACGCCCCGGACCAACACTATCTGCGGGTCGGTCGCATTTTAACATTTTTGGGCGTTGCAATCAGCGTTGGATTCGCCTATGTGGTGCGGCACCAATCTGGAATCATGGGATATACACAGACGATCTTCGGCGTGGTTAACGCGCCCTTGATTGCGGTCTTTTTGTTGGGCATGTTTGCTTCATTTACAACGCCCGCCGGTGGTCTGTGGGGATTGCTGGCGGGAACCGGGACGTCGCTTACACTTTGGATATTCAGATCCTATCCGGGCCTGCCGCTGTGGCATCATTACAGCAACAGTACCTCAGGAGCTTTCTGGGGCGCTCTGTGGTCGTTTTGCGCCGGGGCTGTGGTGACGGTAGTGGTGAGTCTGATGACCAAAAAGAAGAAAGACCAGGAACTAGTGGGACTGGTGTATCAATTTACACCCAAACCACCGGTGGCTCATGACATTCCCTGGTGGAAACGCCCCGTAGTGCTGGGGATTCTCGCACTTGCATTGGCAGTGATTCTCAATTGGTGGTTCTGGTAAAAGTGTGAAGGCATGTTATTAAATGGAGGGTTAGTCGTTGGCCCGTAATTTACAAGCAGCTCGCACCTCTCCGACAGCGGAAGCATTGCGCCGGCAGATTCGGAATTTCACGCTGCCCAGTAGAACGGTGGCATTGTGGTGGCTGGGTCAATCCGGTTTTGTCATCAAACTGGCCGGCAAGATTATCTACGTGGACGTATTTTTCACTGTGATTCCGGAACGCGCAGTTCCTCCTCTACTGAAGGCAGATCAGGTGGATCACGCTGACATTGTCTGCGGCACGCATGATCATTTGGATCACATTGACCGACCATCCTGGCCAGCACTGGCCAAAGCCTCCCCAAGCGCCTTATTTGTAGTACCGGAACTTCTTCGCCGAGGATTGGTCCGCGATCTGGGAATTTCAACGAACCGGATGATAGGGGTTGATGTAAAAAAGGCCGCACGGATCGGGTCCATTACCATCAGCGCTATTCCCGCCGCGCACGAATTCATCGATCGCGACGGGAAAACCGGATTCCATCCTTATCTTGGTTACGTTATCAAAGGAGATGGATGGACTATTTATCACGCCGGTGATACGTGTTTGTATGAGGGAATGCAAGATTATTTGCGGCGGATCAAACCTGATCTGATGTTATTGCCAATAAACGGACGCGATGCCCGCAGGCTTAAGAGCGGCTGTATCGGCAATATGACGTATCAGGAAGCGGTGGATCTGGCGGGTACTATCGGCCCGGGACTGGTGGCCCCGATTCATTTCGACATGTTTCAATTTAACGCTCAAAATCCGGGGGACTTCATGGAATATCTGAATGCGAAATATCCAGCGCAGAAAGGGATCGTATTCAAGCGCGGGAAATTAACGTTGTTAGACAAATCAGAGCGCAATGGTGTGGAGGTTGTTTGATACGACCATCTTGAAAACCAATTCCCGATCAAACGTTTTGGGAGTTATGAAATTTGTTCTACTGCGGATTTGGAGGGAACCATTCGGCTGCAGATCGGTGCTGATTCATCGGACATTTACTTTTTGAAGGAATAATATGCCAAACTGGAAATCAGATGCGGAACTGTTTAATCTCTGTCGCAGGGATCTTTATACGGCCGTTGTGGGAGACATTATGGACATCATGGGATATCGCAGGCAATTTCTGCCACCGAGCCTGCAACCGCTACGTGAAGACATGGTAGTAGTCGGCCGCGCCATGCCGGTATTGGAGATGGACGATCAGGGCGGGGAAGGCCCCGGGCGCCGTGCCGACCTGCTCAACCGCCCTTTTGGTCTGATGCTGCGAGCCTTGGACACGTTGGAGCCCGGCGAAGTGTATATCTGCTCCGGGTCATCCCCGAGCTACGCGCTCTGGGGTGAACTGATGAGCACGGCTGCCCGCAATCGTGGTGCGACAGGAGCGGTTGTGAACGGCTATTCACGCGATACGCGGGGAATTCTGGCATTGAATTTTCCTGTTTTTTCGATGGGGCGATACGCGCAGGATCAGCGCCCACGTGGCAAGGTGGTGGATTTCCGATGCCGGATTAAGGTAGGAGACGTAATGGTGAATCCCGGTGATATTGTTTTCGGCGATATGGACGGTGTATGCGTGGTGCCACGCGAGATTGAAGCAGAAGTTTTTACCCAAGCGATAGCGAAGGCCCATGGAGAGCGAACCGTCTTTGAGGCGATTAAGAGCGGGATGTTGGCACAGGAAGCCTGGGATCGTTTCGGCATTCTGTAATGATCAATAGCCCATGAAATGAATTCGGGAAAATGCGGAATCTTACGGAGATTACACCTGATGAAAATTACAGATGTGCGAGTCTGGCTGGTAGAAGGCGTTAAGTATAACTGGACCATGATGAAGGTTTACACCGATACCGGTCATACCGGCGTAGGTGAGGCCACCAACTGGCCCGGCAGCCCGATCATTGAGGCGGCTGCGAAGCA
Source organism: Planctomycetota bacterium (assembly GCA_021827645.1). GTDB lineage: Bacteria > Planctomycetota > Phycisphaerae > WQYP01 > WQYP01 > JAJZGD01. The sequence goes on from JAKAVA010000071.1 coordinate 7,764, forward strand.
TATCGGCCAGCGCGTCATCGGGTTGGACCCCATGCGCACCGATTTTATCTGGACCAAGCTCTACCGCGATCTTAATTGGATCGGACCGACAGGTGCCAGCATGTGTGGTATCAGTGGGCTGGACATGGCTTTGCTGGATCTCAAAGCCAAGGTTCTTCAAGTTCCGATGTATGAATTGCTGGGCGGAGCTTTCCGCACAGAGATACTGCTATACGCCAACTACTGGTTCACCGGTGGAGGGCACAGCTCCGAGGATTATGCCCGACAGGCGCGGCGCGTGAAGGATATGGGCTTTACGGGGCTGAAGTTCGACCCATTCCAGCACACAAATTATCTATATGGTACGGACCTTTCCACCAATCTGTCGCTTTCGCGCGAGCAGCAGGACCGGGCAGTAGCCGTGACACACGCAGTGCGCGATGCTGTAGGCCCGGACCTTGACATCATGCTGGAAACCCACGCCATGCTCAATGGCCAAATGGCTGTAAAGATGGCCGAACGTCTTGCCCCGATCGGCATGACGTGGTATGAGGAACCCGCCGGACCAGAAACGGCCGAGACTCTTTTGGCTCTGCGCCGACGCCTACCCGGCGGGGTCTCCATCTGTGTCGGCGAGCGGCACTATACACGCCACGGATTTCGCCGGGTTCTGGAGAACCATATCTGTGATATTATCATGCCGGATATTACCCGTTGCGGCGGCCCCAGTGAGATGAAGCGGATTGCCACCATGGCAGAGGCATACAACGTTCTCGTGGCGCCTCATAACCCCAATGGGCCACTCAGTACGCTGGCCAGCGGGCATGTCTGCGCGGCGATTCCCAACTTCTTCCGGCAGGAGTTCATGGTTAACGATGTGCCGTGGCGGGATACCGTGCTTACCCATCCGATTGACGTGCGACAGGGGATGCTTCATCTGTCAACACGACCTGGATTGGGCGTGGATTTGATTGAATCTGAAATGGAAAAGCACCCGGGAATCCGGGAACTCAACCAACGTGAACACTTTTACGTATAGGATGGCGCATGTCAATTCAAATTGATCTTTTAGATAAGCGGGCGCTGGTCACCGGTGTGTCCAGCGGCATCGGCGCGGCTATTGCTAAAGTATTGGCAATGGCGGGTTGCGACGTTGCCGGATGCGGTACCCGTTCAGCCGACAGTCCTGAAGTGGCGCACTTTCACCAATCTGTGGAGCAGGCGGGCCGCCGAGCTTTTTACTTGCAGGCGGATTTGCGGGATGCTGTTCAACTCAGAACGTTCACCACGCAGGCCGCAAAATGTCTTGGTGGGATCGATGTGCTGGTATCGAACGCCGGACGGAATGTTTTTCGTGGCGTGGAGGGATGTACGGAAGCAGACTGGCAAGATTGCATGGAACTGGATCTCGCATCCCATTGGCGGCTGTGCCAGGCAACCGCAGACAACCTGCGGTCCGGGCGATCACCGGTGATTATCATTATTTCTTCAAATCACGCCTATTCAACTATTCCCGGATGCTTTCCATACAATGTCGCCAAGGCCGGCCTTACGGCCATGGTGCAGTCTTTGGCGATTGAATTGGGGCCGATGATCCGGGCGGTGGGTATTGCACCGGGTTTTATTGACACTCCGGGAAATGATGTGTGGTTTCAAAGTTTTTCCGATCCGGCGGCGGAGCGGCTGCGCACTGAAAAACTACACCCTGTTCATCGTCTGGGCACTCCAGAGGAAATTGGCGCGTTCTGTGCATTTCTGGCCAGCAATCACGCAGCCTTTATGACCGGAGTAACGGTATTAATTGACGGCGGCCGCTCGGCTCTGATGCAGGATTCAAGCCCGTGAGCATTGTGTCGTCGATGCCGATCACGACTTTTACTGTTTTTGAGGGCTCGCTTGACGCGGTTCCGTCACTTGAAGCGGCATAATGTCAAAAGCCTCGGAGACCGGTAGAGGTTTCTGAACACCGGCTGCCGCCATAGCGATCGCCCAGTATTTCAGCAGTAAATAATATCGATGTATCTTTTTGATTTGTGTTTTCCGCTGCTCAACCTTTTTCTCATCCCTATCCGTGGATTCGCCACCCGTATGGTTTGAGTGCGCTGCATCGCCACTTTTCCAGCGTCTGTATTGGTGAGCACAGGAAACCCAGCCGCAGGTTATCCCTATGCGAATTATCATTCCCCGGATCGCGATGTCCAGTTTCAGAAAGGCTCAGATCGATGCTGAGCGTTTCGTCCTATCATGCGACGGGACAATACTACATCCAATCTTAGGAGAATATCATATGTCCATTACGAAACCTTCACCGGTACTGCCATGGTGCTGAGCGTTTCCGGGCCGCCGAGTTCTGCATCCGTGCAGGCCTGTAATTCAACTTCTCCCGTCAAATCAATATCCGACGACGAATGCCCGATCATCAGTTTCAACTTGCCGGGTTGCAGCACGAATTGACGCAGGCTGTCATGCCAATACCACAACGCCTGTGCCGTGTACGGCAGCGTAAAGCTGACCCTTCGGCTCTCTCCGGGCTTGAGTTCTACACGCTGAAAACCTACCAGTTCCTTGATCGGACGCTTCACCGGTGACCTGGGAACCGTAACGTAAAATTGCACAACTTCCGCGCCGGCGCGTGAACCCGTATTGGCCACCGTGCACGATACCTTCACGGACTTTTTCTCAGATAAAACGGGGGAACCCACATGCATATCGGTGATAGTGAATGTGGTATAGCTTAAGCCGTAGCCGAACGGATAGAGAGGATCGCCCTCAAAATACATATAGGTTCGGCCCTTCATGATATCGTAGTTATGAAAAGGTGGGAGCTGATCCACTGATTTGTACCAGGTGCAGCAGGTCTTACCGCCGGGGTTGTAGTCGCCGAAGAGCACATCGGCAATGGCGGTACCCTGTGCCTGACCGGCACAAATCGCGGAGATAATTGCAGGCAGATTTTCCTGTTCCCAATTAACCGCCACGGTGTTGTTGGTGGAAAGGACCAGCATGGTTTTAGGATTGGCGTTGAAGCAGGCCTGGATTAATTCATGCTGCACGCCGGTCAGACGGGTGTCGCTGCGATCGTGCCCTTCCCCATCAACCCAGGGAGTTACTCCACAGACCATGATGACGATATCAGCTTTTCCCGCCGCGTCGACGGCTTCGGCAAACAATGCTTTATTCTTGCCTCCTTGCACCGCGCACCCCTGATGGAATGTCACCTCCGTCTGATTGGGTTGAAGTTGAAACCATTCCATGTTGGCGATCGGATTGCCCGGTTCGCCGGTCAATCGGAAAAACACCTTATGCTTTCCCGTAACGCCTTTAATCGACGCGGAAACCGTCCGCCACGCCTGCACCCCACCGGTGTGTGGCACGGTCAAAGTGGTGAGAGGTGGTTCGTCGAGCGAATCGATGTAAACCTGAAGCTGTGCCGATTTGCCGGGGTTCGCAACTCGGACAGCTATTCGATTCTTACCGGTGAAGTCCTGCTTTTCATATTCTGCCCACGCTCCGCTTTGCGTCCAGCTCAGGTTAGTGCCACCCTCGAGGGAGAATTCTGACTTCACCCCCGCAGCCGATGCGATCAATCGACGAGGCCAGATAAGGCCGAAGACTCCTGATATCCCCATATATGGTGAAACCATCACCGATGGAGCCGGTGCACCACTGTACTGCCCCAGCTGACACTGCCCCGCCATCGGGCCGATGACTGCGACTGTCTTAAAATCTGCTCTCCGCAGGGGCAGAAAATGCTTTTTGTTCTTGAGCAGCACTATGGACTGCCGGGCCGCATCCAGCGCCAGCTGTCGGTGGGCCGGCGACTGCATCACGCTCAAGGTCAGACTGCTGTAAGGAAGTTGATCCGGGGGATCAAACTCACCCAACAATACCCGCACGGCGAAAAGACGTGTCACCGCCCGACTGATATCCGCTTCGCTGACCATTTGTTTCTTTACGGCTTGGCCGAGATGCCCACACATCGTGCCACCGCAGTTCAGATCGCACCCCGCCTGAATGGCCATCGCCGCCGCCTGATAAAGCGTCGCAGCATAATGATGTGGATTAAAAATATTGTAAACCGCGTCACAATCCGATGTGACGTAGCCGCGGAATCCCCAACGATTCCGCAGCAGACTGGTGAGAAGAAATCGATCTGCACTACATGGAATCCCATTGACGGCATTGAAGGCGCTCATGAATGTGAATACATCTGCATGGATGGCACAAGCCTTATAAGCCCGGGTGTAGTATTCCCAGAAGTTACGCGGATTGACTGTTGCCGACACACGTTGACGATCAGAGTCTGTATTGTTGCATATGAAATGCTTGGCACAGGCGGTTGTTTTCAGATAATTGGGGTGATCTCCCTGCATTCCACGAATAACCTCTACGGCCAGCGTGGAAGCCAGGCACGGATCTTCACCCGGCGCTTCTTCACAACGTCCCCAACGCGGATCGCGATGCAGATTTAATGTCTGCGGCGAATAGAACGCCAGAGGCGTGCCATGAGAATTATGCCACGCGCGCGCCTCATCAGAAATTGCTTCGTAGACGCGTCGGTTCAATTTCGGATTCCACGCCCCCGCCAATGACAGGGGTTGCGGAAAACTGGTACCCCCCACCTCACCGTGGGGCCCCGGGCCAAGCCCGTATCCGTGCAGCGATTCCGACCAGTATTGGTAACTGCTGATTCCCAGCCGCTTGATCGCCGGAGCTGTGTTGCATGTCTGGCTGATTTTTTCCGCCAGCGTCATCTTGGCCACCATGCTTGCAGCACGATCCCACGCCTTCGCATAGGCCGCATCGGAAATACCGATCCGCGGCGGGTTTTTATGTTCGGTTGCCCCCAACGACCACACACTCGCGTTAGCCGTGTGAGTTGCAACCGCCATCGCGGTGCCAACCGCTGCCGATGCCATGAAGTCACGGCGGTTAATGTCTCGTTTTGCAAGTTTCTGTTCAGCCACACCGGACTCCTGAAAACTGACAACATCCTGAATTAATACTTCCAGCGATGAGAGCAAGTTCGCCTCCGCCCTTACCGTGCGAGATTCAAGGAACTGCTCCAGCACAGATCAATAACTAATCTGTGTAAAGAATATCACAGCGACGACGAAGCCGCAATCAGGGCGAACGCATACTCGGATCAGGTGGAGATAAGGCGTAGGAGATAGTTTTTGTCCCAGCCGGCGATGAAGCGTTTGCCACGGATGCTCGCCTTGATCGTTTTCTCGTGCTTCAGTAGATTCAACGCCAATCGGTTCAGCCGCGAATAGTTCTCCGCCGAATGATCCACCCGCTTGCGACTCCGGTCTTCGTTGAAGGTCACATCCAACTGCCAGTGCAGATGATTCTCCACCGC
>JAKAVA010000027.1 GCA_021827645.1 Planctomycetota bacterium
TAAGGGGGCCTTCTGCCCACAACCGTAAAAAACCTGCAGCCATGCCACCGATGTATATACAACCATGCATATCTCAGCACTGCCGCGATGACCGTGAATAATCCGGGCTAAGCACACGAGTAATTCTGTCGCGTCATTGGGGCCACTGTCAAATCGGGTAAGGTCTTATCGCGTCACTGCCGCTGCCCGAAACGCGTTTCTAAATCGTTAAGGTGCCATGTTTTTGGTCACTTCTTCCAGAAAATTGAGCATTAGCCGGCCGAGCCGAACAGGCTGCTCTTGCTGGATCCAATGACTGGCGCCGTCGATGAACTCAATTCCTGCCAGCCTCGTCATCGCCTTCTTCCGCATAAGGTCGAGCGTCCCCGGCGCGGCGTAGGTGCCCCAGTCAATTTTTCCACCGATGAACAGCGATGCGACATCGATCGTCTTGCTCGAAAACAGGCGTAGCTTGGCGTTTAGGTTTGGATCGGAGAGGACACGATAGGCCTGAAGCGCGCCCTGAAACCCAGTGCGCCCAAACTCCTCGGTGTAAACATCGAGTTCAGGCTCTGTGAGCTACCTGCAAGCCTAGATATCGGCAGCGGACGGTCGGCAAGGAGTAACGGTCGCGGGCATCGTCTTGCCCAGCTCCATGACATAGTAAGCGGGCATTTTCGCGAGGTCCGCTGCGGCTCGACCATTCAAGGGATGTGGCTTGTTTCCCGCCCAATCCGCGCTCTTGACGTGGAAAAATGCGCGAAGAAATGTGTGCAATCCCTGGGGCGGACGCCACAAATCTTCGTTCGCCTCCCGTGTGCTCAAATATTGTTGGTAATGCTGTCTCGGCGGAATCAGCGCCGCCAACGCGGCCCTCAAATTTTCAGTTTGGCCGTCCGACTGGGGGCCGCGTGGCCGGCTTCGAGAACGTGCACATCGAGGCCGTTGATCCCCAAGATCATGTGGGAGCGAACTCCCCGGGGCAGTGTTCCTTGGGCATAGGATGGGGCGGTCAAATGAAGTCCTCCTGCGGCTTATGTGGCTCCACATGGCCAGTGCAATGAGCGAAGAGGCTTCAGGTAGCCCGATCACGGACATCGCGTCGGGGGTTTGTTCGGCACCGAATTCCGGAAGCATTCATCATGCAGCCCCGTCACCGCATCCAGCGTCATCCCCTGATGCAGATGATTCACCAGCGGCTGCGTTCGGCGGCGACCCGCCTCCGAGCTGGGCATTGAGTTTTCACTGATGGCGACCATAAAAGCCCCAACGTTTCAACATCTCTGGAGAACCATAACGCGCGGGGTAGGCGGAATCAAACGGCGGCCGTCCTTTGCGAACGTTATTTATCTCTGCGGTAGAAATAGCTACTCGCTTCATGCGCCAGCATGAAACCTGCTTGCTCAACTCTCTTCTGTTCAACCTTCACCTCTCTGGCGGCCCGGCCGCCCCTCCCCTGCGGTTAAATCGGTTTCTCTCTGCGGTTGGCATCTGTTTTCACCGTGGTGGCGCCGGGCGAGGCGGGATTCGTCCGCGTTCATGACCGATGCGGGGCCTCCATCTGCATTTCCCGTCACTGCCGGTGAGAGCGGCAAACTTGATGAAATGGGTGCGTGCGGTATGCTCGCTGTAGAACGCGGTTTTGGGAAAGTAGGAATAACCGTTGATGAACATGCAGATTGGGTCGGTCGAATTTAATACGCAGTCGCAATGTTTGCTCATTGCAGGGCCTTGCGTCATTGAGAATTTAGATTTGTGCCTGCGAATAGGAGAGCATTGCAAAGCGGTGGCGAGCCGCCTTGGGCTTCCCTATGTTTTCAAGGCAAGTTTTGACAAGGCCAATCGATCCAGCAATGCCAACTATCGCGGTGTGGGGATCGATGCCGGGCTGGAAGTGCTCGCCACGGTGAAAAGGCGGCTCGGAGTGCCGGTGACCAGTGATGTCCATGAATCACATCAGGTGTCGCAGGTGGCGGAGGTGGCGGACATTGTGCAGATACCCGCATTTTTATGCCGTCAGACGGATTTGCTGATTGCGGCGGCAAAAACGGGCCGGCCGGTAAATGTTAAAAAGGGGCAATTCATGGCGCCGTGGGAGATGGGCAATGTGGTGGAAAAAATCCGGTCGGCCGGAAATCCGCAGATCATGCTGACAGAACGGGGCACTTTTTTTGGTTACAACCGGCTGGTGAATGATATGACCGGAATCGCCCACATGAAGTCATTCGGGGTGCCGGTGATTTTCGATGCAACCCATTCAACGCAGATGCCCGGCGGGTTAGGTCATGCTTCGGGCGGACAGCGGCAGTATGTCGGTTTGCTGGCAAAAGCGGCCGTCGCAGCCGGAGTCAATGGCCTGTTTTTGGAAGTGCATCCCGAGCCGGATAAAAGCCCTTCGGACGCGGCCACCATCATGCCGATGGATCAGCTTGAATCGTTGCTCAAAACCTGCATGGCCATACGCGAGGTGTGCCGGTCGGCTTGATCGGCATCCGCAGCGACCGCTGGGTTTAATAATTTGAACTGAGGCCCCGTTCAGGCGCTGAACTGCCGCCGCGCCGCATTGTGCAGAAAGCCGGTGGATCGCAGGGCTTCTTTATCAATTTCAGATTCAAGCTCTTCAAGCCGGTGCCGCAGTGCGGGAGACGCCTTGCACATGTCTTCAATCGTTCGCACAGCATGAAGAACGGTGGTGTGATCACGACCGCCAAAAAAGCCGCCAATTTCCGAAAGCGAATGATGTGTTTTCTTTCTCGCCAGATACATGGCAATCTGGCGGGGCAGGGCAATGGATCGACTGCGCGATTTTCCCTGCAGATCGGTGATTCGCACTCCGTAGAGTCCGGTTACCTGATTGACGATCTGTTGCAGAGAAACGATGCGTTCCGATACTGGAGTGGCATCGCCCAGAGCCATGACGGCGGTTTCCATGTCGTATTTTCCGCCATTGAGCATGGCGTAGCCATGGATTTTGCTGATTGCTCCTTCTAATTCGCGGACATTATCCTCAAATCGCCGGGCAATCGCCGTGATGACATCTTCAGGCATCAGGATGCCGCGGAGGCGGGCTTTGTGGCGCACGATACCGCAGCGCGTTTCAAAGCATGGGCGGCCCACAGGGGCGATCATGCCGTGAACAAATCGCGAGACAAGGCGTTGTTCGAGCATGGGGATTTCGCCGGGCATGGAGTCCGAACTCAGAATGATCTGTCGGCCGGACTGAAACAGGGCGTTGAAGGTATGGAAAAATTCTTCCTGCGTCGTCTCCACCTTGGCCAAAAAGTGCACATCATCAACGATCAGCACATCGGGGCGGTGGCGAAACCGATTGCGGAAGTCAGCGGTGGTTCCGTCGTGTACGGCGGCGATAAAGAGATTGATAAAGTGATCGCAGGAGACATATTCAATTCGCACATCCGGGAGCGATTTGAGCATCGCCTGACACGTCGCCTGCAGCAGATGGGTTTTGCCCAGCCCCGGTGCGCCGTGAATGAACAGAGGGTTGTAAAGTTTTCCCGGTTCCCGCACGACGGCCTGACAGGTGGAATAGGCGAGTTCATTGGTTGCGCCGATGACGAAATTGTCGAAGGTAAAATCGGGAGATAGAACGGTTTCTTCGCTTAGTCGGAGATGCTTGCCGACAGATTCCGCTTCGTCGCAGACAAATTCCAGCGTGATGAGTCGTCCGGATACCGCCTGCACCGACTGCGTGAAAATCTCTTTGCAGTGATGCACGAGATGTCGCTTCTGAACGATGGTTTTACAGCTTAACGTGAGCACACCGGCATTGAGTTTCAGCGGTGTGAGTTCTGAAAACCAGGATCGAACGATGGGGGCGTGAAACTGCTGAAGATACTCATAGGTATCGCCCCACAATTTTTTCGCATCATCGGACGGTTCTTCAAACCGAATGACCCTTGTGTCTTCCCGTCGCACTAAAGGCATTGCTCCACAACCTCAAAAGAAGACTTACACTTTTACACCGTCCACCGCGCAAGGCCGCGATAGAACCTGCATCACTGAAGACCCCCATCATGGGTCACGCAGCATATCCCCTCTCCCCATCAATCCAGCCAGGCGGAGATCAACAACTCCACGAATGGTCAGTCCCTCGTCCCTGCGTCTGCACACTCCCAACGAATCGTACACCGGAACCGGATAACGTTGTCTCCAAATTTGCATCCCATCACCCCGAGACGATGTGGAGCAACCTCTATGCCACCATTTCCACTCTCAATCCACTGCCAACGAGTGTCGCTCGCGCAAAGCGCAAAAAAGCCACCGCTGCACCCGCGTTCAGACATATACCAACACAGTCGCGCAAAGCGCATTGAAACTGAAAATTACCGTCGCTCGTCCATGAGCGACGACTGCAATCAATTGCCCATTAATCAACGGCTGTGCATCGCAGGCTGTGCCTCGCATCCCGCGTGGGCTCAACCGCTTCGACAGAATTGTTGTCCCATTTCATTTTCACACCACCTGCCTGCACATCCACCTTCATCCGGTTCTCGGGGGTATTTGAGATATCACTTCCGCCCGCTCGGCCGACGTTGGCAAGAGCGAACAGCATGACAAACTTCAACCATTATTAACCCCAATTCACCAACGTGTTTTCTGTTCGTTTGGAAGATAGCAACGGGTTAAAGGGGTGTCAATCACCAATCGTCAAAAATGGATAAAAGACCTGTCAGTCGGGACTTTTCACCATTGACATCGCTCGTCGGTCGCGATGAAAAATATGCCGAAGATGATCCATGAGATATATAGATTAGTGCATATAATTGCTGCTGTAAGGAGTTAAATCTCAACGCATCCGCCCCGTTCGGAAATGCATGAGGCTTTCCACCGTTATCGCGCTGCTCCGTGTATGATGGCGACCGAATCAACTTGGGTGTAGTAAACTGCGACAAAGTAAAATTCTGATCATCTCGGAGCATTCATCGCACGGACACCATTTTGCCGTGGCGGCAAACGGCGATCACGCGCGAAGAGAACCCAGAAAAACGCCGCCGTGAAATTCTGAAATGGTCCGACATCGGCAGACCCGTTTTGTCACACTTTTGACACAAAAAATGGCTGGTCTATAATCGCGGCTCTCTGGGGAGCTTTTAAGAGCGAGTCGGCAGCCATGGTTTGGGGTGCGGACACGCCTTACCGGCTTCGAGTCAATCTGCACCATGTGCAGTCGCGTCTTGCGGCTGATGGCGTGTGGCGGTTCAACTATTCGCGGAGGCATTATGCGGCATTTGCAAACAGAGTATCGTGGTGGACGAGGCGGTTCGGCCGGAAGATGGACACTCAAAGGGTGTCTGCTTGGCGCGGCAGTCATGGCATGCGTTGCATCGGCTATTACGCTGCCGGTGGTAACGCCTGCGCCGGCCCTCGCCGCAACCGCTCCATCGCAAAAATTAATCAACGATGCCGATCTGTTTATGCATTATTCGTTGGTCGGGAACGTAAAACTGGCGGCGGCCTTCGGAAAATCCATTCTGGCCATGGCTCCTTCTCCGGTCGACGCTTTGCACGCATTTGAATCCGCTGCCAATGGTCGAAATGTCTCCGAGATCCTCATCGATAATCAGCAGGTACCGGCCCTGAAAAAAATATCCGCGCAGATCAACTCACTGCTCAACGAAGGGCACATGGCCGTAGCACGTAATCCGAACCGGATCATGCAGGCCATTGCCGCGATGGATCAAAGCCCACGCGCATTTGTGGTTTCACGCGAACGTCTTCGGGCTGCAGGTGAGTTTGCCGTTCCTTTCTATATCCACACACTCAACAGCGAATCGCAGAAAGCCCTGCACCCCTATGTTCTGCAGATGATGAGCGATATCGGCAAACCCGTCATCAATGCCTTGGTCGAACAACTCGCTGCATCGTCGGTCGCAGAGCGGGTTCAGATCATTCATGTGCTCGGCAATATCCAATACCCACAATCGCTTGCCTACCTTAAGCAGATTGCGGAAGACAAGGCGGCACCTGCCGATGAGCGGGCGGCAGCGATTTCGGCTATCGATAAGATTGACCCGACGGGAATCTACAGCCATCTGAATGCTGCTCAACAATATCTCTGGTTGGCAAAAGGTTACTTCAACCATCGCCCCTCTCTGGCACCCAATTATCCCAGTTATGCCACCAATCCGATCTGGTTTTATGATCCGAAACTCGATGACGTTACCGAAGTCGATGTTCCAACCGCGATTTGGTACGACGTGCAGTGCATGCGGGCCTGCAAAGCCGCGCTTCGGCTTGAGCCCAATTTAAGCCCGGCCATCAGCCTGTGGATTACCGCCAATCTGCGTCGTGAAGTCAATCTTCCTCAAGGCATGACCGATCCAAGCCTGCCGAAGAATGCGCCGTCGGCAGCGTATTACGCGATGGCCGCCGGTCCCCGCTATCTAAATCCCTCGCTGCGCGAGGCGTTGGCCATCGATAACAGCCGGCTGATTCTCAAGGTGCTCAAGGCACTTGCACAAACAGGCGGCGTGGCCGGGCTCGTCCCGTCGCCGACAAGCCCGTTGCTCCAGGCGATGTCCTACCCGGATCTGCAGGTTCGATTTGAGGCTGCTGCCGCACTTTCGGCGGCGAATCCGCTCAAGCCGTATGTTGGATATGATCGCGTCGTGCCGATACTCTCCGAGGCCCTCGCACAGAGTGGAAAGCCGGTCTGCGTGGTGATTGAACCCTCTGCCCAGGACCGTAACAGCCTCTCCGCCGCTCTCAGATCTCAGTTTCACATGATTGCCGCATCGACGACGGCTCAAGCGTTTGAGATGGCACGTCAGTCGCCCCTCATCAATCTGGTTGTGGTGCAGGGAGCCTCAAACATTCGTAATTTCACGCAACTCGCCGCCACCGATGCCCGGCTTGCCTACACGCCTCTTGTCATCATGGCCCATTCCGCCGCCGCCCGCCAATATCGGGTGGAGTTCGCCAATCAGCAGACTGTTAATATTCTTCCAGTAGGATCCGGTGCAAATGAAGTCCAAACCGCCTATCAGGGAGTACTGGCCAAGCTTGGAGGCGACATCCCTTCAGGCCTCAGGCTTGCTGACGCGCTGCGTGCCGCCCATCAACTCAAGCTCATTGCTATGAACCGGGCGTCGATCTACAGCGTGCTGCCGGCTTTACCGGCACTGCATGCGGCTCTTCACAACCGCAACAGCAAAGTGGTACTCGCCGCGGCACGGGTGTTGGGGCGTGTTCGCGATCCGATGGCCCAGCGCATGCTGGTGCGGGCCGCACTCCACAGTTCTGGTGCCGCAACCGATGTGCGGGCGGCCCTGTTTTGGAGCCTCGCCACGTCAGCCCGAAATTTGGGTGATGAGCTCTCCGGCGGCCAGATCCACGGCGTCATACGGGTAGCCATGACCGATCCGAGTGCACAGGTTAAGCTGGCTGCGGCACAGGCTTTGGGTGCCTTGAATATCCCCAGCAATCAGGCTTCCACCCTGATCCTCGGGAATAAAGAATAGGCCAACCGGGGGGGGTAATCACCCCGGCTTGAGATCATCGTGATTGTTTTGCCGCGATCGGGGGAGTTTGTGTCACCCTGCAGTGGCACCTTCGAACTGCGTGCTACTGCGCGGTAGTAGTGGCGTGTATGGCAATAAAAAGTGATCACAACCAGTATTTCAAATCACTGGCGAGAGCATGGAATGAAGGCACCGTAGAACCGAAAATGTGTGTGCCAATAATCAAAACTACCACCGTCGTGGCTACCAACTGTACCATAGCCAGCGTTAAGGTTACAAGCTCGATGAAAACCGTTCGCAGCGTCCTCTTCAGGCGGCTGCGAAAATCGGCTGCGGTATCATCCACCATGGTCCGAACTTGGTTGATACAGTGGATGGCTGCACCGCTGCAAAACGTCACGCCCAGGCCGGTGCTGATTCCGTAGATGGTAATATGGGTCGGCCAGTTTGATATCTCGGTCAGCACTCGAACCCCCCACATGCCGATTCCGACTATGAGAAAGGTGGCTAAAACGAAAACACCGCAGCAGATGATGTAATCGCCCGGTTTCTGCGGGGCAAATGGGTGGCTTTCTGCGAGTTTTATCTTCAACATCTCGTTCCGATACCTTCATTACCTGCACGTCTGAGCATCATTATTCGCCATTCTCACCGAGAGGCTAAACGTTCACAGACGGCAATTGATGCATTTCCACCTCGGATGGATAAATATCTATCGTGGCCGACCATGGAGGCAAAGGGATGGGACCGCATTGAATACCGCACGCCTCGCCGCAGCGATCCCCCACCCACTGATAGAGGGCTGCCTGAAGCCTACGTGCCGCACCCGGCGTCTGGCTATCTCCTTGTCCGCAATGATCGATCGGCGACATCCGCCTGCCCGGTGATTACAATAATGGATGGATACGGCCGGAAAACTGAATCCGGTGCAACTGATTTCAATATACGGGAGGTTCGACCGATGAAAAAAAAGATTGTGCGTGTGGGCCTTGGAATTTTACTCCTGATCCTTATTGTTCTCGTGGTACTGTTTTTCTCGTTGGACAGTATTATTAAAAGTCAGGTCCAGTCCCGCGCCAGTGCCGCACTGGGCGTACCGACCTCTCTGCAGAACGCCTCACTTAATATTTTCGGCGGTAGTCTGACACTCAAGGGACTCAAAGTGGCCAATCCTCCGGGCTATCAAGGCAAGTACCTCCTGACCATGGGCACGGGTATCGTTACCGTCGATACGGGCAGCCTGCTGAGTTCCACGGTCCAGATACCGGAAATTTTCCTCAATAACATCCATATTACGCTTGATGAGAGCGGATTATCCAGCAATCTCGCCGACGTGCTGGCCAACGCTCACAAGTATTCCGCCTCAGGCTCCGGCACCAAAGGCTCTGCCGCTACACAAACGTCCAAATCGTCCTCCGCCAGCGGAAAGCGGCTTGCCATCAGCCGAATCGTCATTCCAAATTGCTCCGTTACGTTGCGTCTCGCGGCGGCGAAAGGGACACCGGGCGCAGGTGTCACCTTTCAACTCCATAAAATCATCATTAATAAGCCGCTTGATCCCAACGGCCGCCCGCTGCGACTTGCCGACCTGACCAGCGTCATTCTCAGCCAGATCGCCGTCCAGATTGCCGAGAATTCACATTTGCCCCAGGCGCTCAGCGCAGCTCTCAAGGGTTCATCTAACCTGATCCTCAATTCGCTGGGGAAAGTCATGCAGGGGGGGGCGGCCGTTACCAAACCGATCGGAAAGGATATCGGCAATGCGCTGAATAATATTTTCCATCAGGGTGGTTCATCGAAGTGAGCGTACCCCCGGTCAGCGTTGCATGGACGAAAGAATGGCCTGATGTCGCGATTTTCGCCGCCACCTACCTCGGATTGGCCTTAGGGGGCGTGCCCAGGACGAAGCTGGACCGCAGCGCCATTGCGCTTCTCGGGGCCATTGCGGTTCTTCTGGCCCGTCGCCTTTCATTCAACGATGCGATGGGGCAGGTAAGTTTTCCCACCTTGGCGCTGCTCATATCGCTGATGGTCATTTCCGCCCAACTGCGCCTGGCTGGATTTTATCAGTGGGTGGTGATGCGAATCGTAGAAGTTGCCCGTCGCCCGCGCAGTCTGCTCTGGGGTGTGATTGCCGCGTCCGCCGGGCTCTCCGCCCTGTTTGCCAATGATGTTGTCTGCCTGATCTTTACTCCGGTGCTCTGTGTCGCTCTCAAGCGGGCGGGGCGGGATCCAGTCCCTTATCTGATGGCGTTGGTCACGAGTTCAAATATCGGTTCGGCAGCCACGCTGATCGGTAATCCGCAAAATATGCTCATCAGCCAGACTGCCCATCTGAGTTTTTTCGCATACACCGCAATGGTTATTCCTCTTGTATTGGCTGTGTTGATTTGCGACGGCCTGATCATCGGTTGGGTTTATCGCCGACGATTGGTTTCCGTCATCTCCGTGCCGGGCAAATCACAGCCGTTGCACGAAAAAATTCATCCCCAATGGGGGATTATCCGAAAAACGCTCTTCATCATGTCGCTGTTGCTCCTGGCTATGCTTCTGGGAGATGTGCTGCATCTCCCCATCGCCATTTCCGCCATGACGGCCGCGGGACTGGTCATGATCTCCCGAAAAACCCGTCCGGCCGATCTGTTTTCTCTTGTGAGTTGGAATCTGATCCTCCTTTTCGTAGGGCTGTTTATCGTCGTTGGGGATATTCAAAGCCGACAATTGCTCGATCCGGTCATCTCACACCTGGCCTCCATGGGGGTACATCTGGAGGCATTCTTTCCCCTTTCCGTCGTCACATTGGTACTTTCTAACCTGGTCAACAATGTACCCGCCGTTCTGCTCCTGAAGCCGGTAATTCCCCTTTCCGCCACACTAAGTTGGTATGTGTTAGCCGTTATCAGCACTTTTGCAGGTAACTTTACCATGCTCGGATCGATCGCAAATCTGCTGGTCAGCGAGCAGGCTAAAGCCAATGATGTACGACTCGATTATGTCGAATATCTGAAGGTCGGCGTTCCGATCACACTGCTGAGCGTTGCCTTGACGATCGGTTACTTTACATTTGTTTCGCATATGTAACATGATGTAAATCAAGTAGTTATACATAATTATCGGGCGGTGAAACTCCCCCTTGAGTTGGGCGGCCGGGATTTCCTGCTGCCCATGCGTTTCGCGGGAAAGATGCACCATTGGGCGGCCGAAAATACCTTTTGCCTGATTTGACGCCCCTGACCCCCGCGGTAGAATAACAGGTCTATGTTGACGGAAGGCTGCAGAGTGCCCCATACGCGCGGTGCGTGGAGCGATCTGCGGCAAATGACAGGGTAAATCATCATGGCGCACAAAAAAGGGCAGGGTTCCACCAGCAACGGACGCGATAGTAATCCAAAATATCTGGGCATTAAGGCCTACGCCGGGGAACTTGTTACGACCGGTTCCATCATCGTGCGTCAGCGCGGGACCAAATTCAAGCCGGGCAAGAATGTCGGCTTGGCGCGGGACGATAGCTTATTTGCGCTATCGGATGGAAAGGTGGCGTTCGCTGCCAATCATCGGGTATCGGTTGAACCTCTGACCCACTGATCAACTGGATCGGCGTAAACCGATATCTCCATGGGTAAACGAGATTTTGGCGGCGGGGTGGTTGGTGACAACCTGACCCGCCGCTGATCTTTTACGCATATGCCCTGTAAGTTGCCTCGACCATGCAAAACATGGCCATCTCCTCAGTTCACTCTTCGGCATCCCGGCAGGTGATTTGAGGCCGGTCAATGATCGTAGACCATTTGCCGCGATACATGATCCCAGTTGTCATGATGGCGCGATAAAATGATGGATGGCGCAGCTTCAAGGGATGTTCATGCGAAGCGGTCTTTCTCCAGGGATGCGTGCAGTGGATAGGGGGAGCGGTGATAGGGCCGAGTAACGGCAAACTCCGGGCTCAGGCTTATTTATCCCGTCCGCCGTTATGAAAACCCGCACGGAAGATGGTTAATATTTTTGCGGCACGCTATTTGCGCATCGTGATAAATCGATTACATTAGCCCACGCCCGAGTTGGGTTAAAGAAAGGAATCCCAGAGCCATGCAAAAGCTGCTTGTCGCCAATCGAAGTGAAATTGCCATTCGCGTGATGCGGGCGGCGACAGAACTCGGTCTCCGAACGGTTGCTATCTATTCCCATGAAGACCGATATTCTCTGCACCGATTCAAGGCGGATGAAAGTTATCAGGTGGGGGGGCCCGACGCGCCGGTTAAAAATTATCTCAACATTCCCGCCATCATTGAACTGGCCAAGGCGCACGATGTCGATGCGATCCACCCCGGTTACGGCTTTCTATCAGAAAATGCCGACTTCGCCGAGGCGTGTCAGGCCGCCGGTATCACCTTCATCGGGCCGACTCCGGAGATGCTGCGCAGTTTTGGCGATAAAACCGCGGCTCGCGCCATCGCCCATCGTGCCGGCGCACCGATCCTGCCCGGCACGCAGCACGGAGTCAGCGACCCGGCAAAAATAAAGAAGATGGCCCGCGATATCGGTTTTCCACTGATCATCAAAGCCAGCTTTGGCGGCGGTGGACGTGGGATGCGTGTGGTGCAGAAACCGGCCGACCTCGCCGCCAAACTTGAAGAGGCCCAACGCGAGGCGGGCGGCGCTTTCGGAAAATCCGAAGTCTTTCTCGAACGCTACATCACCCACGCCAAACATATCGAAGTGCAGCTTCTCGGCGACAGTCACGGCAACCTCGTGCATCTTTTTGAACGCGACTGCAGCGTCCAGCGACGCCACCAGAAGGTGGTGGAACTCGCCCCCAGCGTCGGGCTGGACCCTGAACTGCGGCAGCGTATCTGCGATACCGCCGTGCGCATCGGCCGCGAGGTGAACTATCGCAATGCCGGCACTGTCGAATTTCTGGTGGATATCGACACCGGTGAGTTTTTCTTCATTGAAGTTAATCCGCGCATTCAGGTCGAACACACCGTCACTGAAATTATTACGGGAATCGATCTCGTGCGGTCGCAGATTTTGGTTGCTCAGGGACACAATCTCCATGAAGCACCGCTGAATATACCGCGGCAACCGGACATGACCTACCGCGGTGTTGCCATTCAGTGTCGTATCACAACAGAAGACGCCGCCAATCAATTCACGCCGGATTACGGTCGAATATCCAGCTATCGGTCGCCGGCGGGTTTCGGTGTGCGTCTCGACGGCGGTACGGCATACGCCGGTGCGGTGATCACGCCATATTTCGACTCTCTGCTGGTCAAGTTGACTTGTTTTGCGCCGACACTGGAAGAATCCATCAGCCGTTCATTACGGGCCCTTTCAGAATTTCGCGTTCGTGGGGTTAAAACCAACATCCCATTTCTTGAAAATGTCGTGCGCCATCCGGATTTTGTTTCCGGTCGGGCTATCACCACGCTCATCGATTCCACACCGGCGCTGTTTCGTTTCACCAGCCGTCGCGATCGCGCTTCCAAGTTGCTCAGTTATCTGGGCGAGGTGATTGTCAATGGATCGCCGGAGGTTAAAAAACTTCCTGATCTGTCGCTGATGACCCCGCCGCCGGCGCTTCCCGAGGCCGGTTCCGAGCCGCTGCCGCCGGGATCGCGTGATGAATTTCTGCGGCTCGGTGCACAGAAATTCTGTCAATCATTGGTCAATACCCGTGCCGTGCTTGTAACCGATACCACCATGCGCGATGCCCATCAGAGTCTGCTGGCGACTCGTATGCGCACCATCGATATGCTGCCAGCTGCCTCGGCCATGGCGCGGCGCGCACCCGGGATCTTCAGCCTGGAGATGTGGGGCGGAGCCACCTTCGACAGCTCCATGCGGTTCCTTCACGAAGACCCGTGGGATCGGCTCGCCCAGCTTCGCGTGGCGGCCCCCAACGTGCTCTTTCAGATGCTGTTGCGGGCGAGCAACGCCGTCGGCTACACCAATTACCCCGACAATGTAGTGAAGTTTTTTGTTAAAACGGCGGCGGCCGCCGGCATCGATATCTTCCGCATCTTTGATTCGCTCAACTGGACGCGCAACATGCGCGTGGCCATGGATGCGGTTAATGAATACGGCGCCATCTGTGAGGCCGCCATCTGCTACACCGGCGATATCCTCAACCCGCAACGTAAAAAATACACACTTTCCTATTACACCAAAATGGCAAGGGAACTTGAGAAGATGGGGGCGCACATTCTGGCCATCAAAGATATGGCCGGTTTGCTCAAACCCCCGGCCGCCAAGGAACTCATCAGTGCCCTGCGGCAGGAAATCGGTCTGCCGATTGCGCTGCATACCCACGATACGGCCGGTGTGCAGTCGGCCACGCTGCTGATGGCGGCTGAAGCCGGCGTTCAGATCGTCGATGCCGCCTTTGGCCCGATGAGCGGCATGACCAGTCAGCCCAATTTGAATTCACTCGTCGCCGCGCTGGCCAACACTCCGCGTGATACCGGTCTCAACAGTGCCATTCTGGCGGAGCTTTCCGATTATTGGGAAGCCGTCCGACGCTTTTATCAACCGTTTGAGGAAGGAATGCTCGCCAGCACCGCCAGCGTTTACCAGCACGAAATGCCCGGCGGCCAGTACACGAATCTGCGCGTGCAGGCCCGCAGTCTGGGGCTTGGCGAACGCTGGAATGAAATCACCCGGATGTACGCCGAGGTGAATCAACTTTTCGGCGATATTGTCAAGGTGACGCCGTCAAGCAAAGTGGTCGGTGACATGGCGCTGTTCATGGTTACCAATAATCTCAAGCCCGCTGATATTCTCGATGAATCCCGCCACATCGATTTCCCCAAAAGTGTGGTCGAGATGTTCCGCGGCGATTTGGGCCAGCCTCCCGGCGGTTGGCCGAAAAAATTGCAGAAAATCATCCTCCGCGGTGATAAACCATCCACCGCCCGCCCAGGTAGCAAAATGCGGCCGGTCAACATGGATAAAGTGCGCGGTGAACTGGCAAAGAAAATTCATCGTGAGGTTGCCGACGCCGACCTGGCAAGTTATCTCATGTATCCGGAAGTCTTTACCGCCTTTGAAAAATTCCGTCGCCAGTTTGATGATGTCAGCGTGCTTCCCACCAAGGCCTTCTTCTATCCCCTGCAGCCTTTCGTAGAAGTGCCGGTGGAACTCGAGCCCGGGAAAACCATGCTGATCAAGTTCATCACTTCCGGTGATGCCGATCCCGATGGCATGCGAACTATTTTCTTTGAACTCAATGGCCAGCCGCGCGAGGTGAAGATTCATGATCGCTCCCTGAGCGGCAAATCTCGAACCAGCCTTCCCAAGGCGGATCGCGATAATCCGCGCCATGTCGGTGCCCCGATGCCCGGCAAGATTTCAACCCTCGCCGTGAGTCTCGGTCAATCCATCGCCAAAGGTGAAAAGCTCCTTTCCATCGAGGCCATGAAGATGGAAACCAGCGTTTATTGCCCTGTTGACGGTAAAATAGCGAAAATAGTCACGCCGCCCGGAACCATAGTTTCCTCTGGCGACCTGCTTATTGAATTGGAATAGGTGACTGCCCGGTAATTCAGGGTTTTCGCCCCTATCCGGGCATTTGTGAAAAATCGTGTCCCGTGGTTAAATCCGGTGGATGATGAAACGTCTGATTATGTGCATGGCTGCGGCAGGATTGCTCACCCTTTCAGGTTGTGTGGAGCGATCCATCACCATCGTCACCGATCCGCCCGGATCCATTGTCTATCTCAACGACGTTGAAAAGGGGACCACGCCGCTGACCACCTCCTTTGAATGGTACGGTGTTTATGGCATTCGCATCCGCGGGAAGAAAAACATCGGCACGCCGACCGATCCGAAATATCAGTATTATTATCTCCATACGCACCGCGCCACCACCCGGCCCTGGTTCCAGTACTACGGAATCGATCTGATCGCCGCCCTGCTGCCGATCGAATTTAAGGATCATAAAATCTGGGCATTTGTGGTTCCGCCCGTCAAAACATTGCCGAACAAACAATTGATTCAGAATGCCCAGAACATGCGGGATAAACTTAACGCCCTGCCCAAGCCGAAGTAACGCATGAAATGCGGGCATCGGGGGCGGGAAAGGAATGTGACCGGTGAATTCGCAGCCCCGAAGCAACCTTCCGCCGAATCCGCCGCCGAGTGCACCACAGAACAGTGAAGCAGTGCTCAGCGCCCAACATCGCGCCGCTGTGCGGGCCGCAAACAAACGCCGACGCCTGATCCTCGCTTTCGCGATTATGGGATACATACTCGTGCCCGTCGGTATTACGGTGGCTTTCCGGTCGCAAATAGGTATTCATCGATCCGATGCTGACCGGGCCATGGCGCCGTGGCAGATGGGGGCAGGCTTATTGATTATTGCGATCGGAGTGGGGCTGGTTATCACAGCGAGAATTCTATACCGTCCGGCGCCGATGGTGCGGCGCTGCCAATGCGGCTATTCAGGTTTGTGCAGGCATGAGCGGGGAGAGGAGCGTGTCGGATCGATGCCGATGACCGATTTTCTCTGCGCCGCTTTCTCCGTCGGTTGGAACCCCATCTGCCCGCAGTGCGGCAATCGCTGGTCGTAAATCCACAGCAGTGCGGTGCCGATGTGCACATCGCCGATGCCATTACCCGGGCTCGCCGAAATCCTCCGATATCTGATTCGTCCCGATGGTGGCCGACACAGACTGCCGCTGGAATCGCAGCCAGATGTAGCCAATCGCCAAGGCCACGGCGACGGTGAGCAGGGCCGCAATCGGTGCGGTGCCAAAACCCAGGCCGCTCATATCTCGCGGCTTGTCAAACCAATCCGCAAATGATGCGCCCATCGGGCGCGTGAGAATGTAGGCGATCCAGAATGCCGCCACTTCGTTAAGCCTGAAAACAAAATAAGCAATCCCCGCTGCCGCAAAAAGGAGGCTGAACATGATGGCCGAATTGAGATAACCGAGGCCGAAGGTCGACGCCGTCAAATCCCCGGCCGCCGTGCCCAGCGCAAAGGTGGCAATCACGGTCGCCCAATAAAATAATTCACGCCTCGGTGTGGCGACGCTGTGAATCGAGAGTGTTTTTTCACTGGCATTCCATCCCCAGAGGATCAGCAGCAGACTGCCGGCGAAAAGGCTCGTGGATATCACATACGGCACACCCAACACGACGTGAATCACATCCGCCACCATGGTGCCGAAAATACTGACCATCACCACCAGCAGCCAATAGGCGAGGGGGCGATACCGCGTTGTACGAAATTGCAGCCACAAGGCCAGCAGAAAGCCCAGCCCTCCACTGACCACCGCCACATACGGATTAACATGAAAAACCAGAAAGTCCGATGTCGCCTCACCCATCGCTGTGGAAAGTATCTTGGCCACCCAGAACGCCAGCGTGATTTCCGGCACTTTTGTCGCGTAATATTTACGCTCATCAATCTGCCGAAAAATGTTGGCCCAACCCATTAAGCTCTCCTTCTGCTTGCAAGTACGCGCCCGGACACATCTGCCCCGGCCCATGAAATCAGCGGAAAAACGCTTCTATCCAAGCCCTGTGCACGTCCTAATCGCGACAGGGCATGCCCGCTTGATCCGATACGCCCAGCCCGACCGCGGGTGGGCACCGCAGTTTATCAAGTTTACGCGTCAGAGCCAAAAAAGTTTTTCAAAAAATCCGCTTCAAAGCAATCGATGCGGAAAATCGATGGCGGCGCTTATCTGCGGATTCACCAATGTGCACCGGCTGCATAAATAATTATGAGACGCTCACCCGCTCATCCCGCCCGATCAAAATAAAGTCTCGCGCCGTTTATGCCGCATCGATCAGCGGGTCGGGCTTGACCTCCTCGGCCCCGCGTTTCAGCCGCAGCAGAATCACGTGCGGCGGACAGAACATTCTTACTCGCAAACCGGCCTTGCCGACACCCCGATTTACCACCAGCCATGTATCCCCCACGCGATGCACCCCCGTGCACATGTAATTCGGTAAGACATCGTGGCGGATAATCGGTTTGCCGTCCGGATAGCATATCTGGCCGCCGTGGGTATGGCCGGCCAGGCACACATCAATCCGGGCCGCAGCAGCGGCGTGAATCAGATCCGGATAGTGCATCAGCATCAGTTTGAAGGCCTGCGGTGGGATACCGGCAAGAGCCGCCGGTATGTCGGTGTCAATTCGCCTGTGCTGTGCCAGGCCCACAACCGCAATCTGCGATTGACCGCGGGTAAGCCATTGTGATCGATTCATCAACGGTGTAAAACCGCGCTCCTCCAGCGCAGGCAGAATTTCCTTCGCGTCATGATTGCCGAGAATAAAGAAGCGCCCCAGCGGCGCCCGCACCGGTTCCAGCAGGCGATGGATGGAGGCGAGCGATGTTTTCCACCGCCAACTTCGATGCCCCAGATCGCCGGTAATCACCAGCAGATCGGTGGAGATGGCCTCAAGCCGTCGTGAGAGCTCTGCCGCCGACGCCGTCCATCGCGTAAGATGCAGGTCAGAAATATGTAATATCCGCACATCATCAAACCCGACGGGCAGGCGGCTGCTGAACAAGACGAGCGGTTCAATCATTGCGGTTCGGCGCATGGCGCAGCTCCTTTCTCCTTATCTTATGCCAATCACGCCCGGACGAGGTGGGGCGTGGCGTCTGCAAACAACAGCGGGTATAAAGTTGAAAGGAGTCCTGCCCCCTCCTCGCAGTAAATATCAGCGAAAAATCACGGACCATTTCCCGGTGGTGGTACCAAGAATTACGGCGACGACAAGGCCAATCACCCACAGCGCAAGTATGATCAAAACGAATAGTTGAATCAGCCGGTGCGCTCTGGGCGAAGGCCCCCCTTTATTAAACCTGCAATTCATGCCGACTAACCAGTCACCCATCAGGTAGGCGAAAATGGGCGCCGTGAGGAACGCGAATGATGGTAACCATTTGGACACCAGCACGTTTATTCCCGCCATCGCATACATTGCAATCGTCGAGAGGAGGAGCCCGAATCTCGCAGACAGGCTCGGCAGCCCAAAAAGTCTATTAATTCCTTCCGAATCATTCGTCATGATCTTCCTCACGGTCAGCGTTCTGCGTCTACCGGAGCTGGTTTTGCTTCGCACCAGCTCCGAATCGGTCGCACATCTTATCGCGATGGAAATTATACACCTGCGGCAGCATGCCATACCTCTCGGCGGTGTGCGCCGGCCCCGCGCGATAGGGTTCTCATTGGAAATCCAAATGTTGGCGCTCGTGTGGTCGAAATCAATAAAATACCAATGCCAGACCGTGGCACACCAAACCCGTAACCAAGGGCAGGGATCATAGACAAGAATGGCTTTTTTACCATCAGCCGAACGCAATGCTGTCCACCGCAATTTATCGTGCGGAAGTGCCGAGGCGGTTTGAGAAATCGCGTAGATTTGTGCCCACACCTCTGCGCATCTCTGCGATTAAGCCCGCTTCGTCTAAGCGATTGGCAGTTTCCCACCGCAAGGGGAATATGGTTTCTTGCTGGTGCATGATGTAAGTATGTTTTTTACCGCTGCGGTAACGAAGGTTCGCAGAGGTTCCGTCACAAATCTTTGCGCTTTGTTGTACCGTCCTCGCGCGCACAGCGCCTCCCTGCGTTATAGCCTTGGGCTCTACTGGTCAACGGCTCTATCTTCAACCGCTCTGGCGGTGCGGGCCACCGTTTCCGTCTGGCCGTCGGGTTTATCCCGACTTGCCCCCTGAATGAGCCAATCCACGGCATTTGCCAGTAAGTCTCGCCTTTACCGCGGAAATGTTTGCATGAAACTGGGTATGAGTCAGGTTTGGGATGGCTTTACGCCGCATGGCAAAGGCCTATACTCATACGACGGAGATGGTATTGCCGTTACATCCGAAGTAGAGAAAGTTTTGACTTAAGGTGAAAAAAGAATGCTGAAAATTCTGGTGGCCGACAAGATTGCTGAAGAGGGTTTGGAAATTCTGCGCACTCAGGCTGATGTAGAACTCACCAATAAGCCCAAGTGGAATCCGGGTGAACTCTCCAGCGTCATCGGCCAGTACGATGGGGTCATCATCCGCAGCGGGGTGAAAATTACCACTGCGGACCTTACGTCACCGGGGCGGCTCAAAGCCATCGCCCGGGCTGGTGTGGGTGTGGATAATGTCGATGTTGAGGCGGCAACCCGTGCGGGTGTGTTGGTTATGAATACGCCCGATGCCAATACCATTACCACATCCGAACATGCCATCACCCTCATGATGGCGCTTTCACGAAAAATTGCTGCCGCCGATGCACACGTGCGGGCCGGTCTTTGGGAACGCAATCAGTTTCTGGGTACGCAGCTTGCGGGAAAGGTTCTGGGAATCGTCGGCTTCGGCCGGATCGGCCGGGCCGTTGCCCATCGGGCATTGGGTCTGGAGATGAAAGTGGTCGCATTTGATCAGTTCTTCTACACCGAAAACGCCCTCGATGGGCGGGTGGAAATGTTTAAGGAACTCGATCAAATGCTGCCGCTGTGCGACTTCATTACGGTGCATGTGCCCGGCGATAAGACGCGGCATTTGATCGGCGAATCGGCCCTGAAAAAATGCAAGAAGGGAGTTCGTTTGATCAACTGCGCCCGCGGAGGTGTCATTGATGAACACGCTGTGGCGGCGGCCATTTCCGCCGGCCACGTGGCGGGCATCGCTCTGGACGTTTTTGAACAGGAGCCGCCGCCGAAGGATCATCCGCTATTTGCGCTTGGCGATCGTGTTCTCCTTACACCACATTTGGGCGCCAGCACGGTTGAGGCGCAGCGGGCGGTATCGGTCGATGCCGTGGGCGAACTGCTGCTGTATCTGCGGGGCCAGGGGATTGCGGGTGCGGTCAACGCCGCTGGTATCCAGATGGACCTCTCCGAGGCGGAAAAAGCGTATGTCGATCTGGCCCAGCGCATGGGGGCCGTCCTCTCAGCCATTGTGGATACACGCTATCAAACCGTCACACTGAAAACCGCCGGTCCGCTTCCAAGACGGATCGCCAATACGCTTCAGCGTGTGGCGATGGTTGAGCTGTTCAGGGGGCAGATTCAGGAAATTCCCAATGTGGTCAATGTGATGCACCTTGCCGAGCAGCGGGGCATCAGCGTTCAGCACGAAGTGCTCGCCGAAGCGGGTACCCGCAGCAGCCACCATATTGAGATCGTCGTTTCCGACGGCGATCATGCTCATGCCATGGTCGGAACGGTATTTGAAGATCATCTTCCGCGTGTGCTTTCCATCAAGGGGTATCATATGGATATGATCCCCGAAGGCCCGATGGTGCTGGTGGTCAATACCGACCGTCCCGGAGTGATCGGCTTCGTGGGTATGACCTTTGGGCAGGAAAAAATCAATATTGCCGACATGGCCATCAGCCGCAAAGGCGATAAGGCGCTCATGCTGCTTAAACTCGACACCCCGCCGGGTGAAAAGTGCCTCAAACTGCTGGAAGGCGGACCCGGAATTCAGGTGGTGCGAAGCATGGTGCTTCCCCGCATTGAACGTGCTGCAAAATAGACCCCGGTGTGGAGCAGTCACTTGCCATCAAACCGCAAAACAGTCACGCTGTCGCGTCGTAAGCGGGATCGCTATCTGATGGTCTTTGAAGCGCTCGGTGAACCGATGCGTCTGCGCATCATGGAACTGCTGCCCCGCGAACCCCGCTGCATGGACATGTACAATGTGATTGAACTGGCCGCAGAACTCGGGCTCTCCCAACCGACGGTATCGCATCATCTCAAAATGCTGCGGGGTGCCGGGCTGGTCAAAAGTCGGCGTCAATGCAACAGCGTTTATTTTTACACCGATATGCGGGCGGTCGACCGGTGGCTTTCCGAGGCGGCCCGACGTCTGGGACGACCGTTGCAAAATAATCTCTCCCAGACCGGGCGAGAGAACCGGTAGAAAGGGCTCGGCCACCCGGCCATGGTAGGCTCGATTGGCGAACTGCGGTGCAACCGATCGTGGGCTCGTCGAACTCCATCGCTTCTCGGTCGATCCTGTAACACGTGAATGGAGGTACGCGATGGCGTCACAAACAGTTGCGGATGTTTTGGTTCAAACCCTTGCTGAAATCGGTATACGCCGGATTTATGGCGTGGTGGGGGATTCGCTCAACGCCATCACCGATTCCATTCGCCGGACTCCCACCATGGAGTGGACGCACGTGCGGCACGAGGAAACGGCCGCCTTCGCCGCCGGGGCTGAAGCCCATCTCACCGGCCACCTCGCGGTGTGCGCAGGGAGTTGCGGGCCGGGCAACCTGCATCTGATCAACGGCCTTTTTGATTGTGCGCGTTCGAGAGTTCCAGTGCTGGCCATCGCCGCCCAGATACCCAGCAGCGAACGCGGTACCGGCTATTTTCAGGAAACCACCCCCGAATCACTTTTCAAAGACTGCAGCCATTACTGCGGTGTTATCTCCCATCCGCATCAGCTGGTCCGCATTCTCCCGATTGCCATCAATACCGCGATCAGTCGTTCGGGCGTTGCGGTCATCGTGATCTCTGGAGACGTGGCGGCCCAGATATTTGATCTCGATGTCATGCCGACTCCCATTTCGGCCGATCCATCCGTAGTAATGCCGGATGAAACTCAGCTTTCAGCTGCGACCGAAATCCTCAACCGTGCGGAGAAGGTCGCTATTCTCGCCGGTGCCGGCTGTAAAGATGCGCATCGGGAATTGATCGACATCGCCGATCGGCTCGCTGCTCCGATGGTTCATGCCCTCAGGGGCAAGGAATATGTTGAATATGACAATCCGTATGATGTGGGAATGACCGGCCTGTTGGGTTTTTCCTCCGGATATCATGCAATGAAAAATTGTGACGCGCTGCTGATGCTTGGAACCGACTTTCCTTATCCGCAATTTTTTCCCGAAAAGGCACGCATTATTCAGGTGGATCGGCTCGGCGAACAGATCGGCCGCCGGACACGCGTCGATCTGGGAATCATCGGCGATGTGCGCACCACGCTCACCCAACTGCTGCCGCGGTTGAAGCGGCGGACCGATCGCGCCTATCTGGAGCTTTGCCGCAATCATTATCAAAAGGCCAGAAAACAGCTTGATGAGTTGGCTCTCGGCAAGCCGGGGCGAACGCCCATCCATCCGCAATATCTTATGAAACTCATCGATGCCGCAGCCTCCGACAACGCGGTGTTCACCTGCGATGTCGGCACGCCCACCATCTGGGCGGCGCGATATCTGACCATGAACGGAAAACGTCGATTGACAGGTTCATTCACACACGGTTCCATGGCCAGCGCCCTGCCGCAGGCCATCGGCGCTCAGTCTGCTTTTCCACAGCGGCAGGTGATAGCGCTGTGTGGTGACGGCGGCCTTTCCATGATGCTCGGTGAACTGCTCACCGTGCGTCAGCTCAAGCTGCCCGTGAAAATTTTTATCTTCAACAACAGTTCACTCGGATTTGTGGAGCTGGAAATGAAAGCGGCCGGGCTGCTCAATTTTGGCACCGACCTGCTGAATCCCGATTTTGCCCGCATGGCGCAGGCGATGGACATTCACGCCGTCCGTGTGGAAAAGCCGGAGGAACTCGGGCCCGCCATCGATATGGCGTATGGCCATCCTGGGCCGGTTTTGGTGGATGTTCTCGTCAACCGACAGGAACTCTCCATGCCGCCGACGATAACCGGTCGCCAAGCCATGGGCTTCGGGCTCTACCTGATCCGGGCGGTTCTCAACGGCCGAGGCGATGAGGTGATTGATCTGGCGAAGACGAATCTGAGGAGATAGTCGCCGCGGATTACACAGCTGCCTGCGGCCAGGTCGGATCGCTAAACCGGCCCGCCTCCAGAATCGTCCGGCCGTCGGCCTCGATTCGGCAGCCCGGCCGCCTCAAGTCGCAGACCATATCCCAATGGAGGCCGCTGTTGTTTTTTCCTCCGGTCTCCGGATACGCCGCCCCCACCGCCGCGTGACAGGTGCCGCCGATTTTTTCATCAAAAAGGGTGTTGCGTGTGTACTGCTGTATGGAATAATTGGTCCCGATGGCAAATTCACCCAGAGTTCGGGCGCCCGCGTCCTGATCCAGCATGGTCAGGAGAAATTCCTGTCCTTTGGCGGCCCGGGCATCAACAACCCGACCGTGCTTGAACGTAAGAACAATATCATCACATTGGCGGCCATGATGCACCGCCGGAAAGCTGTAGCGGATGGTGCCATTGACCGCGTCTTCGATCGGGCCGGTAAAGACCTCTCCATCAGGAAAATTTTCATGTCCGCAGCAGTTGATCCACTTGCGTCCCTTAACACCGAGACGCAGATCGGTGTCCGGGGCAATCACGCGGATTTCAGAAACGGTGTCCAGATAATCGACCAGCCGCTGCTGTCGTTCCGATATCGCTTTCCATGCGGCGACGGGGTCAGCCAAATGCAGCAGGCCGCCGTGGAATACAAAATCGGCATAATCATGAAGCGACATCTCCGCATCCTGTGCCGCCGCCTGTGTCGGATATTGCGTCCCCACCCAGCGCAGTTCACCTTTCGCGGCTCTTTCGAGAAAGCGGGTGCTGATCGGACGACGCGCCTGCGCCGCCATCGCCTGTTTCTTCGGGTCAACCTGCGACATGCTTTTCGTATTGGAATCGCCCCAGAGACCGATGGATGCATCAATCTTTTCCACGAGATATTGGCTCACCGGCGATAAAAACGAAAGCTGCTCCGGCGTCGCAACTCGATAAAATGCCTCGGCCATGGCATCGCTGCTCAGCAGCACAAACGGATTGCCGCCGGCCGCCAATGCCTTTTCATATATGGCCTCAACCAAAGGCAGGGCAACCACATCCCCCTGAATACGCACCAGATCACCCTTTTTAATACCCGCGGAATAGTGCACGAGTATGTCGGCGAGTTTATCGAGACGTTGATCACGCATGAGATTAAATCCTTTCAGTCATCGCTACTATTCTTGCCCGCATTCCGGCACCGCAGCCGCGATGAGCGGACGTTACTTTACGGCAGAGAGCAGTTTGCTCAAATTGTCATCCAGACGCTGCATTTCAGATTCATAGACCGCCAATTGATCACGAATCCCCTGTACCACCTTCTCCGGAGCCTTGGTGACGAATTGGTCATTGGCCAGCTTACCTCGGCCGCTGGAGATGAGTTTCTCCAACTCCTGCCGCCGGCGCTGCAGTTTTTCAATCTCCATCTCACGATCCACCACGCCGGCGACGTAGATCGTCACCCCACCGACCACCGCAATCGCGGCATCCGATGGAGGTGTGATGGTGACACCCGCTTCATGTATCGAACAGAGACTCAGGTTTTCAATCATCGGAACGCCCGGAGCAATTCGATGAAGCGCCTCGGCAGAATCGGCCTGCAGATGCACCGTAAGGGTTCTCTTGAGGTCGATGTTGTACTGATTGCGGATATCGCGAATCGCCCGGGTAATCTGCTGTATCATGTTGAATGTTTCCGTCACGCCGGTATCCACCTCACCGACAGGTTCCGGAAACGGTGACCGGGCCAGCAGGCCATCGCCCGGAAGTTTTTCCCAGATCGCCTCGGTGACGAACGGCATCAGCGGATGAAGCAGGGCCAAGCTGGTACGCAGCACATATCCCAGAACCGCCTGCACCTGCGGATCACCGCTCCGGATGCGTGCCTTGGCAATTTCCAGATACCAGTCGCACACATCGCCCCAGAAGTATTGGTAAAGCATGGATGTAAGTTCTGCGAATCGAAATTCATCAATCAATCGGCGCGTCTGAGTGATGGCCCGGCAGGTGGATGAAATGATCCAACGGTCGGCCATATCTCCATCTTTGAGTATTTTTGCCGCCACATCACCCGATGAATTTCCCGCATCACCCAGATGACTGATGATGAAGCGCGATGCGTTCCAGAGTTTGTTGGCGAAGTTACGGCCGACATCAAACCGTGGGCTGGTGTTGCGGCCGGTGCGGGCGTCCTTGACCACCGGCAACCGAATATCCTGCGTCTCGGTCGCCATGGACGCCAGTGTATAGCGCAGCGCATCGGCGCCATGACTTTCGACGATATCGACCGGATCAACGCCGTTACCCAATGATTTTTTCATCGGCCGGCCGTTGCCGTCCTGAATGACCGCGTGAATATAAACCCGTCGAAAAGGAACATCGCCATGGCAGAAAAGACCGAACATCACCATCCGGGCGACCCAGAGGGTTAATATCTCGCGCGCGGTGGAAAGCACGCTGGTGGGATAATAGTAGGGGAGCAGTTGGTCGTCCGGCCGGTCGCCCGTGCCGTCCTTCGGCCAGCCCATGGTTGAAAGGGGCCAGAGGGCGGAAGAAAACCATGTGTCCAGCACGTCGTCATCGCGATGCAACTCAACGCCCAAATCGCGGGCAAGGTATTCCAGCGTCTGGTCGGCCGACTCCGATCGTGGGCAGATCAGCAGTGTTCCATCAGGGCGCCTGCGGACAGAGAGCAGGTGGTTATCGGGGTCGTGTTTCTGTATGGCGGTGACCATCGCCTCCGCGCCGGCCGTGGCGACGGTCCAGACCGGTATGCGGTGTCCCCACCACAATTGCCGCGATATGCACCAGTCGCGTTTTTGCGACAGCCAGTCCGTATATCCCTTCGCATAGCGATCCGGTGTGATCTTGATACGACCATCGGCAACGGCGTCGATGGCGGCTTGAGCGAGGCCTGAAGCCCGCTGGCCATTCCCCAATGCCACACCGCCGTCAATATCTCCCATCCGCACAAACCATTGTTCGCTTAAATAGGGTTCGATGGGCGTTTTGCTCCGGTCGCTATGGCCGACCTCATGTTCATGGTCGCGCTGATCGGCGATAAGCCCGAGCTTTTCCAAATCGGTGAGGATGGCTTTTCGCGCTTCATCGGCAAACCGCATCCCGCGGTAGTCATATTCAACACCCTGAAATTGACCCGCACCATTCTCATTCATACGCCCATCGGGGGTCAAAAGATTGATCTGCTCCAGCCGGTGCCGGAGGCCGGTGGCGTAGTCGTTCGGATCGTGCGCGGGCGTCACCTTCACCGCTCCGGTGCCGAATTCCATGTCCACGAGTTGGCCGTCCCCGATGATCGGGATTCGCCTTCCCACCAGCGGCACCATCACCTCACGGCCGATCAGCGAACGATAACGCGGATCATCCGGGTGCACGGCGACCGCGGTATCGCCCAGCATGGTTTCAGGACGTGTGGTGGCGACAATGAGATATTCCGGCTCACCTTCGCACCGCTCAGCGAGCGGATACCGAATGGAAGTCATCTTGCCGCGTACCGTTTCAAAATAGATTTCATCGTCCGCCACGGCCGTTTTAAGCTGGGCATCCCAGTTGACCAGCCGCAACCCGCGAAAGATCAGATCGGCGGAGAAGAGACGATAGAAGGCCTCGCGTACGGCCGCCGCACAGGTGTCGTCGAGCGTAAATCGTGTGCGTGTCCAGTCGCACGACGCACCCACCGCCTGAAGCTGCTTCAAAATACGATCGCCGTACGTTTCCTTCCACTGCCAGATTCGCCTTACCAGTTCATCCCGGCCCAGATCGTGCCGCGATTTTTTTTCCTTTTCAAAAATCGTTTTTTCCACCACTGCCTGGGTCGCGATTCCAGCATGATCAATACCGGGAATCCAGAGCGTATCATGGCCCAGCATGCGGTGATGACGCACGAGAATATCCTGAATGGTGGCGTTAATCGCATGGCCCAGATGCAATGCTCCGGTTACATTCGGCGGCGGAATGACGATGCTGAATCTCCGCTCGGGCGGCTGGCGACCCGCTGCAGCGCGGAATTCGCCCAGTTCCTTCATCCACCGGTTCCAAATTCTATTTTCAGTTCTGGACGGCTCGTATTGCGAGCCGAGTTCCTCGTTCACGTTCATCCTCGTCAATATTTAATGGTTATCCGCGGCCGCCGGCTTCGGAGTGCTCCGCAGCTCTTCATCGTGAATCAGTCGGTATTCCAGGGCATCGACCAGCGCCTGCCAGCTTGCTTCAATAATATTTTCCGATACGCCGACGGTACCGAAGATACCCTCCGGCGACCGGAACTGGATCACCACACGCACTTTGGCGGCTGACTCCGCCCCCGCGTTGACCACCCTGACTTTGTAATCAATCAGATGCAGTTGGGCAATGGCGGGATAGATGGGTTCCAGCGCCCGACGCAGGGCTCCATCCAGAGCATTGATCGGGCCGTCACCCTCAGCCGATGAGTGTATCTGCTGCCCCTTGGCGGTAAGTGCGAGCGTCGCCTTGGTTACCGGGGGTGCATCCGCCGCCCGCGATACCGCGCAGCGATACGATTGCAGGTCAAAGAATTTCCGATATCTGCCGATCTGGCGTCGCAGAATCAATTCAAACGACCCTTCCGCCGCCTCGAACTGATAACCGCCGGCCTCCAGCTCGTTGACCTGCTCCAATACCCGGCGCAGGGCGGTCCGGTCATGTTCAATATTAAATTTTCGCCCGGCTTTGGCGGCTACGTTTGAAATGCCCGAGAGTTCCGAAACCAGAATGCGCCGGGTATTACCCACCTCTCCCGGATCAATATGCTCATAAGAACTGGCCATTTTGTTAACCGCGTGCACGTGCATACCCCCCTTATGCGCAAAGGCACTGACGCCCACATAAGGTTGATTATTAACCGGATTCAGATTAGCCGTCTCAAATACAAAGCGCGACACCTCGGTGAGATGCTTGAGCGAATCGGCCTCCAGACAATCGTATCCCAGTTTGAGCCGCAGGTTGGCAATTACCGTGGTCAGATCCACATTGCCGCATCGCTCACCGATCCCATTGATGGTGCCTTGAACCTGCATAGCCCCGGCGGTCACCGCGGCGAGCGCATTGGCAACCGCTAAACCGCTGTCGTTGTGCGGGTGCATGCCCACCGGAATTCCGACCACAGCCATGGCATCTTTTACGCCGGATTGCACCTGCGACGGAAGCGTGCCTCCGTTGGTGTCGCACAGGCAGATCAGCACCGCACCGGCCTGTGCGGCGGCCTTGATCGTCGCGAGAGCAAATTCGCGATTTGCCTTAAGACCGTCAAAAAAGTGTTCCGCATCGTAAATCACCTTTCGTCCACGCTTTGTGAGATATTCGATAGATTCGGCGATCATGGCAATATTTTCTTCAAGCGTAACACTCAGGACTTCCCGCGCGTGGATATCCCACGTTTTCCCGACGATCGTCACAGCCTCCGCCTCCGAGGCCAGCAGAGCGTTAAGACCGACATCTTCAGCGGCGGAAATTCCTTTTCGGCGCGTCATGCCGAACGCGGCCAGCCGACTGTGGTGAAGTGTAAGTTCTTTGGCCTGGGCAAAAAATGTTGCATCCTTGGGGTTGGAAAGGGGATACCCTCCCTCAATGTAATCCACGCCCAATTCGTCCAGGCGACGGCAAATTTGAAGTTTATCCTCGACTGAAAACGAAACCCCTTCTCCCTGGCTGCCGTCGCGTAGTGTGGTGTCATAGATTTCAATGCGTTTCATAACATACGACCTTTTCGGATGTCATCCGATCATTTCTTTTTCATCATACGTGAAATTCCGCCGCCTGGCGATTGGGTGGGCAATTCCGGGTGGAATCGGCGTTTCCGGGGCTTCCGGGCGCCATGGCGAAGGAAACGATAGTCAGATCAGCCGACAATACCCGCGCGGACAGCGGGCGTGGTGTGGTTCAACCCGCCTCGTCGCAGCCATGTTGTATCAGCCGCATCTGTCCGCACAAAACACCTCGGTAAAAATCACCTCTGAATGTTAATCCAAAAATCGGAAAAGGCAAGAAATGAAGTTTCGATTCGCGGAGTGCAAACGCTCGAGCGATCTTTTTACCGACCGAGCAACGGTTGGGGCCGTCTTCTCGATTCCAGGTCGAATTTAAGGGTGCCCACACGCCAGCCTTCCATCGGGACGCCGACATCACCGATTTAATTGGGATTGTTGGGCCAATAGAAGTACCATCCGGTCCAGATTGCGTTAAAGTCGTTAGCCCAAGCTCGCGGATCTCCGGACTGAAAATGCACCTCGCCGATGCCATTGGGGCTTGGGGAAGGAACGTGTGCTTCGGCCCAATCGGCATTGGTAAGGGTGTTGGAGGCTTGATTCTGTGAATTGTAAAAGGTTGGATCATTTACGCCCTGTACCGAACCGTCGGCATGAAGAATATTTTCATAAGCGGGGGCATGGGGGTTGGAATAGTGCGGATGGTTGATAAGATAGAGATTCCCCTGCATGCTGCCACCGCCCCATGCCACCGCGTCGGTGCACAGAATGTCGCCGGGCGGGTCGTTTGTCGTGGCGGCGGGCTGGTTAATGTGATTTCCCCAGACGGGGTAGATGCTTCCGTTGAATCCGCTGCTCAGACCGATTCCGTTCGGAAAACCGCCTCCACCGTATTGAGTGAAACTATCGAGCGATCGCAACGTCGCTCCCCCGACATAGTCATAGGTGGTCATGATGAAATAACCCCATTGATAGAGTTGCTCACCCGCAAAGAGGTCCTGGGTAAACGGACAGCTTGGGCATATCATCCAAGGAGCGAGATACATCTGCTGCGGACCACGAAAAGCCGCCGGGACACTCGCATAAACTCCAAGTTCCGTGGGGTCCCATGAGTACTCATAAGGAACTTTTAACCCACCACGGGCACTGGCGATGGCCGTCCCATCTGAGGCGTACTGCGTAAATTGCCCGGTTCCACCATATTCAAGAAAATCGGAGTAGGGAGTACCGAAGCGTTCAGATTCCGAATTAAAATTGGTACTATTATTATTCACATTGTCATTGTTGAGAAGCATGGGAAACTGCGTGCCCGTTTCGGCACTGTCGTACGGTGGACTCGAATATTTGCCGTAGTTGGCC
Source organism: Planctomycetota bacterium (assembly GCA_021827645.1). GTDB lineage: Bacteria > Planctomycetota > Phycisphaerae > WQYP01 > WQYP01 > JAJZGD01. The sequence goes on from JAKAVA010000027.1 coordinate 30,282, forward strand.
TGAGTGGGATTGGCATCTTCCTGATCCAGTATCTGTTTATACCATCCGGCGTCCTGCTGCATGAGTAAGGTTGCAACCTGCGCCCCTCGGGGCGTCTGTGAAGCTTCTCCATAACCGTATGCCGCCGGAAAATGTCCCTTGTGATTGACCGCAAATCCCAGGCATGCCGCACCCCAGGTCTTCATATTGGCTGAACATTGAATGCGGTTCGCCAGTTCACGCGCCATTCGGAGCGATGGGAGAAGAACAGAGATAAGCACCGCAAGAATGGCCGTGACCGTAATGATCTCAACCAACGTAAATGCACGTCGAACATTATTCCCCATGAGACGCCCCAACACGGCAACCAGCCATTGAGCGCAGGCACTGACGCCTCTCTCACCTGACCTCATCGGAAATACCAGAATTAGTGTCCAGTGATAACAAGAAAAGGGACGCAGGAAACACATCTCGGACGGACGACGCTTATGTGGCGTCCGTATTCGGCCAGATGAGCAGCCCGATAGGATTATTGGCCCAGAGATGCGGCGACGGCGAGATAGTTCTGATAATTATGGAGCATCTCCATCATCGAATCGCCGCCGAATTTTTCCACCATACTGCGGGCAATTTCAAATGCGACGACATTTTCCACAACGACACCGGCTGCCGGCACAGCACAGACATCGCTGCGCTCGTAATCCGCCTTATCCGCCTGTTTGGTGTTGAGATCAACACTCGGCATAGGCTTTTTAAGCAAGGTGCTGATGGGCTTCATCGCCGCGCGAACGACCACCGGCTGGCCGTTGGTCATCCCCCCCTCAAGTCCTCCCGCGTGATTCGTCGGACGCGTAAAGCCGAGGCAGGGCGTGCGGCGCAATTGTGGATCGAATTCAATGGGATCGTGCACTTCCGAACCCGGAAGCATGGCGGCCTGAAATCCAAGCCCGATCTCCACACCCTTGATTGCCTGAATCCCCATCACTTCTGCAGCGATGCGGCTATCAAGTTTCATATCCCAGTGGGCGCAGCTCCCAAGCCCAACGGGGCAACCGTACACACGTGTTTCTACGATGCCGCCGAGGGTATCACCCTGAATTTTGGCCTCGCGGATGGCTTCGATCATCCGATCACCGGCTGCCTTGTCGGGACAATAAACTTCGCTGGCCAGCGTACCGGTTAATAATGCTTCGGGAGTGGCGGAGGCGCTGATATTGGCGGCCGCCGGTCCGATGCGCGTCACAAACCCCACGACTTGAATTTCAAATGCCCGCAGCAGACATTTGGCAAGCGCACCGACAGCCACACGGTTGGCGGTTTCACGCGCACTGGCGCGTTCGAGCGTTTCCCGGCAATCGGTGCTGAGCCATTTGGCGGCGCCGGCAAGATCGGCATGGCCGGGACGCGGTTTGACCAGAGCGGGTGTTTCATCGAGGCGTGAATCTCGATTTTTTATTTCGATGGTGACGGGCGATCCGATGGTCCGACCGCGCCGCACGCCCGTGAGAAAGGTCACGGTGTCCGTTTCAATCTTCTGGCGACCACCGCGGCCATAGCCCCCCTGCCGGCGCCGGAGTTCGCCGTTGATCAAATCCAGATCAAGCTCAAGCCCTGCGGGGAGGCCTTCAATGATGCTGACCAGCGCGGGACCGTGCGATTCGCCCGCCGTGCGGTATGTCAATGTCGCCATGGGTTAGTTCCTACTCATTGAGGTGTTGTTGTCGTACCATCCATCTCGGCCTGTCGGACTTCGCCGATCACCCGGGAATGCAACGCAGTTTCGCAGGTGGAGCGGCTGCCGGTTATCGAGTACACTCATAGGCATAAGGCTTCGGTCATGGTCGGGCCCGATGCACGGGTCGGCTGTGAACCTGGTCAGGTCCGGAAGGAAGCAGCCATAAGCTTGCTCGGTCCGGTGCCGTCGGTCGCCCGACCGTGACCGCAGCCTTTCCGTCATTCCGAACGGGCCAGTCAACCGCCAACGCACGCCGCCGTTGAGTTTCATCCCAGCTCCGCCATTAAGCTTCAAGGCTAAATACACTTTCCGTCACATCGGCCTCATCGCTTCCGGCAGCCATCATCACTTTACGGTCCCGATTAGCCGCCAGACGGCGCAGAATGTGGAAGACCGCTTCCGCCTTTGCGCCTTCGCCGATGGCAGCGGCGATCTGCTCCGCGGTTCCGCGACCGCCCGATTTGAGATGCGCCAGCACCTTGACCTGCAGGGCGATGACCGCTGACGCGGCCTTTTTACCGGCTTCAACTCCGGGCTGATGGTAGGCATTGATGTTGATCAACTCGGCGTACAGTCCGACCGCTCTTTCGAATACGGCAATCAACACGCCGACGGCACGGGGAGTGACCTCATCAATGGTGATGGTGACGCTTTCGCGTCCGTTTTCGTGCAGCGCCGAGCGGGTTCCCTGCAGAAAGCCGGAAAGATAGTCGCCGCAGCGGATGCCCGGTTCCACTTCTACCGCCTCGGCGACCGAGCCGTCGCGTTCCAGTGAAGAGGATTTGAGCACCTCGATGAACGTAACGAAGAAATTATTAATACCCTCGCGCAACTGCTGCACATAGGCATGCTGATCGGTTGAACCCTTGTTGCCATAAACAGCGATGCCCTGATGCACCTCGCGCCGGTCGCGGTCAAACTGTTTGCCGAGCGATTCCATGACGAGTTGCTGGAGATATTTGCTCAGGAGCAACAAACGATCTTTATAGGGCAGGATGACCATATCTTTCAGGCCGCGGCCGCCGCCGATGTAATACCACATGAGAGCGAGCATGGCGGCGGGATTTTCGCGGATGTCCGGTTTACGGGTGACGGCATCGGCATCCTTGGCGCCCTTGAGCATTTCGTCAATGGAAATTCCCTGAAGGGCTGCGGGAAGCAATCCCACTGCGGAAAGTTCACTGGTTCGGCCGCCAACCCAATCCCACATCGGGAATCGTTGGAGCCAATTCTGCGACTGCGCATGGCGGTCAAGTTCGCTTCCAGCGCCGGTGACGGCAACGGCGTGGCGGCCGAAATCGAGGCCCTTGGAGGTGTAGGCCGCTTGGGCGATCAGCATGCCATTGCGCGTTTCCTTGGTTCCGCCCGACTTACTGATGACAACGGTGAGCGTACGCGGGAGAGATTTTCCGATTTTCTCCAGTACACGATCCATGCCGTCCGGATCGGTGTTATCGAAGAAGTGCATGGTCATACGGTCTTTGGAACTGCCCAGCGCTTCGGAGACAAATTGCGGGCCCAGGGCCGAGCCGCCGATGCCGATGATCAAGGCGTCGGTAAATTTTTTTCCATTTTGGGCTTTGATATCACCGCGGCGGAGTTTTTTTACAAATGCCTTGATGGCCTCAATATTGGCCTCAATTTCTGCCGCAATCTCAGATGACGGAGCACGCTTGGTGTTCCGCAGCCAATAATGCCCCACCATGCGATTTTCGTCAGTGTTGGCGATGGCGCCGTTTTCGAGTTCGGTCATGGCGGCAAAGGCACCGCGCAGGGCGGGCTTCATCTCGGATAGAAATTCATCCGAAAAGTTCATGCGACTCACATCCAGCGACAGGCCGATCCGAGGGCAGTCCACCAGATGCGTTTTATATCGAGTCCAGAGAGCTTCGGGTGAGTGAGCGTTCATTACAATCTCCTTCAATTTACTTTTCCCTGCCCCGTCCGGGCATCGTCACCATGGATTCTCCAACCAATGTACCTCAGCCATTGTTCATGGCCGATATCGCCTGATGATAAGGGTATCATTCTGTCCGCCAAAGCCGAAGCTGTTCGACATGACGGCATCGACGCGGGCGGGACGCGGTTCATTGGGCACATAGTCCAGGTCACACTCCGGATCGGGAACACTGTAATTCGCCGTGGGCGGCAGGATCTGATCGCGCAGGGTCAGCACGCAGGTGACGGCCTCAACGGCCCCGGCGGCGGCAATCAGGTGCCCCATCATACTTTTAATACTGCTGATCGGCACCCTCCCGGCATGCGAACCGAAAGCCGCCTTGATGGCGTGCGTTTCCGTGGAATCGTTTTCTTTGGTGCCTGTGCCGTGGGCGTTAATGTAGTCGATATCCCCGGGTGTGAGCCCTGCATCTTTCAACGCTTCGTTAATGGCCATGACCGCGCCACGCCCCTCGGGATGCTGATCGGTCACGCGGTAGGCGTCGGCGGAACTTCCGTAACCGACGACTTCGGCCAGGATCGGGGCGCTGCGCGAGAGGGCATGCTGAAGATTTTCAAGAATTAATACACCCGCGCCTTCACCGATGACAAATCCACTGCGGGTGGCATCAAACGGGCGGCAGGCGCGACGCGGGTCATCGTTGAGGGTTGACAGGGCGGTAAGGCGATTAAAACCCGTCACGCCGAAGGGATGAATCATGGAATGGGCACCGCCGGAGATCATGATGGAGGCGTCGCCGCGACGAATGATCTCGGTGGCCTCTCCGAGCGCCTGCGTGGAGGCGGCGCAGGCCGTGAGGCAATTGAGCGCCGGTCCGCGGGCGTTGAATTCCATGCTCAGATGATTGATGGGAAGTGCCGGTTCCTGCTCAATTTCCGCCAGAGCGTTAAATGATTTCAGGGCATCGCGGCCCCATCCGGCCATATCGAGGGTGTCGGCGTCCCGTTTCCAGTTGGCGATGGCAGTGCGGGTGAAGGTGGAAAAATCAAGCGATCCTTCGCCGCTGCCCAGATAAGCGCCGATATCATACGGATTGAGTTTTTTATGTTCCGGCGTGCCGGGCTCGGGCAGTGCCGCCTGAGCCCACGCTTGGTGGGCTGCATCCAACGCGAAACCGGTGGCACGAGAGATTCGGCTGTGTTTGCCGGAGGCCGCGATTTTATCAGGAACGTGATAATCCTTTACTTCCGCTGCGAATGTCGTCGGAAAGGCACGGGCGTCAAAATTGCGGATGGGTGCCACACCGCTTTCGCCGGCTAGCAATCGACGCCAGACGCTCTCAATATCGCATCCCAGCGGCGTTACCCACCCCATTCCCGTTATCACGACACGATGTCGCATACTAATGTGCCTCCTGATATCGGCTCAATACGATGGCCGAGTGCTGTCCCGCCAGCGAACGCGCCAAGATCAGGACGTGAGCCAAATCTGCCGGGGTTTTGGGGCTTTTCACGACCGGTATATCGTGGAGCGGCTGATCGCAGTTGACGGTAGGACAGAGAATCTGCCGTTTCAGCATCTGAGCCGCCATGACCAGATCTATTGCCTGACTTGCCGCGCCAGCATCCCCAACGGCCCCGCGCGGCGTGGTCATCGGTGGAAGGGAACTGAAAACCGAGCTGATACCTGCAATATCGGATTGATCGAGCTGTGGCAAAGCACTGGCCGGCGGAAGCAGGGCGCTGACATCGTCGGGACGTAACTTGGCGCCAGCCAAGGCACGGCGGCAAACGTGAGCAAGCGGTTCACCCGCAGGATCCGCCTGCCCGAGTGGAAGAGCACTGGCGCATGAGGCCATACCTTTAATTTCGGCGTAAATATCAGCACCACGGCGACGCGCGTGTTCCAGTTCCTCGATCACCAGTACGCCCGCCCCTTCGGAAATGACCGTCCCCGAACACCGGGCGTCATACGGGCGACAGGCTGTGGCAGGATTCTCATTGCCGCTCTCAGTAAGCAGTTTGAGGAGCGTCCAGCGCATCAGGCCCATAGGATGCACCAGACTTTCGCCTCCGCCCACGAGCGCCACATCCGCCTGATCGCGCTGGATGGTCCGGCACGCTTCGGAAAGAGCCAGGCCGGCTGATGCCTGTTGGCAGGTGATGGTGTTGGAAGGGCCGCGCGTATCGTGAATAATGCTCACATGGCAGGAGAGCATATTCGGGAGATACTTAAGCAGCCAGAGAGGGGCGAGCGTATCCATTCCACTGGATTCGCTCGGATTGTCTGATTTTCCCCATCGGGCGAGATTGAGGGTATTGTCAGGATTGGCGGCACGAACCATCGCCTCGGTGAGTTCGTTGAGATCGGCACAGATCAAGCCGGCGCCAATGTTGCAGCCCACTCGTGACGGATCCGGCGCATACCAATTATCGGCAGGGGCTTTTCCGCCGCCGGATTCTAAGATTCCGCGTGTCGCCAAGCGGGCATCACGGACGGCGTTATCCGCCGCAACAACTGCCAATTCAATGTCGCGAGCCATGATCTTGGTGGATTTTCGATAGCTTTTCGGGACGAAATCCGCAGTTTTGAAGGCGGGAACCGATCCGGCAATGCGGCATGGAAACGATGAGGCGTCAAATGCCCCAATGGTATCCACTCCGCTGCGACCGGAATGGAAGGCATTAAATGAATCCGCAGCTGTTAATCCCAGAGGACTTACAGCGCCGATACCCGTAATCACAACGCGGCGCATGGATATTTTCAATACTCCTCAACGGACCATTCCGGTGCGTTATTCTATGCCGATTGCCGCGGACTGTCATGCCGACTTTTCATGGTACCTCGATTGACTCTGTCAGCTTCGGACACAGCGTCCGGCACCCGGCTAATCCCCCGCGCGGGATGATCCTGCATCGCGTGGCCGGTGGCTGTTTATTTCGTCGTTGCGACGGCTGATAATCCGGTATCCGCCATAAGTTGTTTCACTCCCGATACTAAGTTGTCGCCGGGGACAAAGACCCAAGGGGTAGACGACTCTACGCCAGTGAGCCAACGGGCAAAATATTGATGCTCGGTTTTGGCAGGCGTTTTACCAGCCGCCGGAGTTTTGACGGTTTTCGACCAGATCTGCAGCACTCCCTGCTGCGTCTGCGCGGACGACCCTCCGGCTTTGCCTGCTTTTTTAAGCCCCCCGGCCGAAGTTGCAGTCATGGGACGGTAGGTCAACGTCAATTCCATGACGTGCTGAGGCGTGGGGGCGTTTGTCACCCAATCATGACAACGGATCGGATTCAACTCCGCCGTGAGCGATGCTACATCCACTGATGATATTTTCTTCGCCCCAGGTTCAATCTTCCACGTTCCATTCATTTTGGAGAGTTCCGCCTGATGCCCGTTGTCACGCAAGGCCATTCGCTCGATGCCAAGGGCGGGAATTGCGGCAACTGTACGAGAACGCAGGGCCGCCGCAGTCGGAAACAGGGGTTTGACCCGCACTGTAGATACCATGTAAATCGTTTTCCAGCCACTGACTTTCACCGGTGAAAGCCCGCCTTTATTTCCCGGCCCCACGGTGATCTTCAGCGGATGTATCCGGTGCGGAAGGTCTATGGTCAGCGTACCGATGGGACGCAGATGCTCCAGTTGGGGCGTGGGTGTATTGTCGCAGGATTTGGCGCGGATGGCTGAGATTTTCTGAAGCAATTTGGCCACGGCTCCCTTGCTCACCGGTAAAAGGGAACCGCCGGCAAATTTCTGAACGGTGGTGCCCATTTTCCAGCCGCCTTCGGAGCGTGTCAGCACAAGCGACGCCGGCGCAAAGGGCATGCGCGGGGCCGATCGCGTTAGGACGATGCGTTTTGCATCTGAGAGCTTGGCGCGGGTAAGAGCGTGATCCTGAAAGTGACTCAAGGATCGCTCCAGCTGCGAAAAACTGGTGGAGCGGACAATGGCCACATTCGGGTTGGCATTGCTCAGGGCACGAATGTATTGGTGTGTCAGATCGGTATAGCGACCGAAGGAGACGACAAGCGGAGGGGGTATTTTTGCCTTGGCTTTTTCAGGCAGACCTGCGGAGGGAACTTTGCGAAATACGACTTTAATCTCGAAGGCAACATGCTTGAGCGCGTGTTCATTTTTATGCGTGAAACGATGTGCCGCGAGCAACTGCAGGTTGCTGATCCAATTGGTGACCTTGGTGGGGTTGGCGCGGGCAAGCAGAGGTGAATCAATCACCCATCGCTTGCCATGACGAATGATCCGCATCGTTGTTTTACCCTTTTTGATGGTGATCGACTCCACGGCGGCGGCGTGAAATCGGGTGAGCGATTTGGTTGCGAGATGCGACTCTCCCTTGAGAAGCGTCCTGAGCCAATGGCGGTCCACTACAAATGCGTGGCGGAAATCGCTGGTGACATAAAGCCTTCCGCCGAGCGTGCTGCGCCCGATCGCCAGATGGAGTGTCTGACCGTCAGCGCATTTCAGCGTTACTGAATCGTGAGCGGGTTTAAGCCCCAGCTTGGCGGTCGAATATTTACCCGTCGCGGCTATGGGTATACGGGCATGATATTTGAGGTCTCCGATCTGCGTCGCCAGTTCGCCGATTGCGAAATCCCGCCCCCAAGCCTTGCGCGGGGAAATGATGTACCAATGGGTGCCACGCTTGACCATCTTCAAAGTCGGTTTTCCGCGGGCGGAGAAGGTGATCCCGACAATGTGCAATTTTGAAGATTTAAAAACGCGGCCATGGGTTTGGCTGGCACGGCTCGGCGCCTGATGACGGAGGTAAATGACAACCGCCAGAAGACCGAGCATCACCACCAGAATAGAAGCCGTTAGCTTGAAATTCACCGTTAAACTCCTGAAGCCGTCAGTTCATATTGACGCGGTCCACCAACACTTCCGCTATCAGATGCGGCGCCGCATGAACAAAACAATAATACCGATCAGGGCGGCTGCAACGGCCGGGCCGATGAACGTACCGAATCGGACCAGAGTCAGTTCAGCACTCGACATGGGTTTGATACGCATGGCGACCGTCTCGCGCGGGCTGGCGGCAATCAATTTGGACTGTCCGCTGAGCCAATAAATGCTGTTCATGAACAGAGCGGAATTACCCGGAAACTGCAGAATGCCTTCAATGCTGTTTCCCCGTTCAATCATCTGAACGGAATCCAGCAGGCCGTTGAAAATAAAAAGCATATTACCGATGGCGACGACGCGGCTTCCATGCTTGACGGCCAATGCGCCGATCGGGAGAGGGCCGCGCTTATCCTGACCGGGGTTAAATTTGGCATCAAACGGTGCGTCCGCCGACTGAGCCCAGACATTCAAACCGCCGGGGCTGCGGAGAATAACCTGCCGCCGAACTTCCGCGGGCGCTTTGGCTGTAAGCCCAACCACGGTGGGGCCCATCATGGCGCCGGCATTCTGATTTGGAAGCCCGATGAACATGGTCATGAGTGAATTCATGGATCGGGTAATGATATTTTTTCCGAAGCGATCCATCCGAATCTGCGGCCCGACGACTTCATGCCCCGCCCCGTCGCTCTGCCTGGATACCACCACCAGATTCGGCCGATATCGAATGCCGTAACCGGCGAGCAGATTTTTAAACGGTGGTTGCCCCCCCGTAGCCATGAGCAACTGTGTCGGCATTGCGCCGAGAAGAAACAGGGCAGAACCGCCCTCGGCAAGATGTTTCTTGAGTTGCATGTTGAGTTGGCCGGCCGCCTGCATCTCCATCATCCCCATCTGGCCGCTGGGTGGTAGATTAAGCACCACCCAGACGACACCTTTGCCGATGGCCGGAGGCGGTCCGGATGCCCCCGGCATCTGCGGATTCGATGAGATCGGCGACCAGTTGTAAACCGCGAAATTATGGCGGCGTAATTTGCGGGCGATGGCGGAAAACGGGGCACCGCGCTGGATCAGATTACCCGGCGCCGCGCTGACGAATACAACCTTGATTTTGTGCGGATGCAGGATACTGAGCAACTTTTCATTCACCGCTTCTTCGCCGTTGAAGGTGTAACGCAATCTTCCCGATGAGTGCGACAGACCGCTGACGGTGAACATTTCACTTGCTGTAACGGCTTTTACCGAATGAGGGGCCAGAATCAGGAGGCGATCGGGTCCGATTTCAGCCAGAGCCGACGCCGATTTGACCGGTTTGAGCGCGGCGATTTTGGCGATCAGAGATTGAAGGTGAGCCATGATCTTTTTAATGGCGGGGGTCTGCCCCACCAGCCACTTTCGATATTCAACGGGAAGTGTTTTGACCGTGTCCGGGGCGATAGCCAGTGAAAGATTTTGGGTCACTCTCTTAAGCCGCCGTTGGGCAGTTTTGGCCAACCCCGGCCAATCCGCGAGTTGGGACTTAGATTCGGCCTTGATGTCCCGCACCAATCGCTTCAGATCAGACGGTGCGCTCTGAGTGATGTATGCGGCAATACCCAGAAGTGTTGCCTGCTGGTCGGACGTCATACCGGCATCACTCGGTACGGTCGAGAGGGAATGGGTCAGATCGGTAAATTTCGTGTTCAGTTCCTGAAGGAGCGGAACACAGCCGGTCAACGTTTCCCGATACGGTTTGAGACTGTTACCGAATCGTCGCTGAATCATCCGCTCGAGAGATCGCCTTGAACTGGGGCGATATTCATGGATATTGCTGCTGGCGCGTTCATATTCATGCACCAACTGCTGGACGCGGGCATATTCCGTGATTTCCGTCGGACTGCTTCCTGAACTTGATGAAAATGTATTGATCAAGATGATCTTCTGGCCCGACTTTTTGAGCAGCCCCAGCAGGCGGTGCGTCTGCGGAGACAATGAATAGATGCGACCGGTCGTCAGATCATACGTATGGTTGTAACGAAAGGTGATCCAGTCCAGAAGGATCACCACAATCAGCGCCGCGACCGCGAGCACCAACGCATTGGAACCATAAACCCATTTGCTTTTTGTCGCGGCTGACCGCGAGGTCGCTTCAGATTCCGATGCCTTTTCAGAACTCATTTAACCTTACTCCAATGTGCGGTAACATCCATCTTAACAGTCAGCCTGCGGCGAAAATCAATGCGGCCGTCAACGCCACTTGCGACTTTCAAGAACCAGATACGTCAGCATAAGAAAGAAAAATGTGCCGGTGATGAAATAGGCAATGTGGGAAGTATCCACCAAGCCCATGGAAAAATGCTGCATCTGCGGTTCCAGCGACATGTAATTCATGACGCGCTGGACGGTGCCTAGCCATGCGGGCGGCTGGCTGATGATACTTCCCAGGAGCCCCCCAATCCCCTGGAGCAGAATTCCGAATGTAACCAGTACGGCGCAACTGCTGATGGCTGCCAGCACCTGATGCTGCGTACAGGCCGAAAAAAACAGCCCTACGGAAACCATAAGCATTCCCATGAGGAAGAGCCCGAAGTAGCTGGTGATCACCGGCATGAAATCGGGACGGCCAAAGGCCGATAGAATGATGACGTAGATCAGGCTCGAGCCGATGATCACGCAATAAAATGCCAGCGCACCAAGGAATTTGCCCAGCACAATGGAAAAATCGCTCAGCGGACTGGTGCGCATCGTTTCAATGCGGCCGGAACGATATTCTTCCGAAAAGAGCGCCATGGTAATGAAGGGCACGACGAACATCAGCGCGAGGTGATTCCACGCAAACATCGGGCCGGGATCGGCCACCGCGCCGGGCGCCAAAACCAGAAGAGCGAAGAGCAGTCCGACAAACAGCAGGTACACAACCAGAACGACATAGGCAACCGGCGAGTAAAACAGGCCCATTAATTCGCGGCGGGCAATGGTCAGCGTTTTGAACACGGTCTTTTCTCCACAATTAAGTTGTGTCCGAAGTATTTTGGAATTTATGCGGCAAGCGACGGATTCGTCGCTCCGGGATCGGTGATCTGCACAAAGAATTCCTCCAATGAAGTTCCCGTGGTACGCATTTCACGAAGGGCCCAGCCCCGTTCCACCACCGTCGAGGCGATCAGTTCTCGCAGCGCCCCATCAAGCTTGCCGTTGACAGAAAGGGAGCAAACCGGACCATCACTGAGGATTTCCACGTTTTCAACGCCGGGCATGGCTCCCAGCGCCATCTTAACCTGTTGGGCCGGACCGCGCACTTCCACCACCAGTTTGGCCCCCGATGAATTGCGCCTCGCGCATTCCTGCTTCAATTCCTCCGGGGTTCCCTGCGCCAGGATTTTCCCGCGTCCGATGATGATGACGCGTTGACATGTCAATTCCACTTCCGAAAGAATATGTGTTGAAAGCAGAACGGTATGCTGACCCGCCAGGTCGGCAAGCATCTTACGCGTCTCACGAATCTGAGTCGGGTCCAGCCCCACAGTCGGCTCATCCAGAATAAGAACCGGCGGATTGTTCAAAAGCGCATCGGCAATGCCCAACCTCTGCCGATACCCCTTGGAAAGCGTTCCGATCGGCCACCGCAGGCGTTCCCCGAGCCAGCATTTTTGGCACACGGATTCCACCCGCGACTTAAGCGCGGATCGCTCGATTCCTTTGAGTCTGCCGCGATACGACAGATATTCTGCAACGCGCATTTCGGTATAGATCGGCGCGTTTTCCGGCAGATAGCCGACGCGGCTGCGAACCTCCATCGACTGTGTAAATACATCAAAGCCGGCAACAGAGGCGGTTCCCGACGTGGGGGGCATGAAGCAGGTCAACATTCGGATGGTTGTGGTTTTGCCCGCTCCATTGGGCCCGAGAAAGCCGACGATACTTCCCTTGGGTACTTCAAAACTGATATGATCCACGGCTAAAAATTTGCCATACGCCTTGGTAAGATTTTTAACCACAATATCCGCGCCTGACGCCATAACTCTTTACCTTCCGCAACTGCCGACGTTTTACCCCCCCCGGCGGATCATGACCGCCCGGGAAGACTGAACCCAATCTTCCGTTGGACCACCACCGGCTCACAAATCGCCGGTTTGCGCCCCGCAGGTATTTACCCGCCGCCGGAAGAGTAGTTAACGGTCTATTTACGAATTGTCAATCGAAAAGTTTGCTGACAGATCGAGAAGCGGTTCCTAAAACGGTCTCAGGCTCAGGTCGGGAGCGGGTTTCTCCGGCGGCCGATTTCGCACAGCATGGCCCCCAAAACACACGCCGCCGCGAGAATTTCAAGCCAGTTGCCGAGGGAAAGATGCCGCTGAACCGTCGGCCGCCAGAGAGTTGATTGGGAACTCGCACGATTGATAAGCTGACAATTTTTCCATGCCGGTGATGAGGGGTAACCGGTGGCGGGAAACCACGGCCCGGGAAGAATTCTCGGCCAAACACGTCCGATCAGGTGCACGCGGCCAGGTTTCGTTTTGCTTTTACGGGATCCCGTCACCGTGATCGTAAAGGCATCGTGGCGTGCATGGAAGTAGATTTGAAATACTCCCGGCCCCACGGTGGGCATGGGAATGGATACCTCGTGGCCATGGGCGAATCGAATTGCGTTAAGCTTCAGACTGAAATCGCGGCGGCGATCAGCCGATACGCGTAGGCGCCAGTTGGCTTGCCAACTTGGGTTTTGCAAATAATCTGACATCGGCCGATCGGGGTTGTGTATGCCACGCAGGTCAATCTGCCAATGGCGACTACCCGCACCTGCCGCTGCCAGATGCAACATTCGCCGAAGCAATTTGCCGTCGGCGGGTGATTGGGGGTTGCAGGCCATGGCAGCAACTTTGCCTAATCCCACGTGCCAGTAAGCGGCCAGCGAAATGTTTCGGTGTCGATTTCCGGCCAAAGCGATGGCGCGGTGACGAAGATATGTCCGTATCCATTGACGGGTCGTGCCGGATAAAGGGTTTCCGGCCGCATGGAAAGTCGTCCAGTGCAGAGGCGTGGTATCCATTGGTTCCAGCATGGCGTGCCGGGCGGCCCTGCGAAGGAGTATCCGCCATTGTTGCTCATCGGCAGTCTGAACCAGACGCACGCGCGAACTGCGGATGAATCTTCGGATCGCACGGGATTGGCGCGCGGCTATGATGATCATGTGGCTGTAGGTGGAGCGAATTAATCGTTTCCATGGTTGCGGAGAGAGTTTGGGTACCGCACCATCCGTGATGAGAATAAGCCAATCATGATGATGCATGAGACGGCGAAGCAGAGGAAGTGCTGAATCGGGACGCGTCGAGCCATTGGGTTGTATGTGAGCCAGATGATGCATGATCGCGGCCGGGGTATGGCCTGCGATCTGAATCGTGCGTCCGCTGAACGCCAGCACCGTGATGTGTGTGCGAAGCCCGAGAATGGACATGGCGCCGGCGATTCCAGCGCGGGCCAGATCGAAACGTGTCTGCCCGCCAGTACCCGATACATGGCGCCCCATAGACCCGCTGGTATCTATCAAGAAGATCACGTGCGTCGGCGTCCGCTTTGGCAGATGGCTGGAGAGCGGCGAGAGAGAATTCAGGCAGCGCGACACCGGCTCCGCGTCAGCATACCCTCCGGCTCCAAAGGCGCGACTTGCCCCAAGAATCACAAGGCTACCAAAATCGTCACGTACCCACCGTTGCAATGCAGACACCTGCGCGAAACGTAATTCCCGGCTGGAAACGTTATCCAGCACCACGCATCGGTATGCGCTAAACTTTGAAAGCACGGCGGGCAACGATGACGGGGACATGATGCGCATATTCTTTCCGTCTGAGCCCGCAGCAGAGCCGTCGGTTACCCAGAGAATTCGCGTCGGCCTGCGGGTGGGGAGCACGACGGTGGCACGGTTATCCGCTGGCCAAGGATCAGATGAAATCAGGCGGACATGGTACGTTAAGATTTGACCGTGCGATGCCTTATGATCGATCACGTTGATGACGCGCACCCCGGCACGGTGGAAACGAAGAGCTTCCCGCGTGATCAGCGTGGCATTCCGCCGAACTTGTAATTCAGCGTCAAGCGGCCCGGTGGCATCGAGGACGATCCCGACATTGACAATACCTTCCGCGTCGCGCCGAACCCGCAAAAAGCGAATCCCCACATCAGCCGCGTGCGGATGCGACAAAGTTAACGCGAGCGGTGTTTTTGGTGCCCGCTGCGGCCAGTGATGATACGCGGTCGTAAAAAGCCAGACCGGACCGCGGATATGAGCGGTGGACAGGGCGTGCCAATGAATATGATGGGCGGCATCAGGAGGAAAATGCCGCTGCTGGAATAACCCCGGGGTGAGAGTCGAATCAATCGGCAGAAAGCGTAAATGGCGACCGAGGAGTTCCACTCGAATATGAGTGCCGTGCGGCAGATGATGTTGGGCAAATCGCCGCAATTTCTGAGGATCGCGAAAGAAAGCTGTTGCAGATGCAGCAGAATCGTCAACGACTAAATTAACACGCTGAGCCGTGGCGGTAACAGTAACCTGCGGCCGGGAGGCAGCCAGCAGAGTCAGCAGTGCGGCAAACGAAAGCAATACGACCGTGAGGCGATGTAACCGACCGCCATTTTTGTTCAGTGCCATTCCGGCCACTATGATGACCGGTAGGATGCCGAATAATATCCATGGATATTGCCATACCACCATGGGGAATGATGTTACCCTATTTGAGTCGCGAGGTTTCGATTATTTCGTCAATGAGATCAGCAGAGCTTATTCCATCGGCGATGGCTTCATAGCTGAGGAGCAGTCGATGCGCCAGGACTGCGGCGGCAAGAGCTGCAACATCCGCCTTGGCCACCCATGTGCGCCCTGCAGCGAGCGCCACGACCCGGGCGCATGCCAGAAGGTGTCGGCCGGAACGCGGGCTGCATCCCAACCGCACATATTTTTTAATTCGGCTTGAGGCGCTGGGCGATTCGCCGTGCGTCGCCTCCAGCAGGGACGCGGCCGACGCGAGTACTTCCGGAGAGATGAGCACGTGTCGGGCAAGTGCCTGCATGTCACTGAGGCGGACTGGGTCGAAGATCGGTGAGGGCGTCATTTCATCCGGTACTCCGGCAATGACCAGCATTAAATCATCACCCGAGAGGTTGGTGACGCAAAGTTTCATCATGAAGCGATCGAGCTGGGCTTCCGGCAGGGGAAATGTGCCTTCCATTTCGATGGGATTCTGTGTGGCCAGAACAAAACACGGTCGAGGCAATCGGTGTTGTTCACGCCCGACGGTAACGGTCTGCTCATTCATGGCTTCCAGCAGCGCGGACTGCGTTTTCGGCGCAGCACGATTGATTTCATCGGCCAAGATGAGATTTCCGAAGATTGGCCCGGGTTGAAATTGCAGACGGCGGTTACCGCTTTCATCGGTCAGCAGAATATGGCTGCCGATGATGTCCGCGGGCATCAGATCCGGCGTGAAAGATATGCGGGACATGTGCAGATCCAGCAGGCGTGCGAGCGTCTTAACCAGCAGTGTCTTGCCCAGCCCCGGAACCCCCTCCAAAAGCACATGCCCGCCCGCCAACATGCTGACGATGGTCATTTCAACTATTCGATGATGACCGATGATCACTTGTTCCACGCCGCGGCACAACTGCTGATAATCCCGGGCAAAATCGGATATTTGCGTATCAAGCAACTTCGGATCGATATCGGCGGATTCAAATTTTGTTTCAGGTGCAGGATCAGGTTTCATGGACGCCTCGGATTTCCCATCGGTAATCTTTTAACTCTTTACGATCGTGGCAGATCATCCGGGTATGGCGGACGCCACTACCTCCCGGCCCGCTGTTGTCTCCGAATGAATCCGGAAATATTCCAAGGGTGCTGCATGGAGTTGTGTTTCATCAACCGGGATGAAAAACAGGTAAAGGTTCAGCAGCAGAAAGAGCAGCGCCGCAACCGAAATCTTCACCCAATATGGAATGATGGCATTGGTGAGTTGACTGAAGCCTCCCTCAAAGATACCTGCGATTACAAACATATGCGCCGAGCCGAGCAGGAGGCAGATGATATCATGGCGCTGAGCCCGGATGGCGCCCAACACCGACCCATACCTTCCGCCACGGGTGAGTTCGGCGCGGGCGATGATCAGGCCCGCAGCACTGGCCACACAGATGGCCGGCAACTCAAATGAACCGTGCGGCCCCACCCAGGCCAGCAGATAGGTACCGACGCCATCGGCAAAATATCGCTGCGCAAGGGAACCCAGCATCATTCCGTTGTAAAAAAGCAGGCCGACGGTGATCACACCGAATATCGTTGCCGTGGCAAAACAGAGGATCCCCACCAAGATATTGTGCCTGAAGAGCATGACGGTGAACGCAACATTTTGGCTGATCGAGTAGCTGAAATGCTTGCCGGATTGTATGTCGAATCGCTCCTTGACGCGGTGAGCGGGACGCTGTCGCCAAAACTCCCGCGGCACAATGGAAAGGGCCGTGGATGGGTGCAGACTGGTCGTTACCCAGCCGAACAGCGTTCCGCCGAACATGACACCCGCAGCTAAAAGCAGGATCATCCATTGCCGCCTTGCGGTGGCCGGGAAATCATGTCGCAGCAGCCGCCACCATGCCCGAAAGAAAGACTGATGAGGGGGTGGCGAAAGCGTCTGATACGCCCGGGCCACGAGCCGCTGGAGAAATTCAGTCACCGCAGCACTTCCCCCCGCTGTCCGCATCAGGCTCAGGTCGCTGGAGACGAGGCGGTAGAGCGTGAAGATTTCCTCAGATTCGGCGGCCGTCAGAGGTTTGCCACGACCATCATAACGATCGAGCAGAGAATGGAGGCGATCCCAGCGGGGCCGGCGTAACATTATAAAATCATTTAAATTCACCGGACCGCTCCTGCACCGCCGCCATACCGTCACGCCGGCGTCTGTCCAACTGTTATCTTCGCCCCGTCGGTGCTAAAAATCAATGCGGAGTTCGGCCGGGCTGTCGGTGCCGGTGGAGAGGGGGAAATGGAAAGTCGAACGCGGAGCATATATTGAATCGTGCCTACGACTTGATGTCATCTGCTTTTTCTCAAACGAAGAGCCAAGACGACACGACAACGCACGGGTTTTTGCCGGCGCCTTTGCGCACCACTGCGTCCATTGAGGTAAAAGAGCTAATCTCGTCGTTCGCAGCACGATGCCTGCCTGCTTGCTGACCGTTCAACACTCCCCATAGCACGTCCATATTAAGCCTACTTAAAAAATCCACGCCCCAACATTTTGTGTCTACGCTCTTTCGATTGCGGCAGCAACGTGATATCATTAGTTATGGCGTAAGCTTCAGGCTACCTGCACGTTGAATTGTTTATTCACGAAAAGCCTGATGCTATTTCGCGATTGTGATTTATGTGTGGTCCGAGTTACGGCCCAGAGTTTCTTCGGTATCTCTTGGCGTACCCGCCGCCACCCTGAACTAGGATCGCGGCTTTTACGTAACCGAATGTAGTGGCTGGATTGTATTTCAGCCTTCGCACGTCAAGTGCCGATAATACCGCGGTAGGTATCGCCATCACCGTCAGGAAGGTGGGGCAGCGCCGTCGGATCGCAGCGGTTTTACCGCAGTGCTTTGACGTCCGGAGAAATGTAGACGGAGATATCATGACTCAGGCATCTACGGCTCAAGCGGGCCATGACCATACTCACGACCACAAGCACGATCATGCCCATGCCCATGATCATGGGCAGACCGACGGAATCGGTTGTGCCTGCGGGCATGACCATGGTGAGGGGGGGCACACGCACGCCGGCGTGGGATTGAATTTTCAGTTGACGGTGATCGTCCCGGTCACCGTCGCCCTGCTGATCTTGGCGATGATCTTTTATCAATTTCCGCATGAAGTTCCCCTGGCTCGGGCACTGGGTTTTCTGGCGGCACTGATATCTGGCGGACCGATCATCTTATCTGCAGTACGAGGGCTGGCTAAAGGACAGACCAATGTGAATGAACTCGTTGCCATGAGTATCATCGGCGCCATCGCCTTGGGATGGCTGATCGAAGCCGGTCTGGTGGCCCTGATTCTGCAGATTGGTGCGCTGATCGAACAGGTGGCGGCTGAATCCGCCCGCAACGCGATCCTCGCTCTTCAAAATTTGGCACCTGTCCACGCCCGCGTTCGTCGGGATGGAGTTGATACCATTATCGGCGCCGAACAGTTGAAGGTGGGAGACCTCCTGGTCATACAACCCGGCGAGCGTATTGCGGGGGATGGCGAAGTCATCACCGGTGAAACCAGCGTGGATGAATCGATGGTGACCGGCGAATCCATCCCGGTTGACAAAGCCAAGGGATCAACGGTTCTGGCCGGCACGATTAATCTGACCGGCTCGGCCGAGGTAAAGGTTACGCGTATTGGAGAACACTCTGCGCTCGGCCATACGATCGCATTGGTGCGGCGGGCACAGCAATATCAGCCGCGGATTATTCGTGCCGCCGACAAGTTTTTCTCGTTTTATACCCCGATTGTACTGGTTCTCTCGGTGGTCGCGTTCTGGGTAACCCGCACCCCGATGCGCATGGTAACGATGTGGGTGGTCGGTTGCCCATGTGCCATGTTGCTCGCCTCTCCCCTGGCGATTATTGTTGCGCTGGCTCGGGCAAGCCGCAGCGGTATCCAAGTGAAAGCCGGGCCGTTTGTCGAGGCGTCCGTCCATCTCGACACCGTGGTTTTTGACAAAACCGGCACTCTGACCACTGGAAAATTTGTCGTCAGCAGCGTGAGTCCGGCATCCGATATCACTGAAAACGAGCTGCTGCACATGGCGGCAACCATTGAAAATCGCAGCTCCCACCCGCTGGCCAAGGCCATTGTCGCCTATGCGCAG
This sequence comes from Planctomycetota bacterium, assembly GCA_021827645.1. Lineage (GTDB taxonomy): Bacteria > Planctomycetota > Phycisphaerae > WQYP01 > WQYP01 > JAJZGD01. Next base: position 49,618 of record JAKAVA010000027.1, read on the forward strand.
GAACGCGGTGTTTCAGTCACGCAGGCGTCGGATATTAAAATTCTGGAAGGGCTGGGAGTCGAGGCGATCATCGACGGCCATAAAACCCGCGCCGGATCGATTAAACTTCTTTCGCCGGTCGCCGCCGAAGCTGTCAAAAACCTTGAAACACAGCAGAGTGAACTGCCGCTGGTGCCGGTCTATATCACGCAGGGCGATCGGCTTATCGGAGCCATTAACCTGACCGATGAAATTCGCCCCGAGGCCCGGCGCACCATCAAGCGACTGCGTAACCTCGGCATCAAACGGGTGGTCATGATGACCGGCGACCGGCGGGTGACGGCTCAGATGGTAGGGCGTGCGGTTGGTTGTGATGATGTTTATGCCGAACTTCTTCCGAGCCAGAAGGAAGAATTGGTACGGCAACTGCAGCGCGGCGATCATGGCGTGGCGATGGTCGGTGACGGCATCAATGACGCCCCGTCCCTCACCGTCGCGACGGTGGGTATTGCCATGGGTATTCATGGTACCGATGCCGCCATTGAGGCGGCCGACGCCATTTTGCTCAAAGATGATCTGACGCGCATCCCGTTGCTGATTTATCTGGCCCGTCAGACCAGGACGGCCATCTTTCAAAATCTTGCTTTTGCACTGGTGTTTGCCGGCGTGGCTGAAGTGGCGGCGGCATTCGGGCTTTTCGGTCCGGTCGTCGCGGCGCTGGTGCACATGATGGCGGTCGTAGTGATAGCCGTCAATTCCGTCCGGCTTGCCGGTGATGTTGGGGTTAACCGTAAACCGTTGCCCAGTGCGGACCCGGAGGATACGGAATCCGCGGCCCCGGCACTGCCGTCTTCGCCTGCACTGCAACCGGTATGAAGCCCGGAGTAGGATGTGTTCGTCCCGATTTGGATCACGGATGATGAGAAATGACCAACTTTTCAGAGTGTTTCCCGGTTTTGGCATGGCCTTCAGTGCTCTCGCTGCCGTGCATAGGGTTAACACGACCACAACGGAAACTTTCATCAGATTCTGATTTCAATCGTATCGAGGAATGATTGTAAGTGAAAAGAGCTGAAGTAGTCGCCTTATGGGTCGCCATCGGCCTGCTCATTGTTACCGGGATACTCGGTATCGCGGTGTATCAATATGGCACGATCTGTTTCTGGGCTGCCGCCCTCGCTGCTGCGGCTCAGACCGTTCTGGGATTTTTAAGTTGGTGGGGTCTCAAACTGACGCGCCAGCAGCGGGCGCTCGTCGCCGAGGTGACAACCAAGAGCAAATTTACACCCCTGGCGCCGTTGGGCTCATTCCACATGAGCTACTCCGATGATGCCGCGCCGGCGCCAACCCCGGTTCAGGAAGTGGAACCTGAAGACATCACCAGCTTGGATACCGGTTTTCAGCGGGTGATCATCGGACTCTGTGCAGTGATGTTTTTCGTCATTGCCGGGGTGATCGGCTACATGGTCTGGACACAATTTGCCGCCGTCATGCCGGGGACTCCGATTGTCATATCGCCGCATCCGATTGATCCGGGAGCGGTGGTGGCGGCTATTTTTGCCCTGCTGACTTATCTGCTTTTGGCATCGTTTTCCCGAGTTGATCGGCGAACCGAGGGCTTCGGCGAAGCCGCCAACGGAATTGTTATTCTCGGGATACCCGGTGCGGGAGCACTTCTCATTGCCGTGATCGCGGCATGGGCCGATACCTATTACGCAACCCAATCGGCCGCGATATTTATCGCGGCGGTTTTGGCCCTGCAGGGGCTGGAACTGCTGATCAATTCTCTGCGTTCCATGGGCTCGATTGATGAGTTGGAACAGACGGGCATCGACCTGCAGCAGATGCCGCTGGTACCGCTGATCTCCAGCGGATGGATTGTCGGCCTTCGGGTGCTGATGTCTGAAAGCGTCGGTATGACGCAGCAGGACTCATCGTGGATTCGCGTCTTGGGGCGTTTGCTGCCGCGGGTATTCGTCGCCGGAGTGGTGTTCCTGATCGTTTTGAGCACATTGCGAATAGTGCCCACCGGTGATGTGGGTATACGCGAGCATCTCGGGGTTACGACGGCCTATGACCTCGCGCATCCTCTGCCCGCCGGTCTGCACATCATGTGGCCGTGGCCAATTGATAAATTATCATTGATCCCCACGGAAAAAATACACAGCGTCGTTGTGGGGACCGAAGTGGAGCACAAATCCAAGCTGGGCGAAAGTGTGTTTTCCTTCTGGTCCTCGCATAAATCGAAAGCGGGTTCGGAGTTTGTCACCGGTGATGTCGCCAGCGGCGGTAATTCGTATATGAAGGTGCAGATAAATACTAAGAACGCCGGCGTTCCAGGGCAGAAGGTAAAAATCTCCACCGCGTCACAATTGCTGGACGGTTTTGTGGTGGCGTGGTGGCGGGTGAAAAGTCCGGGGCTGTTTTTCCATAATGTTGAAAACCGGAATATTATTGAATATGGCGGCTCAGCCGGCATAGGCAATACGCCGCATTCCAAACCGATGGATAAAGTACTCGTCCATCAAATGCTGCTGGCCGCCATCACGCGTGTTTTCGCTCGCCACTCCCTGCATGAAATCCTGGAATCCGAGACGCCGAAAGTCGTCTCCGAAATCAAAGCGTTCATGCAGAAACGGCTCGACGCCATGCAGAGCGGTATTCAGATTACCAATGTAGACATCAAAGATCTGCACCCTCCCAAGGGAGTCGGTGGTTACCGCAGTCCGCGAACAGGGCGTTTGATCCCCGGTCCCGCTCGCGCCTTTGAAGAGGTGGTCAGCGCGCGGGAGGAGAAACACAGCCTCATTCAGGAGGCGAAAATGCGGGCGTTTCAGGATGTCACCATCGCCAATGGCGAAGCAAAAGCCTTGGTATCGGATGCCGAAGCGGTCGCGGCCGAGCGCGTAGACGCGGAAAAAGGCCGGGCGGCAGCGCTGGTGGCCGAATCTACCGCGTTTGCCAAAGCGGGTACCCCCGCCCGAATCTGGGCGTTTTATCGGGCGATTGGAAAGGTGTTCCCGGATATCAGCAAAGTCATCCTCGGCCCCGGGGTGCCGCCGCCACAGATATGGCAGCTTGGTCATGCCCATTCGCACATAACACTGGCGCCACCTACGACCGCGGGAGATGTAAATTCAGGGCTTAATCCGCCCAATGTGGCCGGTGCGATGGGGGCGTCGCCGCAGCAGCAGTAGGTGTTTGGTTCAGGGAATGGAATTTTATCCGGGGCAGTACCGTTTTTCGCCCCAAAGCTAAAGAGGCTCAGCTATATGCGTAAATTCATCGTTGGAATTCTCCTTTTTGCAGTTATCGCCGTCATTGTGCTCGATACCTGCACATTTGTGTCCAAGCCCTATCAGAAGGTGCTTATCAGCCGATTCGGCGAGATCATCACCAAGCCGACGCGTATCTGCTACAACTGGTATCTCTGCTGGCCGACCGATAAGCTCATCCGCCTCGATATGCGCCTCCACCTTTATCAAAGCAACAACCGTGAGGTAACCACATCCGACGGCGAGCCGATCACCATTCGCACCTACGCCCTGTGGAAAATAATAAATCCGCGGCTCTATTACGAAAAATTGCCCGGCGGAACACCCGAGGTACAGAATTATCTGGACCAGAAAATTGAAGGGACCGTTTTGACCGTCATGGGGCAGTACAAACTCAGTGCGATGTTCAACGTGAACCGGCAGAAACTTCAGATGCACGCGGCCGAAAAGGAAATCCGCGGTAAAGTCAATGAAAAGCTCAAACCATTGGGTATTTCAATCAAGGCATTGGGTTTTTCACGCATGACTTTCCCACCGACCGTTGCCGTCGCCGTCTATCATCATATGAGTGCGGAGCGCGAAAAAATCGCCCATAAATATCTCAGCGAAGGTGCCAGTCAGGCCACCAGTATTGTCGCCGCCGGTAAAGCCAAGGCGACGGAAATTCTCAGTGAAGCCCAGAAGACGGCAACCGAAATTCGCGGCATGGCTGACGCCCAGGCGTACAGCATCATCGGCAATGCACAGACTACGCCGCAGGCCCGGAGGTTCTATCGCTTCTATAAATCTCTGGAGCTCTTCAAAAACTCGATGGGCGACAGCACCTACTGGATACTTTCGCCGGATAACCCGGTGGTCGCGCCGCTCTTCCAGCAGTTGCAGGTTATCGAAAAAAATGCGGCGCATCCGGCCCATCAAACGCATTGATATCAGGCCGATTTAATAAGGGACGCAGTCCACCATGACCGAAGTTCAAGAACGTATGGTAATCGATTCGACCAACGGCCGTTCGCTGACGGTACTTCCCGAGGAACCGCGCGGTTCGGGCGGTAATCCGTGGTTTTCGGCCCAATATACGCTGATTTATTTTCTCATCGGCGTACTTGTCATCTGGATTCTCAGCGGTTTTTATCAGGTGGGGTTCGGCGAAGTTGGAGTGGTGGAACGCCTCGGCCAATATCTCACCCTCCCCGACGGGCAGCCTGAACTCTCCGAGCCCGGCCTCCATTATCATTTGCCGTGGCCCATTGATAAGGTCTACATCATCCCGCTTAACCGCGAGCACCTTCTGGAGGTGGCTGATTTTGATACCTCTCCGGCTTCCTATGCCAATATGCGTAAAAAATACATGCGTCAGGGAATACCGCGGCGCGTGGTCGATGCGATTTTCAATCCGTATCTGATTACCGGCGATAAAAATATCCTTCACGCCAGGATTTCCGTCCAATATGAAATCAGTAATCCGATGGAATATCTGCTGGCGGTGTATCAGCCGGTCGATGAACCGCGTGGGTCCGCCCGTGACGCGGCGATCCGGATGCTGGCCAGTCATCAGTTGATCAGTCAGTTAGCGCACGACACGGTGGATGAAGCACTGTACAACAAACTGGTGGTTCAGCAGCAGCTCTCGAGTCAAAATGCCAATGACCATGGAGGTCTTCAGTCGGCGATCAATGCCGTTAAAATGGGCATCACCATCAAGCGTGTTCAGTTGGAATATGTCCACTGGCCCCGGGCGGTCAACACAGCATTTACCGCGGCGCTCACCGATCGGCAGGATGAGGCATTAGCCATTCAGGACGCTCTCCGTCAGAGTGACACCGCCATTACTGAGGCTCAGGGGCAGGCACAGGCGATTGTGTCGTCCGCTCAGGCTCAGGCGAGCCGCACCATCAGCGAGGCCTCCGCCGAAGCGCAGAAGTTCACGAGTGTCTACCGGCAATATGTCAAGCATCCCCGGGTCATTACCCTCAAACTGATTGCCGATACGCTGGGCAAGGTCATGCAGAATGCCCGGCGCGTGTTTTTTGTCCAACCGGGGCAAAGGATGCTCCTCTCGCTGCCGCCGCCGCCTAAAAAAGCATCAGCAGTGGTGGCGAAGCAGCCCGGAGATTAAGCGTTAGCGTACGCTGGTGATTTTTTTGGAGATAGATATTCATGGTTGCATCCGGATTTGCCATCCAGACCCGGCAGTTGACCAAAATTTATCCCGGCTTCTGGAAAAGTCAGCAGGTCGCGGCACTGACAGAACTCAATCTCGCGGTGGAGCGAAGTCAGATTTTTGGTCTCCTGGGCCCCAATGGCAGTGGCAAAACCACGACCATCAAATTACTTCTGGGCCTCATCAATCCAACCGCCGGCGACGCACTGGTCATGGGCAAGCCGGCCGGCGATCAGGATACCCGTCGTGTCATCGGTTATCTGCCTGAAGAGAGCTACCTATATCGCTTTCTCAATGCTCGCCAGACGCTTGATTTTTATGCGCGACTTTTCAATATGAACCGCGCCCAGCGTCGTCGAGCCATCGACTATTACCTCGATTTCGTGGGGCTGGATCCCGCAGTGCGGTCGCGGCGGATCGGTACCTACTCCAAAGGGCAGACCCGTCGGGTCGCACTCGCGCAGGCGCTGCTCAACAATCCTGATCTGGTCATCATGGATGAACCAACTTCCGGTCTCGATCCGGTGGGCATGCTGGAAATTAAAAATATGATCATGCGTCTCAAGGATGCGGGAAAAACGGTGCTCCTTTCCAGCCACCAACTTGCGGATGTGGAAGATGTTTGCGATCGGCTCGTGATCCTTTATCGCGGCCGGGTCGAAATTCAAGGTACGCTTAATGACCTGCTGGAGGTGAAAGACACCTTCCAGCTTGAGGCCCGCGGCGTTACCCCTGAAATTCAGACACAGTTGCTCGAATTCGCTCAGCGCAGCGGCCTCACCGACGTGCGCACAGGGCGACCGCGGGTGCGCCTCGAGGATATATTCAAGAATCTCGTCGATTCAAAACGCAAGGCTGAACGCCGCTGACGGTTCAACGGAGTGTGAATGCACCATTCAATCAATATCATGTCCCTGGTGGCCGACGCAGTTATTCTCGTCATCCTCGTTGCGTTTATTCTCACCGCGTTTCGAGATATTGCGAGAATCGGCACCGGTATCAGCCGGGCTTGGGCGGTGGGGCGCACGACATTTATTGAAGCGTGGCACAATCGGATGTGGGCCATTCCTGTGATCTGGATGGTCATCTGCCTGATACTCGGCTTCTCGATCGTGCGTGGCTATACGCCCGGCAGCGAGGTTCGCGTCTATCTGACTATTTTCATCCGTGCCCAGGAAATCATACTGCTGGTTTATCTCGGTATATTGGCCTGCCTTTCTCTTCCCCGTGAACGGGAACGCAAAACCCTTATAACAACAGGGGCCAAACCTGTTACCCGTCTCGAATTACTGCTCGGAAAAATCATGGGTCTGGGCGCAGCGGCGCTGGTCATGCTGCTGGCCATGATGCTCTTCACATGGGCCTTCATGAAGGTGGTTGACCATAACATTCGTTCCGATGCGATGGTGTCGTATAAGCTGGAGAAGAAAAACTACAATCGGCTGGTTCGGCATGTTCCACCTGATTTCGGTCTGCTTTACACGGCCACGCATGGGGTACTCCAGGCACAAAATTACATCACCGGTAAGTTGCGTATCGCCGGCATGATCTCGTATGCCACCAATCCGCCGACGCGCTATCTCAAGGGCGGCAGCACGGAAACGGTCTACTTTGAATTTCCTTCAATCCCGGCCAATTTGAGCTATCAACCTGATTTTCTCTTCCGTTTCGGACTCTTCCCGCCCGGTCGCCCCGCGGAGATACACATTACCGCCATTGAGCGCGAAAACCCCATGGTGACGGAGGAGGCATCGGTCAAGCTCAACGCCGCGGGTTCGGCGGCGTGGACGCCGAAGCATCCATTCCGTTTTTTCAGTTACACCGATCCCCAGACCGGCAGGGTACTCAGTCCCGGGCCCGTCGTCCTGAAAGTCACCTGCCCCACATTTCATACCTATCTGCAGATCGGCGATGGCACGCATTTGAGCAACTGCAGTTGCATCGTGACCGGCGTCAATGCCGCCATGCTTCATGAGCACGGTATTGATTACATCCTCCCCAAGGCCGATCCGGTGATTACCGGGTTCAAATCGAATGGTTGGCAGGAGATTACAGGGCCCGGTAAAACGGGGCAAACACCGCCGGAAGTGGCGTCATGGGAATTTACGCATCTTAATCCTCTCGCCATTCCCAAAACCAAGAATGGTAAATTTACCCTGCATCTGATCTGCGGAGTATCAAAGCAAACCAATGAGGCCATTCCCAACTATGCCGCGCTTTTTGCCTATTCAAGCGACGATCCCACAAATCCCGTGAAAATACTCAAACTGCATATCAATGAAAAACGCGTCACCGTTGTGCAACTGCCCGAACGCCTGCTCGACGGCAGTGCCCTGATTGTCAATCTCAGCAGTATTGTTCACGGTCACTGGCTGAAAATCCGCACCAATTCCGTTCGCATCATGCAGAAACCGTCGTCGTTCATAGGTAATCTTTTCAAAACAGAGTTGATCGTCTTCTGCGAAGTTATCCTCCTCATTACGATTGGCGTCGTATCCGGTACCGCATTGGGGTGGCCTGTGGCGCTGCTCACCACGATGTGCTGCTACATTCTCGGCAATCTCTTCCATTTTGTCAGTGTTCTGGCCAAGGCCAATGGATTTGAGTTGCTCAATATTGTCCAGGAGCACCGGCTGCAAGGGGTCTGGTATTACCAGTTGGGTTCGTTTATCAGCGGTGTGATGGTTCATGTGCTGGAAATCCTGGTCTATCTGTTGCCGAACTTCACACGCTTTTCACCCTTGCCTTTTATCACGGCGTCTCGCAATATGCCTTGGCTCTTTCTGGGGCAGAATATCTTTGCGGCGATGATTTCCATGATCCCGGCGATAGCCGTCGGTTACCTCGTAATGCGAAAAAGGGAGCTTTCGTAATGCCGGAATTAATACCCACCAATTTGACGCCCCCCCGTCAACCGGATTCCAATCTCCGCGCAAGAATCAAAAGCCAGGTCCGTCGTGATCAGTTGATCTGCGTCGTGATCACCGCCGTATTGATCGCAGGCATTTTTTTGATCGAGCCCTCACTCAAGCAACAGCGATCTCGACTGGTGCAGTCCAACGACAAAAATATAGGCCAACTGCTTTTGACGTTTCCACGTTTGGCGCTGGGAGGCTTCCGGGGCATCCTTGCCATGGCTTTGTGGGAAAACGCCGAACATGACAAGAACGTCCAGAAGTGGCGGCCGCTTGAAACCGACTATAACGCCATCGCCGCTCTGGAACCGTATTTCGCATCTGATTATATTTTCAATGCCTGGAACATGTCTTACAACCTTTCCGCCCAATACCACGGTTTGGGTACCAAATACAAATGGGTGTTGGATGGACTGATTTATCTATACAAGGGTGAGCACTACGTTCCCGATAATGCCAATATGATCATCAATGAGGCCAATGATTTTTTTCTCAAATTGGGCACCAGCTTTGAGCGTAAATATTACTGCGCCCGCTGGCGTTATGATATTGCCCATCTTTATCGTTATAAACCGGGTGAGAAAGGTACGCAGTTCGGCACACTACCCGAGGTGTATTTCATCGTTCATCAGCCCGAATTCAAGTGTGAACTCCTGCCGGCACTGGACCGAAAGGGTCCTCTGGGGCATGGGGTGAAGGTCGGAAAAATTCACTATCGTTATGGGCTAAGCGTATTTTATTTTGCATGGGTGGAATACGGCCGTGCCATGCACCAACCTAAATTGCCCACCGATTCCGGTATCGAAGTGCTGGAATCTTGGCAGCCCATGGCTCTTCGTCTCTGGTGCCGGGATGATATTTATTATGCGCAGCGGCTCACCAACCATATTTTTACCGAGCCGGAGGCAAAAATGTTGCGACGGTTTCCCGCCCGTGTTCGCAATATTCTGGACTGCTACCGAAATGTGTCCATCAACGGTCCTCGGGATATCCGGGAATGGCATGTGTACCTTCAGAAATATCCCGATCAGTATAAAGTCCACCATCAGCATCTGCTTGAGACGCGATATTTCATGGCCCTGGCGCGGGCCGAGAAGGCGATGTTTGAAGGACTCGTCGCCTGGCAGAACAACGATCGAAAATTCCGGATCGGTGACCGGGCGGACCGATACCTCCTTCTGGCAATCAGCCGGTTCAAGACAGCAATGGTGGCTTTTCACACCTATCTCCACGAGGCTTACCCGCGCTCGGCAGGTTTTCCCAAGGGAATGGGACGCGGCGGTCAGATGAAATTCATGCGGGCGATGGAAGCTCGCATTGACGGCATCGAGAGTTTTCGTCTCACGGCCCAGCGGGGGGCGCCAAATTTAAGCTTCCTCGATCCGGTCACGCTTTCCGACAGTGATTGATGGACATGGGGACGACATGGCCGACCGTTGTAAAATTTTAATAACGTCCGATTGCGGCTCGAAGATCATATCACGCTCTGTGGAGAGTTCTGTTGCGCACGCAGAATATTCAGAACTTTCGCCGCCGTTTTCTCCTGACGGCAGGCCGTCATCACAGTAGATGGAATTGGCGGGCGGTCCTGCGGCGGTTGACACCGTTATCGCCGTAGGGCTATATTCCGTTCGGTGGCGTCTGCGGCGTTCTAATGCGTTGAGTGTGTGATATTGATCTGGAGAGTCCTATGCGTATCAATCGATTGGCGATGGCGGTAATCGCGGCTTGCGCGGGATTCACGGCGGGCTTGGCGCATGGTGCTCCAGTGGGGCAGAAGCAGTTTTTCCTCAAGGCCGGGGACAGAGTCTGCTTCTATGGCGACAGCATTACCGAGCAGAGGTATTACGGCGTAGATACCGAAACCTATGCCGTGACGCGCTTTCCCGATATGCAGGTGATGTTTGTGAACTCCGGTGTGGGGGGTGACAAAGTCGGCGGCGGCTGGGCCGGCCCGATCGATGTCCGCCTCAAACGTGACGTGTACCCCTTCAAACCGAATATTGTCACCATCATGCTGGGAATGAATGATGCGGGAGTTCGTCCGTTCAGTCGGCCGATTTTTAATGTCTATCGCAAAGGTTACATTCATATCGTCAATGAGCTCAAGAAGCATCTCCCCGGTGTGAAGATCGTGCTCATCCAGCCGTCACCGTTTGACGATGTTTCGCACAAAGTCATGTTTCCCGGCGGCTACAACGCGGTGCTGCTGAAATACGCGGCGTTTGTCAAACGGCTGGCCGCTCGTGATCATCTCATGTGTGTGAATTTCAACCGGCCGCTGGTGAACGTCATCAAAGGCCTGATGAAAATCAGCAAGCCGCTGGCGCAGCAGTTTATTCCGGGCCGCGTACATCCAAGTGCAACGGGTCAATTGATTATGGCGGCAACGCTCCTGAAGGCATGGCACGCGACTCCTATCGTCTCAGCAGTAGACATCAACGGCGGACGGTTGGTTTCAGCGCAGAATACGAAAGTGCGGGATTTGTCATCGCATGGAGGACTCCAGTGGACGCAGATAGATCAATCCCTGCCCATGCCGATGATGACGCTTCACGAAAACTGGCCGCAGTTTCCGCCGATGCGCCTCTGGCCTGCGCCGACGCCGAATTTTGCCTATAAAAATCCGCTCGCTTCCACGGTGATCAAATTGACACATCTTTACCGTAAGCTGGACCGGGAGACGTTGCGGGTACGGGACCTCACCGCCGGTCACTACCAACTGAAGATCAACGGCCAGTTGGTCGGAACATTTTCAACCGGCCAACTCTCACACGGTATTAATCTCGCGAAATATGAAACCCCCATGCTGGTGCAGGCCTATCACGTTCAGGACATGCTCTGGCACCTGACGGAAGAACGCTTCTTCGCCTGGCGTCACATCCAGTTGCCGATTGATTCGGCTTATCGTGTCCCCTGGAGTCGGACCCCATTGACGCGGGTGGGCTCTTATTCAACCATGAAAAAAATCAATTATTTGGCGGACAAACTGGTACATGCGATTTATGCAACATTTCCCGCGTACCGGAATGAAATCTATGACGCGGCTCAACCGGTACCGGATCATTATTCGCTCGCGCCGGTCAACTAAAACGCCCGGCGCTGTTGCGGGTCAATATACTTTGCTGGTGTCTCGGCATGCATCTCGGGCTTGATCACACGGGGATCATCTGCTCAAAACGCGACCGAGAAGTTTAAGCCGCAGCATGGTCATGGCCATCTGCGCGGCCCGCAGGCGAATCTATTACCCTTTCCGGGAAATTGAAATCGGCGCACCTCCATCCCACCCGGCCCCGCGATATGTGTGGTGGAGATCCCCAATTTGCAATCGGCTCCGTGCGCAGGGCGAACGCATACTCGGATCAGGTGGAGATAAGGCGTAGGAGATAGTTTTTGTCCCAGCCGGCGATGAAGCGTTTGCCACGGATGCTCGCCTTGATCGTTTTCTCGCGCTTCAGTAGATTCAACGCCAATCGGTTCAGCCGCGAATAGTTCTCCGCCGAATGATCCACCCGCTTGCGACTCCGGTCTTCGTTGAAGGTCACATCCAACTGCCAGTGCAGATGATTCTCCACCGC